>JBQGCI010000429.1:0-66031 GCA_052038405.1 Acinetobacter pittii
TAGCAATGAGCAAGGAGAGCTACAGGGTGGTTTAACGAGCCTGATGAGCCTGACCTCCATTTTCGGGCCATTAATTATGACAGGTTTGTTTAATTATACCACGCATAAAGGATCTGCTATTCATTTTCCCGGCGCCCCATTTTTGCTGGGTGCTTTTTTTATGCTGATCAGTGTATGGATAGCCCGAAAAGTTCTTCAAAAAGAACGCAAGGAAAATCCCGAACTGGCTAAACGCCTGGATGAACCGGCAACAGAGCCAACGATCACACACTAACTGCATAACAAAACACTAAAATCTCCGTTTAGTACCATTTTTGGTCCGAAAAGCAACATGAGGATACCGGGATCGGGGTGTAATTTTGCATTGTATTACATTAGCTATGACAAAGTTCCCGGTATATAATATCTGCAATATCAGTGCTTCGCCCACGCCACCGGATGAGGATATTCTTGTAGAAGATTTTGCTCAATATATCAGTCGTCACTATGCAAAACTGAACTATCCGCACCGGCACGCTTTTTATCATATTGTATTGTTTACCGCGGGTAAAGGCACACATACCATTGATTTCAAGACCTTTCCCGTTGAGCCGGGTCAGGCATATTTTATGATTCCGGGCCAGGTACATGGATGGCAGTTTGAAGGAAAAGTAGAAGGTTATATTATTAACTTTTCCGAAACTTTTTTCAAATCGTTTTTATTGAACTCGGCCTACCTGGACCAGTTCTCTTTTTTCAGCGGCAATTGTGATGAAGGAGTGATTCAATTAAACAGTTCTATGTACCAGCAAGGAGAACACTTAATGCGTGAAATGCTGAAGGCTGCAGAAAGCAGGCCGGTTCATGAAGATCTGGTAAGGGTGTTGTTACTTCGCTTTTTGATCCTGGCCGATGAAGCTTCCGGGAAAAAGGGGGCTAACACTATTCCCAATCAAAAGGTATTGACGTTAAAAACCTTCAGGACCCTGATCGAAAAAAATTACCGGCAGCTAAAGTTACCGAATGAGTATGCGGCGATGATGTATATTACTCCCCACCATTTGAACGCCTTATGCCAGGACCTAACCGGCCAAACAGCCGGCGAACTGATTCGCGACCGGGTAATACTGGAAGCCAAACGGCTTTTGGTAAATGAAGAAATGACGGCCGCAGAAATAGCCTGGAACCTCAATTTTAAAGATGCTTCTTACTTTAACCGCTTCTTTAAAAAGGCAACCGCACTCACCCCTTTTGAATTTAGAAAACAGATTAAATAAAAGATTGATCATGCATACACAAACCATTCCCTCTATACAACCATCAGACGAAAGCAAACCCAGTTTTTTAAAAGTGTTGCAATGTAAATGCCCCCGTTGCCGTAAGGGCAACCTGTTTGTTGAGCAAAATCCTTACAAGTTATCCAGCATTATGAAAATGAATGAGCCCTGCCCGGTTTGCGGACAGCCTTTTGAGCTGGAAGTGGGCTTTTATTATGGCAGTGGCTATATCAGCTATGCCTTGTCCATTGCTTTAAGCGTGGCTTCTCTTATCGCCTGGTGGGTATTTGTCGGCCTGAGCGTTAATGACAACCGGATATTTTACTGGCTGATTTTTAATGCTGTTCTACTCCTTGGTTTACAGCCATTAATTATGAGGTTGGCGCGTGCGATATGGCTATCTTTTTTTGTGAGGTACGACAAAAACTGGCGAACCAATCCGCCTAAACAATCTGAAAGGTTGAATAAGGAGCAGGGAGGTAATTGGTAACGATTATTTCAACGCTTCTTTAAGTGCAGCGATATTCTTTTTTTCACTGCCGATAAAGATCTGATCGCCGAGGATTACGACCGGCCGCTTTAAAAAGGTGTCGTGCGCTAATATATATTTTTTATAGTCATCCTCTGTAAGGACCTTATCTTTTAAACCCAGCTCCTTATACTTGAGCGCCCGGCGACTGAAAAGCGATTCAAAAGATCCTGACCGTTCTTTCATCTCGTCCAATTGGGCAGATGTCATAGGCTGGGTTCTGATATCCTGCAACTCAAAACCCGTTTGCTCGCTGATATTCGCATGCTTCATTATTTCTGCGCAGGTACTGCAGGTAGAGAGGTAGTAAATTTTCTTCATCCGCCAATGATAGCAGTTGATGCCAGCCTTACAAATAAAGAGACCATTTCAAATTTGAAATGGTCTGGAAGAAGAGCAGCAGGAATATGCCCTGTTTATTTTCTTTTGGCTGCTTTGTTTTCACTACAGATATTCTGGATCTGGCTGACAATGTCTTTGGATATATTGGTAAAAGTCGGCGCCACAACAGCGGCACCTCCCGTGTTGTTGGCGATAAGCTGTAGCTGATAATTGGCAGGATATAGTACATTACCACCAAATGTGGTGAGCAATACACACTGCACACCCATGCTGTTTGCCGTTGCGGCAAGGTTCTGCAAAAAAGTATCGTCTGTTGCATTGGCATTATCATCATCTCCGCTGGCCGGGGCATCTGTAATAATAATAGCCAGCTTTGTGATATTGCCACTACGCCAGGCACCTGCAAAGCTGTTATTCAACACTTCATGAAGCAGCAGATCGCCCGGCTCTGGTCCGCCAATACCCCAACCCATAGGCATGTTGGGATTATTGTTTAAAAAAGAAAGCTGTGTGCTGAAACTGGCGGCATTGGCAGGAGCAAATAGTTGCATCATGGTTAGATGCTGATCGGTATTGATGCCGGTTGTTATTATTTTCTTTTGAGCAGCGGGCAGGGATATATAAGCCGGGCTGGCTATATAAGAAGGACCTCCTTCTTTGGGATACTCGTCAAAAATGCCCAGCGCCAGCCGGTAATCACCGCCGGATTCAGCCATAATCGTATTAACAATGCTGCTCACCTCACTTTTTATAGAGTCGATAGCGTCACCCATGCTACCGGTGTAATCTATCAAAAAAGCTACATCCATGCCCGCGGCACAACCGGCAGGCGCTTCGTCGTAGTGGCACAAGGCTGCGTTCTTGTTGCAGGAGGTAGCGGTAAATGTGATGATTCCTGTTAATAAAACAGTTATTGACTTTATATAAAACGTTTTCATAACAAAAATTTTAAAGGGTTGAAACGGGAGATTGCAATCACAACCTCCCTGTTAAGGCTAGCGGTTATCAGGACAGATTACTTTCATTTCGGTACGGCGATTCAGCTGGTGGTCGGCCTCGCTGCAATCGGCTCCGTCCTTACAGCGGTTGAGCAGCTTTCTTTCTCCATAACCCACAGGTATCAGTCTTTCTTTTTCTATACCCTGCAGGACCAGGTAGTCTACTGCGGCGTCCGCACGTTTTTGTGAGAGGGTCATATTATAGGCATCCGAAGCCCTCGAGTCTGTATGTGATGATAGTTCTACCTTCACGCCCGGATTATCTTTCATAAACTGCCCAAGCTTGTTCAGTTCAGGCTTTGCCTCTTCTCTTATAAAGAATTTGTCAAGATCATAATAAATGTTCTTAAGGATAATGGCCTTGCCACAGTCTGTTTTTTCCATACACACTTCCAGCTTGATGAACAGCGTCTTATTACGGTCGAAATTTTGAGTAGTGATCGTTTCTGTTTGCGAGAAATAATCATTCTTTTTGGCATATACCGAGTAAGCAGCATTCTGCAACGCATGGAAAATGAATGCGCCTTTATCATTGGTTTGGGTGGTTTTTTGCTCCGCTTTTACGGTATGCGTCAACACCACGGAAGCGGCGGTTAAAGGGTTGGCCACATTACATTCCACTACCTGTCCCCGGAGTATAAAACGATTGTCGGTATACAGTATTTCTTTTTGAAGGGTTTGGTTGGACCTGAAATCATCTTTATTCGCTACAGCGCCCTTCAGATCTACACCAAACAGCTTTCCGGCAACGGCATAATTATCGGGACGGATATTATTAAATACGATTACCCCATAATGATTGGTAGTGCCGCTTTGAACAATTTCTCCATACACATTTTTGAGTACCACATCCGTATTCGGCAGTATTTCGCCTGTGTACTCATCTTTAGCCGTAACCGCCAAAGCGTAATTATCACAGGTATTGCAATCTTCTTTTGGCACCGGCTTCTTTTCTTTTTTAGGCATTTGAAGGTTTACGCCGGCAAAAGCACCCAAAGAGCTGATGCCGCAATTGCAGGCATTGTTGCGCTGCACCAGCGAAGACTGTGATCCCGCATTATCATCCGTAAGCGGCAGGTAGGCTGCGGAAAATCCCAGTTGGGCATCAGTGAGTTCAGGTGCCCGAAAATGCCTCATGTAATAAACCCCTGCATGCAGGCCGACAGAAGGGGTAAAATAATAGCTGAACTGTGCCTGTGCTTTAGCAGATAATATATTTTTGGCATCATAGCCAGCATGATGATTCAACAATTGAGCCGGCGAAACAACAGACAGTTGGGTGTACCCGCCTCTGATATTGGCCAGTCCGCCGCGCAGAAACAGTTCGGCAGCAGACTTTTCTGTACGTTGGTATTTAAAAGAGGGTCCGAGACCGTAAAATATCCGGCTGATCTCATCTTCCTTCCGCTCTAACACGGAGCTGGCATATACAGCAGTAGGATAATTGCTTCGAAGACGGTTCTTTATATAATCCACATCGGCGCCCAGGCCTATCCAGCCCCGGTAATAATTAAAGCTGGCGCCCGCGGCCAGTCCTCCTTTGTAATCAATATAAGGTGTGTTGTTGTTATAAAAAGGCAGCCCGTCGTAGCCGCCTCTCAGCGAAGTGCTGAAGCCTTTGCTGCTCATACCTTGTGAGTTGACCTGACCGGCCCCAGCAAAGGTCAGTGCCTGTAAAACAAATAATACAATTAGTAGCTTTTTCATAATATACCTGTTTTATTGTGAAGCCCCTGGTAGTTTCCCGCATCCCGGGCGGATGATTTACAGGTATATCAGGCATTGGCAGAAATTGTTACCCCTGATCAGGATTTTTGTTGAAGCCGTTACCGATGGGTCATTTGCCGGCACCTTATTCAGAAGGAAAGTTTCCATTGGTGCAACGAAGCGCCGCCGCGAGCTGTCAACATACTGCTCAAAATCCCAACCTTTCCTCAAAAGATTTGTTATCTTTGCATACTAATTTTCAGAATTATGATTAAAACAGGAAGTCCCGTTATCAGCATATATACAGAAATGACACCCAACCCCGAAACCATGAAGTTTGTTGCCAACAAGCTTTTATATCCGGGTAAGAGTATCGATTTCCCGGATGCGGAAAGTGCCAAACCTTCGCCGTTAGCAACAGAACTATTTGGTTTTCCGTTCATTAAAGCTGTTTTTATCGCCAGCAATTTTGTTACCCTTACCAAGACAGCTGATGCTGAGTGGATGGATGTAACGCCTTCTATCCGCCAGTTTTTGAAGGATTACCTGGAAGAAGGAAAAGAAGTAATTAACGAAGACGAGATTATTGAAGTGAAGAAAGAAAGCAGCAATGAAGTATTGGCTGACGATGATGATGTGGTAAAGCGTATTAAAGAATTACTGGAGAACTACGTAAAACCGGCTGTTGAAATGGACGGCGGTGCCATTCAGTTTAAAAGCTATGACGATGGGGTGGTAAGCCTGATGATGCAGGGCAGCTGCAGCGGATGTCCTTCATCGATGATCACTTTAAAATCGGGCATTGAAGGTATGATGAAGCGTATGATTCCCGAGGTTAAAGAAGTGGTAGCTGAAGCCGAATAATTTTTTCAATTTTTGTTTTTTGAAAAGCTGTGCATTCAAACGCACAGCTTTTTGTTTCAGCGTACTTTTGAAAAAATCTACGTTTGCAGGAATTTTTTAACCCGTTTATCAGCGGCCTCAAGGCTACTACCATTCCGGAGTACATCGCCGTGCTGGCTGGGATAGCGAGTGTGTGGTATAGCCGTAAAGAAAATATCCTGGTTTATCCAACGGGATTACTCAACACTGTTATTTACATCTGGCTCAGCTTTAAGTATCATTTGCTAGGTGAAGCCGCCGTAAATTTCTACTACACCGTTATGAATATATATGGCTGGTATCTATGGACGCGCAAAAATGAACAGCAGCAGGCCATTGTACGGGTCCGTTTTTCATCGGCAAAAGAAGGGTTGGGACAATTATTATTTTTTACGGTTTTTTACCTGGCCATTTTTTTTGCATTGAGCTATTTGAAGAAGGCTTTCGCAGCGGGCGCTATTCCCTGGGCCGATGCACTGGCGTCAGCCAGCGCCTTTACCGGTATGTGGCTGATGGCTAAGAAAAAAGTAGAAAGCTGGTACTGGTGGATCATCACCAATATTTGCGGTATGCCTTTATATTTTGTAAAAGGGCTGGTATTCACATCGGTTTATTATTTCGTTTTACTGATTTTAGCAATAGGAGGTCTGATAGAGTGGCGAAGAAGAGCTTATCCAAATAAGAGTGATGATTAAAAAAATAGTAATTATAGGGCCTGAGAGTACGGGAAAAAGTACCCTTTGCGAACAGCTGGCCGCTCATTACAACACCGTTTGGTGTCCTGAGTACGCCCGTGAATACCTGTTGCAAAACGGCACCCATTATACATTTGACGATCTGGCCAGCATAGCAAAGGGACAGCTGGCTTTGGAAGAGGCTTATATGGAGCGGGCAAGAAGCCCGAAGTTATCAGGCATCCCCGTCCGACCGGATCATCCGGGCGGGCAACATCCGATACCCGGCATCCGGCCCCTTTTCCTCGACACCGATATGTATTTGATGAAAGTATGGTGTGAGTTTGTTTTTGGCCAATGCCACCGGTTTATACTGGACGAAATTGTGACACGCAAATATGATCTGTACCTGCTCTGTAACACCGATCTGCCATGGACGAAAGATGAACTGCGGGAATACCCCGACCTGGGAACCCGGGAAACCTTGTTTAAAATGTATAAAGACCTTCTTGTTAACCAATCAACCCCCTGGGTTGACATCATGGGCAGTGATGAGGCACGTCTGAGAACAGCCATTGAGGCCACCGATAAATTATTATATGAACATCAGTATTAAAAAGTATTCGGGCATTTACATTTTAGAGGCAACACAGCAACTGAGCACAACGCTTGCTGATGCCTGGAGCTATTTTGCCACGCCTGCCAATCTTCAAAGTATAACACCTGACAATATTGGCTTTGAGATTACCTCGGGCAATAATGGCGATATGTATCCGGGTAAACTCATTACTTACCAGATATCCATCTTTCCTTTAGTAAAAAATAAATGGGTTACAGAAATTACACATATCGCGCATCAAAAATATTTTATCGATGAACAACGAAAAGGACCGTATGCTATGTGGCACCATGAGCACCATTTCGAAGAAAATGCGAAGGGTGTGTTGATGACCGACCTGGTTAGTTATAAGCTGCCGATGGGGTTCGCTGGCCGCATGGTTGCAGGTAGCCTGGTGGCTAAAAAGCTACACGATATTTTTTCTTTCCGCTATAAAATCCTGCAACAACATTTTGGCTAATGTGCGGCGTTAGATTTTAATACATTTTCCAATTCTGCGAGGGGACGTACGCCCGACTGCCGCCAAACCGGTTTCCCGTTTTTAAATACAATCAATGTCGGCACGCCCTGTACCTGGTAGGCATTGGCCGCCTGCGGGCTTTTATCCACATCAATTTTAATAATCGTAGCCGCATCGCCAACGCGCTCCTTTAATTGCTCCAGCACCGGCGCCATCATTTTACAAGGACCGCACCATTCTGCAAAAAAGTCTACCAATACCGGCTTATCCTGGTTGATGATTTCTTTAAAAGTCATATTTGTTCTTTTTTGTCCGTACTATATAACACAAAAAGCAGACCGGTTCCCTTGCATAAATAGGGTGTTTACTGGAGCAAAATTTCACCTATTTGCTATTGATAATGGCCTGTATGTCCCTGTCAGGTCTTAAAAAGTTCATTTGCTGTACAATCTTTTTGGTACGTGCAGATACGTAAGGGCTCATAGGTTTTACCGAATACTTTTTCGGATTGGGCAATGCGGCTGCTATGGCGGCGGCCTGGCTCTGCGAAAGATCTTTTGCTGTTTTTCCAAAATAGGCTTGTGCTGCCTTTTCTACCCCAAAAATGCCTTTACCCGTTTCTGCAACGTTCAGATATACTTCTAAAATCCTTTTTTTACCCCATATTTTCTCGATCATGAAGGTGAAATAGGTTTCCAGGCCCTTTCGTATCCAACTGCGTCCCTGCCAGAGAAAAACATTTTTTGCCGTTTGCTGGCTGATCGTGCTGCCGCCGCGAACCCGGCCGGGTTTTCTTTGATTGTAATCCAATGCCTTTTGAATACTCTTCCAGTCAAAACCGTTGTGATCCGGAAAGAGCTGGTCTTCGGATGCGATGACGGCCAGGCCGGCATTTAGCGACATCTGGCTCAGGGGAACATATTCCTTCTCCATGCTTTGTTCCTGGATAAGACTCACCAGCTGTGTAATGGTGATGGGCGGATTTATCCATTTTAAAGCTACTATATAAACAAGCTGGGCAATAAACAGGACAAGGAATGTTCTCTTTATCAATCTCCATATTCTTTTAATCCGCTTCATGCCTTTGCAATATATCAAAAAGTTTAATGGTTTATATGCTGAGCACAAACCTTATCAATAAAAGACTTTGAAATCGTTCCGAACTAATGCGGTTTATACAGCAGCAGGCCCACAACCAGGGCAATGGAAAACCCAATCAATATAATACCATTGATACGGTTGATCAACTGGATATTATGCGGGGTAAGCCGGTTCCGGATCTTGCCTGCCAGCATTACTTTAGTGACATCTGCAGCGAGTACTACCAACAAGCAGGTAGCAAAAATAACAATACGCTCCTGTATCGTGTGGTTGATTACCGAAGATGAGGCCATGAGCCAATATAAAAACACTGAAGGATTAAGGGTGTTCATCAAGAACCCTGAAAGAAACATTTTAGCATAATCTCTTTTACGGAAACTGGTCTGGATGGCTTTGCCCTGCTCATTGATCTTTACCTTTTTGAAAAAAAGAAAATAGATTCCCAAAGCCAGTAAAAACAGGCTGCCGGTAATGCCAATACCCTGTTTGTATTCGCTGATCTCAAGAAACAAAGCAGAAAATACATTACTGACAAAAGCAAAAGTAAAGTCGCTGGCAGAAACGCCGATGACAAAAGCGATTCCACCTTTATGACCCACATTAATACTATGCTTGATGATAGAAAAAAGAACGGGGCCAACCGCTATGCTTAACAATAATCCTAAGGTTAATCCTTTAATTAAGCCTTCAATCATAGTGCCGGCAAGATTAATGAAGTTTTTTTAAGGAGCGAAGTTAAATTTTACCAGTGGCCAGGAACTTGTCCCAGTTTTCAAGCATATTACCTTTCATTACCCGGGGAAATTTATTCTGGCTACCCAGTTTACCCCTTAGCTCCATGAATTTAAGAAATTTTTCTTCGGGTAAAATTTCAATAAAAATATCACTCAGGGCGCTGGTTCTTTCTGTTGCATAGTCGTCGTTGATGGCTTTCAGCGTATCATCAATAAATTGCAGCAACGCTGCAGCATCTATATTGTCGTCGGTAGCAATATACCATTTATGCGCAAAGTAATTTTTATAGGGGAATCCGGTTACGGTATACTCCGGTATGCTGATATTAAAGTGATTGTTAGCTTTTTCTATCGCACAGTTCATATTTTCAACACTTAAATGCTCTCCTACCAGGCTTAAGAAATGCTTGGTGCGCCCGGTTATCACAACTTCACATTTTTCCACATTCAAAAACCGGATGGTGTCTCCGATGAGATAGCGCCATGAGCCGGCATTAGTATTCAGCAGAATGGCATAATCTTTACCATACTCCACTTCGTCGATAAGTAATGCCTCCGCCTCCGGCTTTACATTCCCGTCTGCGTCAAAATTATTGCTGTCGAAAGGAACAAATTCAAAAAAGATATTATTATTGGTAATCAGCTGCATTCCTAATGCATGTTCCTTCATTTTATAGCCGATAAACCCTTCGCTTGATAAATAGTTTTCAATGTAAACGATGGGTTTACCCAATAGTTTTTCGAACGATTTCTTGTAGGGCTGAAAAGATACGCCACCGTGTACAAAAACCCCGAAATTGGGCCAGATCTCATGAATATTATTGACCTTGTACCTTTCAATCACCATCTCCATACACATCTGGCACCAGGCCGGAACGCCTACGATGTAGCCGATATCCCATTCGCGCGCATGCTCTACGATTTCTTTAAGCTTTTCATTCCAGTCTTTCAAAGCTGCAATACGCCCGCCGGGTTTATAAAAGGTCTGAAACCAAAACGGCCTTTTTTTTGCCAGGATACCGCTTAGATCTCCTGCATACCAGCCCATATCACTTTTTTGAAGGTCGGTAGTACCGCCTATCATCAGGAAACTTTTCCTGAGCGCCTTTTTGTTGGCCTCCTGGTAAGAAAAAACACTGATCAGTTGCCTGATATAATTAATGGTATTGCTACGTAGCAGGTCTTTGGTAACCGGTATATACTTGCTGGCGGCCTCGGAGGTTCCCGAACTCAACGCAAAGTATTCAATTTTTCCCGGCCAGGTAATATCCGGAACGCCATCAAGTGTTCTAACCCACCACTCATTGTAAATTTTATTGTAGTCGTGAATAGGAACTGATTGTTGGAACGACTTTTCAACGTTTTTACTTAAGAGCACCTGATCAAAGTTGTACTTTTGACCAAATTCGGTAAATCTTGCCTTTTTAAGTAGCTTTTTGAGCACTTTACGCTGCTGCTTTCGGGCATCGGAGGTGGGAAGCCCCAAAGCCCGGGCAATCGCTTTCGGTATTTTAAAATCAATTATTGAAGCCATAAAACTACTACCTTGTGGGTGCAGCAAAGATGCAAGATACGATTTTGTGAAAAATGGTTTTTCCTGATCCTTCTTGGTATTCAGAAAAGTTTACTTGCAGGAAATCCTATATGGCTTCAGGTTGGTTACAAGCAACCTCCGCCTCTATTTTTGCTCTACACTAATGCCTTGTAAACAAATATAACGATTGCACCCTAAAAGCAGGGATATACTTTACTTTGGAATGGAAGTTTTGCGCGCTGTAGAATTGATTTTTGAGCGGGGTCAATAAAACGCGCGATTATTAAAGCCTGTTACTGTCAGTTCCGGGCAGGCAGCGTGTTGAAAGAAGTAAGATGCCGCCTGGTGCACTCTTTCCTTTTCAATAGAGCATAAGCATAGCAACCAACAGCAATATAAGGAGAACGGATATGCCGGTTAAAAAAGATACACCCAGAACGACCAGGAGCTTGTCCTTTTTCACCTGGGCTGCTTTTCCTCCGTTTCGCTTCAGGTGGTTTAATGCGTCCTGCAGTTTCTGAGGTGTTTGCTCATTGGTAAGAAAACTGATCATTCTGTTATTCATTATGGTAGATTTTGAAGAAAGCAGATATTCATCCCAAAGAAAGCAAAAAACCAAAGGGTAGGAAAGGGGATTTTTCCCGTATTTTAATGGCCCTCCCGTAGCCTTTCCTATCTTTGCTGCATGTTAAAAACCATTTTACACGAGGCTATTATGGCCGGCGGCGAGCAGGTATCCAGGTATTTTAATCAAACCTTCGAAATAAAATACAAGGAAGGACGCAATAATCTGGTTACTGCAGCTGATCATGCATCAGAAAAAGCGATCCTTGAAGTGATACAGAAAGCTTACCCCGATCACTACATCCTGACAGAAGAAACAGGCGAACTTCCGCAAAACTCCGACTATAAGTGGATTATAGACCCTATTGACGGCACGATCAATTTTGCGCACGGTATCCCACTTAACTGCATATCCATTGGGGTAGAGTTTAAAGGTGAAATGGTTTTAGGAATGGTTTACAACCCCCATATGAATGAATTATTTTTTGCCGAGAAGGGCGAGGGGGCTACACTCAACGGGCAGGCCATTAAAGTTAGTGCCGAAACGGATGTTATGAAAAGCTGTTTGGTTACGGGATTCCCCTATACATATATACAGCAAAACAATGGACCCATTGAAGTATTTGAACGATTTGTGAGAGAAGGGGTTCCGGTTCGCAGACTGGGAGCCGCTGCCATTGACCTCTGCTGGGTGGCTGCCGGGCGCCTCGATGGTTTCTATGAGCATAAATTACAACCCTGGGACAGCGCGGCTGGCTTCCTGATTGTTGAAGAAGCAGGAGGAAAAGTAACCGATTTTGAAGGTAACAGGTATAGTCCTTATGAGCAGCGTATTGTATCTACCAACGGGCTTATACACGAGCAGTTGCTTGATTTTATTCATGGAGTGAAGTAAGTGTACGATGTGCGGGTTTAGGGTTCTACGAAAATAGCCTGTGTAATTAGCACTATACGCATATAATATGCGCTGATTTTTGCTGATGAAAACACAGTATAGGGATGCTGAAGAGCTGAAGCAGAGAACCAAACAGTTTGCAATAGATATTGCAAGGTTAACCCGGTCCCTGCCCGAAAACAGGGTAAACAATGCCAATTGTAACCAAATGCTACGGTTGGCAAGCTCCACTGGAGCCAATTGCAGGCTGCACGAAGAGCCAGATCAAAAGCAGATCATCTCAAAAAATTGAAAATAGTAGAGGAAGAACTGGATGAGAGCTTATTTTTTCTTGAATTGCTTTTGGTATTTAATCCGCTTTTTGAAGAAAAAATAAATTGTATTTACAAAGAGGGGAAAATTTTACGAGGGATTATCGTAGCAACTCTCATAACAAAAAGAAATAATTAATAAACGGACCGCGTCTATCGTACTCCGTACATCAAGCATAAAAATGTCAGAACGCACAGAAATATCCGATTTGGGAGAGTTTGGTTTGATAGCACATCTTACCAGGAATATTGAATTACAAAATGCGTCATCGCTCCTGGGCGTAGGCGACGATGCGGCCGTAATAGATCATTATGGCAAACAAACTGTGGTTACCACCGACCTGTTGCTGGAAGGGGTACATTTTGATTTAATGTATACGCCTCTTAAACACCTGGGCTATAAGAGCGTGATTGTAAATCTTAGTGATGTGTATGCCATGAATGCTACGCCGACACAAATAACCATCAGCCTGGGATTAAGTAACCGCATCAGCCTCGAAGCGCTCGATGAATTTTATGAAGGGGTATATGCCGCCTGCCATCATTACGGCGTGGACCTGGTAGGAGGCGATACCACCACGTCGCAAAAAGGGTTTGTTATTTCGGTAACGGCTATTGGAGAAGTTACCCCCGACCAATTTGTAAAACGCAGTACTGCCCAGAAAGGCGACCTGCTTTGCGTAAGCGGAGATTTAGGTGCCGCTTATATCGGTTTACTTTTCCTGGAAAGAGAAAAGAAGATATTTCTGGAAAGCCCGGGCGTACAGCCCGACCTGGAGGGAGAAACCTATGTGGTGGGCCGCTTGCTGAAACCGGAAGCCCGAAAAGACATTGTTGATTTTTTTGCAGATCAGGAAATACTACCTACATCTATGATGGACGTCAGCGATGGACTGAGTTCTGAAATTTTGCATATCTGCAAGCAAAGTAATTTAGGCTGCGTGTTGTATGAGGATAAAATACCGGTAGCTGAAGAAGCCCGGCTTGCTGCTTTTAAATTCGAAATAGACCCCACGTCCTGTGCATTGAGCGGGGGCGAAGATTACGAGCTGTTGTTTACTGTGTCTCAAAACGATTATGAAAAAGTATCGGCCAACGCTAATATCAGCGTCATTGGTTACATGACTGAAGTAACAGAGGGGAGTACCATCATTACCAAAGGAGGCGGCAGGCACACCATTACAGCCCAGGGGTGGAACCCGTTGAAATAATACCGGATGGGGTTACCATTACCAGGGCATCATTCATCCTCATGGGCAGCCCGTAGTCATCGGGAGCACACCCGTATTGCTCCCACTTATTGTCTCTTTTACCAGGGAGTTTTGCTCGCATTCCTGTTCTTTTTATTTTCCTGCGGCAGTACCCGAAACGCTTTTCATCCCAATAAGAGGTTTACTGCAGCTCAGCTAGAAGAAGATTACCACTTACTTCAAACGGTGCTGGAACAAAAGCATCCCAGCCTCTATTGGTATAGCACCCAGGATCAAATGGACAGCGCTTTTGAAGCCGGCCGCGCTCTGCTGAGGGACAGCATGACAGAATACGGGTTTCGAAGCGTGCTTGCCCTGGTTATCAGCAATATTCAATGCGGGCATACCTCGGTTCGACCTTCTAAAACCTACCAGAAATATTTTGATACGTTACCAACCAAACGCAGCTTTCCGCTCCATATCAAAACCTGGAATGATACGATTGTATTAACGGCCCCAGTTAAAAATACACCATTGGTAAGAGGAGATATTATTGATTCTATCAACGGTATATCAACTCAACAAATTCTCGATACTTTGCTCCGTTTTATTCCCGCAGATGGAAATAATATGGTTGCGAAAAGCCAGCTATTGAGTGGAACCAGCTATTTCGCCTCATCGTATACCGGTGTTTTTGGCTGGCCTAAAACGTTTCGTATTGCTTATAAAGATAGCTTAGGCCAGTCAAAACAAACCGTCATACAGCCTGTTCTTTTGCACAAGGACAGTATATCTAAAGCCGGAAAGAAGATTGTTAAAAAAGATAAAAAAACCAAAGCCGACCCATTAAAAGAACAGCGGTCCCTGGAGTTATCAGCAAAAGACGGCTATGCTGTTATGGAACTCAATACCTTTTCAGGCAGGCCCGGCTTGAAGCGGTTCTTCCGGAAGTCGTTCAAAAAGCTGGGCGACTCGGCAATTAACAACCTGGTTATTGATCTGAGATTAAACGGCGGCGGAAGGATTGCTCACTCCACCTCATTAATACGCTATCTGGTTAACCAACCCTTTAAAACCGGCGATTCCATTTATGCCAAAAAACCCTCTTTCAGGTATGGCCGGTTTATCCAAAACAATTTCACCGAAACGCTCTTCACCCTGATAGCGACGAGAAAAAAAGGCGATCAGTATCATTACCGGCATTTTGAAAACAAGTACTATAAGCCCCGCAAAAGAATCCATTACAAGGGGCAGGTTTACATTTTAACTGGCGGGTACACCTATTCGGCAAGTGTTTTGGTATTAAATGCCTTGCGTAATCAGCCCAATGTAACTATTGTAGGTGAACCATCGGGAGGAGCGGCCTATGGCAATACGGCTATGATCATTCCGGATGTAACATTACCCCATACCAGAGTTCGCTTCAGGTTACCTTTGTTCAGGCTGGTAATTGACAAAGATATACCCAAAAACGGAAAGGGAGTTGAGCCGGATGTATCTGTAAGCGCAACACCTGAAAGCATTCGAAGAGGGGCTGACGCTAAGATGAAAAAGGCCTTGGAGCTGATAAAAACAGGGAATAACAGCAACCGATCGCCAAGGTATCAGTCCCCCAATTAGGTATCAGAAAATTTTAAACTCGTCTGCATCTTCCCAGAAGGGAAACCGGCTGCGAACATCATTAAGATGATTTTTATCGAGTGTAATGGTGAAGAGGTCTTCCTCATCTTTTTTATGATACAATACTTCACCCAAAGGATCCACCACCATGCTATCGCCGCTGTGATAAATGCCATTACCATCGGTGCCAACGCGATTAACCCCTACCACATAACACTGGTTTTCAATAGCGCGGGCCTGCAGTAATGTTTTCCAGGCATGGCTTCTCCTCTCAGGCCAGTTGGCTACATAAATCAGTACATCGTATAAGCCATGCCAGTTTTCACCGGAAGTTGGTGGTATTTGCCTGGCCCAAACCGGAAAACGCAGGTCGTAACATACCTGTAGATTGATCTTCCAGTCTTTCACCGAAGCAATGAGGCGCTTCTCGCCAGCGGTATAATGATCATGCTCATGCGCATAGGCAAATAAATGACGCTTATTATAAACGCCCAGCTGGCCATTGGGAAGCATCCACACCAAGCGGTTAAAATAAGCCTCGCCCCCGTCATTGGCAACCTCTTTGATCATAAGGCTGCCGGTAATTATTTTTCTTTCTTCCGCCGATATACGCTTCATCCATTCGACTGACCCACCTTCCATTGTTTCTGCAAGCAATTCCGGTTTCATGCTAAAACCGGTTGAGAACATTTCAGGTAACACCACGATCTCGGTTTTACCAGGAATACTTTTTATTTTTTCTTCCAATAATTGAAGATTGGCGGCTTTATCTTCCCAAACCAGCTGCGTTTGTACCAGTGTGATCGTTAAGGCGTCCTTCATCTTAATCGTTTGATGCGTTAAATAATGGCTGGATCAAATGAGATTCGAACCCTTTCTGCAAAAGGTAGTCCGTTGCTTTTTTCATTTTAGCAAAACGGTTGGAAGTCCCTTTAAGGCTTTCCCATTTCTGCGTAAATAGCTTTCGGAGCACCTGCTCATAATCCGCTTCATCTATTTCCTTTAACCCGATCTTGATACAATACGGACTGACACCTTTTTGTTTCAGGGCCTGCACAATTTTGTTTTTACCCCATTGTTTGGTTCTGAAATGACCTCCGGCAAAAGATTGGGCAAAGCGCTCTTCGTTTAAATAGTTCTCTTCAATAAGAGTAGCGATAATCTCGTCATGTTCCTTTTTCCAGACGCCCAGATCATACAATTTACTTACCACATCACTGTGGCAACGTTCGGCATAAGCGCAATAATGCCTTAGCTTTTGTAAAGCCTGGTCTTTTGTTAAATGCGGCTTTGATATTTTTGGTTTTTCATCCATCGCCTTATCCCGTATTAAACCTCTTCCAGTCTGGCTATACAGCCAAATTCATCTTTCAAATAGTCGTCGTAGTGATCGGCCTGTTCAAACAGATTTCTGAACTCGGCTACGCCTGTTTCCTTAGTCATATCCAGGTCGTAAATCAACCGGCTCAACACAATATTATTTTTTACACAGCTTAATACCAGTCCGCTTGGTTTATTGTTTTCCTGTAATAAAAAGCGGTACAGGGGCTTTATCTTCTGTGCATCCAAAGGCATCTGGCATAGATAGGCATCACCGGCTACAAAATCATTTTCGGGGTTATAGCTGATTTTAACCTTGGCAGACCCCGCTTTCACGCTCCACATATTGGCTCCATCCCTGGCCAGCCGTACATCTTTACCTAATTCTTTCAAAATGTCTTCAATTAGTTTAGCCACGCCCATCAGCTCCACCTCCTTCTCGGGAAGCTGGGGTAATTTCACCTCTGATCCGCAACTGGGGCAATATTTATTATTATCGATCGTTTCCGCTGTTACCAGGTAATCGCAGTTGGAGCATCTTGTTGCTGCATAACCTACATGAGGCAGGTAAAGGTCCAGCGCTTCTTTAAGAGTGCTCACAGGCAGCGCGAAGCCCAGGTTATCGCCGCCTTTTATAATAAAGGAGTTGACGCCAATAACTTCGCCGGCATAGTTTACCAGGGGACCGCCGCTATTGCCCGGGTTAATTGCTGCATCAATTTGTATATACTTCTCTCCATCCCGAATACGGTCTACTTTTGATATTACTCCCTGCGTAGCCGAGTAGTTCAAGCCGTAAGGATGGCCTATAGCGATGACGTTATCACCATCCTTCATGGCTTCGTAATCACCTAAAATAATCTCAGGTAAATCGGCTGCTGCAGGCGGCTCCAGAAATGCCAGATCGTGCTGGCTATCGGTATACCATACTCTCGATAGTGCCTTCTCGAAGGTTTTACCGGCAATGGTTACTTCAGGATTGTTCGCTACCACATGGTTGTTGGTAACAATCAGTCCGTAATTTTTTAAATAAAAACCCGTACCGGTACCCGACTGCGTTGCTATTTGTATAATAGCATTTTGATAGGTATTGATAATTTCTTTTGAATTCATTGTTCATTAGTGGTTTAACATCCTGGCTTCTCTTCATTAATAACCATTCACCGCTCACCCTTTATCACTCATTATTCAAGTTCAGCAGCTCTATCTGGTTGGTAAAACTTTGATTGAACCGGAGTAAGCTGTTGTAGGCTATTTGATCGGTATTAAAATTCATTAGCGGGTATTTTTGTCGCCATTGACTTTGTATCTGCCTGATTTTTCCCGCGATCACATCCTGCTCAAACTTATTAGCCACTGGCATATAAAGCGCCTGGGTATATCCCAGGGCCCTGAAGTACTCGGGGTAGTTCACCTGCATCAATATTTCAATTAACTGCGTAATGGGTTTGGGTAGGCTGTAAGAGTACTGGCAGTAAGTAAGACCATATTCTATAATTTTATTGGCAAAGTACTCGTGGCTGTTATCCCTGTACCATAACATGTTTTGGTTCGCCTCATTGATAGCATCGGCTATCGTTTTATGAGGCTGCGGGGTTACTATTGAAAAGGTATACCTGGAACGGAACAGGTTTTTGAAAACCTCCTCCTTGGGTTTATCCCGCAATTTTTTAAACTCTTCGATCATATCCCGGTTCTTTTCCACCATTTGCCGGTCATCTTTTTTAAAGTAGATGCCTGAAATTTTTTCCAGGTCGTTCAATAACTGGCCTTCGGGTGCAATCAAAAAGTCAATACGATATACCAGCGCCAGTAGTAAGTAGCAAATACCGCCCGAAAACTTGTCGGCGTCAACCGTTGCAATCTTATCCAGCGTTTCGGTTATCCATGTTTGCATGGCTTCGTATTTCACCTGCTTTTCTGAGTCGGGAATTTCGTAAATATGCTCCTGATCCAATCTTTCCAAAAATGAAAAGTCCTGAACCAGCAAATCATCCTGTTTATCACTTTTGATAGCGAGCTCTTTCAGCCCATAATATAGTTTACTGGGGTTAGCCGTTTCAATATTCGTATCGAATCGCATACACAGGTCATGGTCACGGAGAGCGTAGCGGCTGTAATAGAGTGTGAAATTCATTTCCAGCAGGCGACGCATTACGGGTACCGAGGGCTGGGGCATCCGGGCCAGTTTTACTTCGGCAGACAGCAATCCATTTTCGATATGGCCCCTTACCACCTTCGATCCCTGGTAAAATTCGAAGCTAAACCTGTCATTATCACCCGAAAAATTTACATTTTTTTGCTCATCGTCTTTTAGATAATCAAAAAAAGCATTAATGGACTCCATGTATTTCTTGTCCTTGAACAAATTATCGGCTTCTGTCCACCTGTTTCCTTTTGCTACGGTTTTATTATTATCAGAATAACGCCCAAAAGGAATACGCACCGCTTCGGCGGCCGGATCACTCTTTCCTTTGATGAGGCTGATTAGCTTGTTAAACATGCTGTTCTTTTTTAATAGAGTGGGGGAAGATACAAAACCTTTTGAGAACGGATTCATTTACAAAATCCTAAATCCGCGCTCCGGTAAATACTTACTTTACCGGCGATCAGCGGGTGAAGAAGTCTGAACTGGGATGTGGATATAAGTGCGATCCGAAGTCAAAAATGACCCGGAATACGGGTAACGCCGGGCGGCAAACGGCCTCCTTATCCGATAAAACAAGGTAAAACGTGGTATTATTATAAATAAATTATATTGCGTTCATTCATTTTTATAGTAGCTTCGCTGCACTCAAAAAAGGATAGAACAATAAAATTCTTAAACGGATGAAATGAACTGTAAAAATTTCTCTTTTTAGAGGGATGATTATTGGCGAATTCCATCCGGCCACTAAAAAAGATATAAAAACAGACAGATGAAATTTATAGCATCATCGAACGCTTTGCTTAAACAACTGCAGAACCTTTCGGGCGTTATTAACGCCAATACCGTATTGCCTATATTGGAAGACTTTCTTTTTGAAATTGAAGCGAACAAGCTGACTATTGTGGCAACGGATCTGGAAACAGTGATGAGAACGGAGATGGAGATTGAAGCAAAGGATAGCGGTCGTGTTTGTATCCCGGGTAAAATACTGATCGATTCATTAAAAAATATACCAGATCAGCCGCTTACTTTTAATATTGATAAAAACTTCAGTGTTGAAATTACCAGCGATAGTGGTAAGTATAAAGTAATGGGCGAAAACCCCGACAATTTTCCTAAAGAGCCGGCGGCAGATGATACTACATCATTTACCATGACCTCTTCGGCCCTGGTGACGGCTATCAACAAAACCTTATTTGCTACCAGTACCGATGATCTCCGCCCGGCTATGACAGGTGTTTTCTTTGAACTGGATAAAAATGGTATCCAATTTGTTGCCACTGACGCACACAGATTGGTACGTTATAAACGTAAGGATGCACAGGCTGCAGGTGGCGATAATTTTATTGTTCCCCGTAAACCGCTGAACCTGTTAAAGTCGGCATTACCTGATAATGATGACATTATCACTTTAAATTACAATACCAACCATTTTTTCGTAACGCATGGTACTACCCGCTTAAGCTGTCGATTAATCGACGCCCGCTTCCCGGATTATAAAGTGGTGATTCCAACGGAAAACCCATACCGGCTTACGGTAATCCGCACCGAGTTTCTGGGAGCATTGCGTCGCGTAAGTGTATTCAGTAATAAGAGCACTTACCAGGTTGCATTAACCATCAGCGGCAGCGAATTACAATTAGCGGCACAGGATGTCGATTTCAGCTTCGAGGGTAATGAACGTATGAAATGCCAATACAATGGCGAAGACCTGCAAATTGCCTTTAACGCTAAGTTTTTAATTGAAATGCTGAACAGCACACATAGCGAAGAAGTATATCTGGAACTCAGCACTCCAACGAAGGCTGGGTTGATCAAACCAGTTGAGCAGGATGAAAGTGAGGAGCTGTTAATGCTGGTAATGCCGTTAATGCTGAATCAGTAGCTTGCATTATAATATATAATGGCATCGATTTGCCTTTCAGTGAATTTCCCGCCACAACCGGGTTATCGCTCCATTATTATGACAAAACATTTTCAAAGATCTCGACGCACTCAGGATACTCCTTCAGGGAGCAGCGGGCAGATCGTCAGTAATAAATGTTACTGGTTAGCCTGCGTGGCCGTATTTTTATTCGCATGTAACTCTTCCGGCAGAATTAACAACGCGGCAACAAAGTCAAAAACAGAGGCGAAAGTGGTGCTTCCGACACAGCCGGTTGCCACACCGGAAGGCATCAATTATGTGTACGATTACGAGAACATCTTTACACCCGCGGAGGAGAAAAAACTGGATTCCCTTGCCAAAGTATTTGAAAAAAGCAACCTCATCCCTATCAGGATTACAACAGTGCATGACCCGGTAGTGACAGCCGAAAACTTTGACCAACGAAATAGCATCTTACTCAATGAATGGTCGGCCATGCATGGCAAAAGCGACCGGTGCATGTCTATAAGCATCAGCAGGCAATTAAAACGCATTCATATCGATTATGACGCCTTCGTATTACAGCTTTTGAGTGATAATGAAGTCAAAACTATAGTAGAAAGTCAGTTTACACCTTCTTTTAAACAGGACCAGTTTTACCAGGGCACATGGAATGGCTTGAATGCTCTAATGGATACCATCCGCAAAAACATCAAATTTTAACGCGTATTGAGTTGCAGCAATGGAAACCCCCGGAACGGCTCAATACTTGTTTTTTGGACACTAGTGATGGTTTCACCCCTAACTTTTTATGATAAAATGGCGTTTAATATCCTTACCGGCGATATTGACGTTCTTCATTCTCAATGCCTGTAGTAAAAAGAGATCATCGCCGGGTCGATGGAAACCTGCTGATATACATCGCGCAGGTTGATTTAAATGATACGAAGAGATACGCGCAAACGGTGCCGGTTATAATGAATAGTTCAGGTTGAACATTTAATAAGCCCCAACGTATTTCCAAGAGCTGTAATCCTGCTGCAGCTTTCGCTTTTTCCAGAGTATATCGTTTAATATAATAAATACACTTACCTTCGCGCCGCATTGGTTCAATACGCCCTTCCGGGCGCTATTGATTAAAAGGGAATCAGGTGCAAATCCTGAACAGTCCCGCTACTGTAAGTTCTACAAAAACATTTTGACAAATCTAAGCCACTGTTCTGAAAAGTTCAGAACGGGAAGGCCGCTCAAAATGAGAATAAGTCAGGAGACCTGCCAAAGCAGACAGATGTTAAGCTTTCGTGGACTGAAGCTTGAACGCAAATGTTTTTTATAGCAACATATTTGTTTTCAATTGTTCGCAAAGCTGTTTGATTCATTTAATCAAATAGTTCATGCACTATGTTTTAAAAGCCCTGGCATGCTTATGTTTATTGCTGTTTGTACTGTTATGCCCCAACAAGATTGGTGCGCAAACAGCCGACAGCATACTTACCCGGGAGTTGGAAGCGGTTCAGGTAAATGGCAGTAAGAAGAGGTCCCTGGTGGCATCCGTTTCGCCCTTGCAAGTGCTATCGGGCGAAACATTACAGCGTTTAAACAGTTTCTCTGTTGCAGACGCCATTCGTTATTTTTCGGGTGTACAGTTAAAAGATTACGGAGGTATTGGCGGGCTGAAAACCGTGAATGTGCGTGGCATGGGAACACAGCATGTGGGTGTATTTTATGATGGAATGCAACTGGGCAATGCGCAAAACGGCATCGTCGATCTGGGGAAATTTTCACTGGATCATGTTGAAGCAGTTGCTCTATACAACAGCCAGAATCCTGATATATTTCAACCTGCAAAAAACTTTGGCTCCGCATCATCTATTTATATAACAACACAGCAACCTTCTTTTAAAGATAGTCAATCGTATCATGTAAAGGCTGGGTTAAAAACGGGTTCCTTCGGGCTCGTTAATCCTTCTGTTTACTGGCAGCAAAAAGTAACTGCTAATATAGCAACCACTATTAGCGCCGAACTTGTTCACGCACACGGCAGATATAAAACAAGGTATAGAAAATGGGCATACGATACCACCATTATGCGGCAAAATGCAGATGTAGCCTCGCAAAGAGTAGAACTGGCTTTGCAGGATCTCAATAAACATGCTGCCACCCACTGGAAAATACAGGGGTATTATTATAACTCGGAACGCGGCTTGCCCGGCGCTATTGTTGCAGAACGTTTTTATAATTCGCAACGGCTATGGGATCAAAATTTTTTTACCCAAGGATCTTTGCGGCACCGGTTTTCGCAGCGCTACCGGGTATCCGTTCAGTTTAAATATGCAAACGACTTTACGCGCTACCTGGATACAACCATCAAAAAGATAGGTGGCACTCCGCTTAACAACACCTACCAGCAACAGGAATACTACACTTCGCTGGTAAACGAGTTCACCATCAAAAAATGGTGGAAGTTTTCTTTGTCAACCGACTGGGAAATAAACCGGATGCAGTCTAACCTGGATGATTTTGCCTACCCGGCACGTAGTACCCACCTTGTTGATGTGGCCACGGAAATGTCCTGGGACCCTATAACCATATCCGGCAATTTACTGGGCAGCTTTATTAACGAAAAAGTAAAACACGGCGATGCAGCTACCGAAAAGCAGGAACTGACTCCGGCGATCAATGTTTCCTGGAAACCATGGGATAGCATTCCCCTTAATTTCCGTTCCTTTTACAAACGCATTTTCAGAATGCCCACCTTCAATGACTTGTATTATACTATTGTTGGCACCACCACGTTAAGGCCCGAGTATGCCAATCAATATAATATTGGCGCACAGTACAACCAATATTTTTCACAAATAAAACTGGGCTTCAACCTGCAGGCGGATGCTTATATCAACGAGGTACAGGATAAGATCATTGCCATCCCCGCTAATAATTTGTTCCGTTGGAGCATGATCAACCTGGGCTCAGTAGCCATAAAAGGAATTAACATTCATACATCGTACTTCCTTACATTAAATGAAAAAGTCACATTGAATGGTACGCTCAACTATTCCTATCAGGAAGCGATTAACAAAACAAACGGGCAACGGTCCTACGGTAACCTGATCCCTTATGCGCCTAAACATAGTGGTTCTGCAACCTTGCAATGTTCCTATCAAAACTGGGGCATCAACTACAGTTTCATATACACAGGCGAACGTTATATGCTGCCCGAAAATGATCCGCAAAACTATTTGATGCCCTGGTATACACACGACCTGGCACTTACCCAAAAACTGGCGTTTAAAAAAGTTTTTTTTGTGGCAGCAGCCGAGGTAAACAACCTTTTCAACCAGTATTACGATGTCGTTATCAACTATCCCATGCCAGGCAGAAATTATTTAGTAAAACTTTCTTTCAATTTATAACCCTGCTCAATGAATCAAAAACCAATCAATTTCCTGCGCTTCTTTTCTGCTCTGCTGATCCTGCTCGGGTCATGCAGGAAAGACCATGAATATACGCCACCTCCGCAGTCAACCGAAGCCGACTCAACCAGCACCGGTTTCTATCTCTTAAATGAAGGCGGATGGGGTTATAATAATTCCACCCTTGATTATTTCGATGTACATAATGGCATTTATACGCGCGACGTCTTTACCAAAGACAATCCTGATGCAGTACTGGGTTTAGGTGACACCGGTAATGATATAGGTGTATATGGCAGCAAATTATACGTAGTAATGAACTGGTCAAAGAAGGTAGAGATACTGGATGCTTTAACCGGCAAACGTATTAAGACGTTGACCGATAATGCCCACAAAGCCATTGAGAACTCGCGCTATATCACCTTCTCCAATGGCTTTGCCTACCTGAGCTCTTACTCCACATCCGAAAAGGGAATGGTACTTGAAATAGATACCGCAACCCTGGGTATCGAACGGGCGGTTGAAGTAGGCCGCCAGCCGGATGAGCTGGAGGTAGTAGGTAACAAGCTCTATGTTGTCAATAGCGGCGGTTACAGTCCATCAAACCTGGAGCATTCTGTTTCGGTTGTGGACCTTAATTCATTCACCGTTGTCAATGCTATAACTGTGGCTCCTAATTTAAGACGATTGAAAAAAGACAGCCAGGGCTTTTTATATATCTGTCCCTGGGGAACCACAAGCAAGCTTTATGTCGTGGATACAAAGACGGATCAATTGTCTGACTCAATCACCGTAAAAGTGGAGGACTTTGCCATAAAAAATGATACGGCTTATGTATACGGAACCGACTATGGAACAAAGAACCACTCCTATACAAAGATTGATCTTAAAACGAGAACCGTATTACCGGACTCTTTTATTACCGATGGAACAAAAATACAGATCCCCTATGGCATCGCCGTTGATCCGAACAATGGCAACATTTATATAGCCGATGCAAGAGACTATGTAGAGGCTGGTGACCTGTTCTGTTTTGATGCGCAGGGCCGATTAAAAAACACCATTAAAAAAACGGGTATTATACCTGGTCATATAGGCTTCTTCAACCGTAAAAATGGATCTGCCAGGTAAGCATCATTATAAAACCTTAAACAATAAAATATACGAATGAACCCGACATGATTAAAATGTCATTTATCTCACTCCGGCAGAATCCTTTGGACAGGGGAATGAAATTTAATCATCAAAGGCACTATTCGGTTAAAATCAACAAACATTTACGAATGAAACATTTACAACAACTTTCCGTCATTTCATTTTTCTTGCTGCTTTTGAACAGCTGCTCTAAAGACGATGCTCCCGCACCCATTATGAAACTATCTGTTACTGAAAAAACCATCCAGACAAAAATTAAGGAGGTGGTGAGCATTACATCCCGCATAGCGGTCGGCACAGCAGTTAAAGAGGCCTGGTATGTCGGTACTGAGTTGATCTCTACCAGCAATACATTCAATCATATTTTCGAAGTGGCCGGTAACTATAAGATCTATTACCAGGCCAGTAACAATTATGGCATTTATAAAGACAGTTTTGACGTACAGGTTGCTGCGTTGGTCAGAGAGGGAGGTACCAGTCAGTATGTTACTACGCTATTTGAATTTATGCCTGCCCCCGGCCAGTTTATCAACAAAGCTCCCGGCAACCTGGTAAGTGCAGAGGGGCTTATTGGCAAAACCGGCATGGTTAGCCTGGGGGCCTGGGGCGGCTATGTGGTATATGGCTTTGATCATAGTGTACCCAATAAAGAAGGTAATGATATTGATGTAACCGGCAATGCGTTGGCCGAGTGGAGCGAGCCAGGTATCATTTATGTGATGGTTGATAACAATGGCAACGGCAAACCTGACGACACCTGGTACGAGCTGGCTGGCAGCGAATTCGGCAAAACAGATGGCACTTACCTGCGCGACTATGAAGTAACTTATTTTCGCCCTGAATCTATAGATAAAGACATTGCATGGACCGATAACAAAGGCAATACCGGCTTTGTAAAGAAAAACACGTTTCACCGCCAGGCTTATTACCCTGAATGGATCACGGCCAACAGCTATACTTTAAAAGGTTCCTGGTTAAAAACTAAAGTAGATCCATCCAGACCCACCTATGTAACCTCTCTTCCATACGATTGGGGTTATTCCGACAATCAAACAGAAGCTAAAGGTGGTGGAAAAGTAGATATCTCAAACGCTGTCGATGCAAAGGGTAGCAAGGTTGATCTTACAGCCATCGACTTTATTAAAATACAAACCGGTGTGCTCGCTGATGGCGGTTGGTTGGGCGAAGCCTCAACTGAAGTAACCGCAATTAAAGACATGCATTTCACGGCAAGCAATCCCATTAAATAAAACAAACATTTTCATGATGACTCACTTACCAAACAATTATTTGTACCGCTTTTTATTAGTAGCTGTAACCGCTCTTCTTTTAACAGCATGTTCCAAAAATGATGACTTTCTCATTGGTGGTCCCGACCCTGTTGAAACAGCACCTTACGCCAATGGCTTTTTTATTATAACAGAAGGAGCTTTGCAACAAACCTCCGGAACTGTACAGTTTTACAGATATGGCGCAGACACGGTCGCTACCAGGGTTTATGAAAAAGAAAACCCCGGTAAAATAACATCAAACGCAGCCAAGACCAGCACTTTACAGTTCGCCACTATGTATAGTGGTAAGCTCTTCCTGCTGAGCAAAATGAACGGCCCGCTTATACGACTGGATGCGGCAACACTAAAAGAAGAGGTCAGGTTTAACCAGGAAACCAGTAACTGGAGAAGCCTGGTTGGCGTAAAAGGTGCCGAAGGATTAGTTAGCGCCAGTGATGGGGTGTATGCCATCAATTTAAACACTTTGGTACCACAATATAAGCTAACATCAGTATCAGCGGTAAACACCGGCGATATGCTGGTTTCGGATAACTATGTTTTTTTACTACAGAACAATGGCGCTAAAATCATATCGGCTGGCAACTATTCCTTTATAAAGGGCTTCAGTAATATCAACCGCGGGTTTGTCAAAACGCCCAATGGGAAAGTTTGGGCAGCCACAGCCAACAGGCTGATCGCCATAGACAAAAATCTGGATACTGCTGGTGTGGCACTTACAGCATCTGTTTCTTCATGGGGATTAGATGCTCCTACATTGTTGACCGCTTCTACAAAAGAAAATGCAGTTTTTTATACTTCCGGGAAGAGCATTTACAAGTATGTAGATGGAAATCCATCTTCGGCAACCGTTCCCTTTATCACCATTAATATCAATCCATTTATGATATATGGCACGGCACGGTACGATCGCAATAAAGATTATATAATCGTCAATGGAATAGCGGGTTATGGAGCAGACTCGGGTGTTAACTATCTGCTGATTTATAATGCAAGCACCGGCGCCCTGGTAAAAAATATTAAATACGGTAGCGATGGCTCGGTGGTAGACTTCAACCATATTTACTTTCCGGGGCTCGCCGTATTTCATTAATCTTTCCTTTAATAATGCTATTAAAATGCTGCCCCAGGGTGGCATTTTTTATTGCCTGAAATTGTGGTAACTTTAATAGATGAATTTTGTAATTGCCGCCGTGTTTGATAATTATATTAATGCACATGTAACAATGGGACGCCTGCAGGAAGAGCATATTAACTGCTGGCTGAAAGACGAAAATACGGTATCCACCTATCCTGGTTCTACTTATGCTGTTGGCGGTATTAAGCTAATGGTAGCTGAAGCGCAGATCGAACGGGCGCTGGCATTAATTGCAGCCGACCGGCAGGAGTACCGGCAACAGCATCCCTGCCCGCAATGTGGCTCTGAGAATATCGGTTTGGTAAGCATTCCCCGTAAGCCAGGCAATTGGTTAGGCACCATCACCAGCGCAGTATTAGGCATTGAACCTACCACCCCTGCTGACAAAGTGTACCATTGTTCCGACTGTGGTAAAGAGTACGAGATAGAGTAATGGTTGAAAAAGGATTTATTTGTTGTCATTTGGCAAGATATCATTGCAACTGCATCAACTACCTTTGATTGTTGTCTTCTTTATACACCAAATTTGCTTACATGAAAATCTTAAAACGCATCCTTTCCGTAATATTGGGGTTAATTGCCCTGCTATTAATTGTTGCCTTGTTTGTAAAAAAAGATTATGCTATTACCAAAGAAACCGTAATCAACAAACCTGTTGGCGAAGTTTTTAATTATGTACGTTATCTTAAAAACCAGGATAACTATAGCATATGGAATCAGCTTGACCCGAATATGAAGAAAAACTATACGGGTATCGACGGCACCGTTGGCTTTGTATATGCCTGGGATGGAAATAAAAAAGCCGGGAAAGGAGCACAGGAAATAACCGCTATTGATGAAAATAAAAGAGTTGATGTTGAAATACGGTTCGAAAAACCAATGGAAGGCACCAACAAGGCGTCTGTTATTACAACTCCTGTGGGTAACTCCCAAACAAAAGTGGTATGGGGATTCTATGGCACCAGCCCGTATCCCTTAAACCTGATGAACTTATGCATGAATGCAATGATTGGCGGCGATTTACAGAAGAATCTGGAAAATCTTAAAAAAATACTGGAGCGATAACCCTTCAAACCTATTGTTAAACCCGGCCCGTCAGTGATGGGCCGGGTTTAATTTTGATGTAACTTTAAGAAGGAGTATTTAGTAGAAAGTCCTGTGTTGTTGCTGATAAAACGATCACCGATGGAAAAAGTAATTACTTATTTTTCTACACTGGAACAGCGTCCTTTGGAACGTATGGCCCTTTTGGTGGGTGGTCTCCTTTTTTTCTGGATCATAGAGGGCGCAGTTCCTTTAGTAAAGCTTCAATACCGCAAAACTAAGTTCAGGCATGCCCTGGTGAATTTTGGTTTTACTGTTATGCATCTTGTTATACATACAGGACTCGCTGTTTTCATTGTACTACTAAGCGACTGGTGTAGGAATGCGGAATTCGGAATGGTTTACTGGTTCAATGCCAATGTATGGGGAGCTATTTTAATTGGAGTGCTGGCGCTTGATTTCAGCAGCTGGCTGGTGCATTGGGTGATGCACAAAAACTCTTATTTATGGCGCTACCATCTTATTCACCATAGCGATAATAAAGTAGATGTAACTACGGGTTTACGCCACCACCCCGGGGACAGCTTGCTGAGAGGTATTTTCTTTTTGCTATTGATCTTTATTAGCGGAGCACCTATGTATAGTGTGATGATATACCAAACCTTAGTGGTTATTACCACCGCGTTTACGCACGCCAATATCAGTCTGCCGCCGGTGCTGGATAAAACATTAAGCTATCTGTTTGTTTCTCCCAATATGCACAAAGTACATCACCATTGGATGCAGCCTTACACAGACAGTAACTATGGCGCCGTGTTGTCTATCTGGGATAGATTGTTTCGTACGTTTTCAACCTTACATCCGTCTAAAATAAAATATGGACTGGATAGATATTATCCCAATGAAAAAGACGAGGATTTTCTGGATCTGTTGAAGGACCCGTTTCTACATAAAAAGAAATTGTGAATTGTCAGTGGTAAATAGTGAATCGATTAGCCATTGCGGCAATGGACTATTAACTATTCCCCATTATCTATTCACCATTCACTATTTTTGGCAAATGAGTAAAGTAATTGCCATGATACCGGCGCGTTATGCAGCCACGCGTTTTCCCGCTAAATTGATGAAGATCCTGGGCGATAAACCGGTCATTACGCATACTTACGAAGCCGCAGTGCAAAGTGGCTTATTTGCTGATGTATATGTGATCACCGACAGCGATGTGATTTACAACGAGATCACCAGTCGTGGTGGAAAATGTATAATGAGCCTGACCGAACACGAAAGCGGTACCGATCGTATTGCAGAAGCCGCACGCAACCTGGATGCAGATGTGATTGTGAACGTACAGGGCGATGAACCTTTTATCCAAAAAGAACCCCTCGAAAAACTGGTTCGCTTATTCGATAAAGAGCAGGTACAGGTAGCCTCCTTAATGCGGAAAATGGAAACTGCTGCTGACGCGGCTAATTCCAATATGGTGAAAGTAGTTACCAATAAAAATAATAAGGCGCTTTATTTTAGTCGCAGTATTATTCCCTTCCAGCGCGACACCGATATCACAGTCAACTACTTTCTGCACATAGGCGTATATGCTTTTCGTAAAAATACGCTATTAAATTTCACCGGCCTGCCACAGGCCCCCTTGGAACAGATCGAAAAACTGGAGCAGCTACGCTTTCTATACAATGATATTGATATTTACATGGCAGAAACCAGCTATAAAAATATCGCTATAGATACACCCGAAGACCTGGAAAAAGCAATAGCGCAAATTAATAGTAAGCGATAGACTTGCCGATAATTACCAGATGATATCGGATCGGTGGAGCCTACCAAACAGGGGTCATTTCACAGCCCCGCCGGCCTGTCATCATCCCTGTCAAAGTCAGCTATTTGCTGGTTCAGCTTTTTAATCCACCGCAACCAGAGTTTGGAAGACAGGATGATCAGTTGAACAACGATAACCGTACTAAAAAGAAGCACCAGCCACTTTTCTTTTGTAAAAGCCATAGTAGATGTAAAGAATATAATGATCGAACTACTGTATAGTAACGTTACCAGTAAAGAAAAAAGGGATAGCCTTTTCACCCGTGTTAAATAATCTGTTACCGACTGTTTAAGATTGGTGTTTCTCACGGGTCTTGTCAGTGAGATATAGCCAACTATATCGTTCAGCACATATAAAATTAAACCGGCAATCAGGGCCAGGTTAGCATAAAAGGGTTTCTGGTCGCCATCGAACCAATCATAATAAACGAATAAAAAAGTTAGTAGCAGTATGATCTGGATCGTCAGTCTTGTCTTGATCCGTTTTACTACCGGGTGATTCAGGATTTTCGTCATGCTCTCCAGGTCTTCTTCTGTTCTTAAATGGCTGCTTACATTTTTCCAGCCAGATTGTAATTCGTTCAGCTCCATCTTTTATTTTATTATTTTTTTCAATTTGTTTTTGATCCGGTTAAGCCTTACCCCGATATTGGTTTCACTAAATCCTGTTATGGCAGCGATCTCTTTGTAGCTAAACTCGTCTAAATAAAGAGCTATAATGGCCTTCTCTGTGTCGTTCAATTTTCCCAGCGCCTCAAACAGCCGCTCTTCATTATCAGAAATGGGGTTGTCCCTCAAAGGATGATGGTTAGGCTGCAGCTCCGGATAATGATCCGTTTTTAATTGCGGTTTACGGTAAATAGCTATGGCTGTGTTTAAGGCTACACGATACATCCAGGTGCCTGGTTTTGACTCCCCCCTGAAACCGCGATAGGATTTCCAAAGTTGGTATACAATTTCCTGGAACAGGTCTTCCCGATCCTCTTTACTGTTACGATACAGCGCACTAACCTTGTAAATGATACCCTGATGCTCATGAATAAGTTGCAGAAACTGCTTTTCCATACTGCTACAAATTATTATTCCCGTTTAACTCATATGACATAATACATAAGTAGCACAATTAGTATAAAATCTTACAACATCTAAAAAATAATTATCTTTCTTGCATGAAGATGCGTCCCGAAAAATATTTACGCTACCTGTTTTTACCCAACCTGCTGGAACTCTTCGGTACCGAGCGTACCAAAGAAATTCTTACAGTAAATCCTACCATTATTCCTATCAGGGAAGAGGCGGCTACAGTGATCATTAATGCCTATGTTTATAATAAAGCCGAGGTTAAAGAATACAGGAATATTTCGATAGGAGAGGCGTTATCGCTGAAATGCAACGACCATATTATCTGGATCAATATTGATGGGTTGCGAAAAGACGATGTGGATCAGCTGGGCGATCAATACGGCATTCACCCTTTGTTGCGGGAGGATATTCTGAGTATTAACCAGCGGCCTAAGGTAGATGAGATTGATGAGATCCTTTTCTCCCTGATGAATATACTTTACTACAATGAGGAAAAAAATTCCATCGGTCAGGAGCAGATCAGCCTGGTATTGGGCAAAAACTTTGTGATTACTTTCCAGGACGATCCTTCGAGAGACTTGTTTAACGCATTGAGAGAGCGATTAAAGCTTACTACCAGTAAAACAAGAGGAAAAGAAGCCGATTATCTTTATTATACACTGATAGATACTATTGTTGACCATTATTTTATTGTAATGGACAAACTGCGGGATCGCATTGAAGATGTAGAAGAGCAGATCGTGCGGGGCACTAATAAAAGATCGCTGGCATTGATAAACGTGCTGCGTAAAGAATTGATCGTTTTAAAACGCAGTATTTATCCGGTGCGTGATGTGATCAGCGGTCTTATAAAAAGTGATAGCGAGCTGCTTACGGAGTTTAATGAGCGTTTTTACAAAGATGTATACGACCACGTGGTACAGGCTATTGATCTGGTTGAAAACTATCGCGACATGATCATGGGTATGCAGGATCTTTATATCAGCAACGTTAACCTGAAAATGAACGAGGTGATGAAGGTGATGGCCATTGTTACCTGTGTGCTGGCGCCGGCTACGGTTATCGGGGGCATTTTCGGAATGAACTTCCAGGTTATTCCTTTAAGCGGGCAACATTGGGGGTTCTGGATGGCCGTAGGAGCCATGCTGATCATTCCTGCGTGGATGCTGATCCTTTTTAGAAAAAGAGGCTGGTTTTAACTGGCCGGCCCTTTCACACCGCAGATAAAATATAAGTACATTCTGGTAAAAAGCAGCCAGCTAATGAGGCCGCTGTTTATTATTTTAGGCCCACCGTTCTGAATAATAAACTACTACGATGAAGCAAATACTTTCCCTTCTTTTCAGCATTTTTGTTGTCTGTTTTTCTTATGCGCAACCTGTTACTTTAGACGACTACAACAGGGCGGTCAGCTATTTTAGAAATAACCTGGCTAAGAATACGATATGGAATATCAGCACTACACCCACCTGGTTAAGAGATAACAGCGGATTCACTTACTATGTTCAGGATGCCAGCGGCACACACCGTAAGCAATATAACTTTACAACAAAAACAGTAACCGATGCGACCAACGAGCCTGGTTCCCGGTCGTCGGGGATGGGTGGCAACCGGCACAACAGCCCGGAAGGGACTTCGCCCGACAAAAGCCTGGTCGCTTTTGTAAAAAGCCATAACCTGTACCTCAAAGATGCGCAAGGTCGTAATGAAAAACAACTCAGCTATGACGGTGCAAAAAATTACGAATATGCCAGTTATTATGGCTGGGGGGAGCTGATAGAAGGCGAGAACGGGGAAAGACCTGCTCATTTTTCTGTAAACTGGTCCCCCGATTCTAAATGGCTGCAAGCCTATATATGCGACCTGCGTAATGGCAAAAAAATGTACCTGCTGGACTGGAGTATTGATACGCTTTACAAACCCAGATTACTTTCCTATTACCGGGGTTCGCCCGGAGATACAGATATGGTATACATGACCCCGGTTGTGTTTAATGCGGCAACCGGAGCAACACACCGGTTAGAGGAATTCAGAAATGTAAATACCGTTGGCTTTGAATGGATCCCCGGATCTTCCCAGGCTATCATCTATGAGAGGGAGCGCGGCTATCAGAAAATCAACCTTTACCGATACGATCCTTCCACTCAAACAAAAGACCTGCTGTATACCGAAAGCAGTTCCACCAATATCGACAATTTTAATTACCGGCTGGTAAAAGAATGGAACCAGATTATTTTTACTTCAGAGAAGGATGGCTGGAAGCAGCTATATGCTTTGAACCTGAAGGATAAAAAAGTTAGCAGGTTAACGCAGGGAGATTATTATATCAATGATATCAACCTGATCAACCATAAGGCCGGTGACATTTATTTTACTGCAAAAGGAAAGGAAGAAACCAACCCTTACTATGATTTCGCTTATAAAGTGAACGTTAAAACACTGAAAACAACACTGCTCACCCCAGAAAAAGAAAATCACGACGTGAGCTTTTCGCCCGATGGCAAATACCTTGTAGATAATATTTCGACGATGTTTACGCCTAATCGTGCCGTACTACGCGATGGCGCTACCGGTGCCATCCTGAAAGAACTGTCACGCACTCAAATGAACCTTCCTCAAGGGAAGACGCATCCGCTACCCGAGGAGTTTACCACGCGGGGGCGGGATGGCGAAACCACTATTTATGCAGCCATCTGGAAACCCTCCCATTTTGATCCGGCAAAAAAATACCCGGTAATTGATCAAACCTATACAGGTCCGCATACTTATATGTTTCCTAACGGCTTTGCCAAAGCCCTCGGCAGGGGTAACCAGGCTCTGGCAGAGTTAGGATTTATTGTTGTAGCTATCGACGGGCTGGGAACAGCGGGGCGGTCTAAAGCCTTTCATAATGTGTCGTATAAAAACATGGGGAAAAACCTGCTGGACCATGTTATTGCGATTAAAGCCATGGGAAAACAGTTTTCGTGGGTAGATACGACCAAAGTGGGCATTTTCGGCCATTCGGCCGGTGGTTATGATGCGGGCCATGCGGTTTTAGAATTTCCTGATTTTTACAAAGTGGCGGTAGCCAGTTCTGCGGATCATGATTTTAGGATGGAGAAAGACTGGTGGCCTGAAATGTATATGGGCTGGCCCGTAGACAGCAGCTACGATAAAGTATCGAATATCACCATGGCCGGCAATCTGAAAGGCAAGCTGTTAATTGTGCATGGCGGCATTGATGAAAATGTAAACCCATCTGCCACTTTTAAGCTGGCAGAGGCTTTGGTTAATGCTGATAAACAGTTTGATATGCTGATATTGCCCAGCCAGCATCATGGCTATATCGGCAAAGCTGCAGACTATTTCCAGAAAAAACTCTGGAACTATTTTGTGGAACATTTACGGGGCGCAGCACCGATCTGGGATTTTAAGTTGCGATAATTACAAAACAGGAGCTTGTCTCCAAAATGCTGTCAGTCAATAGCGACAGAATAGAAGACCGGCAGCGCTTTCATGGCGCTTTACTGATTGGGGTTGTGAACCAGAGTTGATGGATGTAGATGGCCGGTAATCCTTTTTCCTGCAACTCCATGCAAGCTATTGTTTTTTGACAATGATTTCTAACCTTCTGTCCGCACTGGTTATCACGTCGCTCAAAATTCCATCCGCTTAATTGGCAGCGCTGCGTTTAGTCTTTTATCTTTTTTTGAATACAGGAACGGTGCTGCAGGGTTCGCCATACATGAGGCTTTTTACAACAGGTAGCAGAACACGGGTAATATCGGCATAGGCTTCCTCACCAATATCCAGGTCGCCGCAGCCTTTAATCACCACCCTTTTGTCGAGGTATTCAGCTGTATCAACTGCATTGATAGCAGTCAGCAGCAATCGCTTTTTGATATATTCAGAACTGCCCGCTGCCACAAAGCCGGCTACGGGCTGCAGGTAAGTGGTAATAAGCATATAAGCCCAAAGCGGAACAATCGCATCAGCCGTGCAGGTAATGCCTACCGTTTTTCCCGCATATTGCTGCCAATCGTGCAGCTTCAATGCCTCGCGGAAGTCTTTTTCTTTTAAGATCATTTCCATAAATAAATAATCTTTGATATCGAAAATCACTACCTCATCCTTCGGGTAAAAATCCTTAAGATCTAATGTAATAATTCCACTTTCGGCTACCTTATTCCTTATAAGTTCTTCCATACTTTAAAATAACACATTAATTTCTCCGGTTGTTCAAATCCCCAAAACAAAAGATCCCGGACGATGCCGGGATCTGAATATATTTTATGCTTTGCCTGTTAATAAAACTTGCTACGGTAGTCTTTAATAGTAGCATCTTCTCTTAATGCCTGCAGCGACTGGAATTGAGCTTGTTGCTTAGCCTGCATAAAACGCATTTTCCTGGCGTCTTCCACATTAGCTGCCTGAACTGGCGTGTTGCTCAGGTTATCAACTCTCACCACGTAAACACCCTGGGTGCCGGCGATCGGTTCGCTGATCACTTTTCCAACATTCGCTTTGTTGAAAGACGCGCCAATTACTTTGGGCTCGAAGCCTAAGGTCATAGAAGGCTGTCCGGCAAAACGGAGGCTATCTGCTACTTCAACAGGCTTTTTCAAGGCGGTTGCCGCCGCTTCCAAAGTAGTTACTTTTCCTATTTTATTAGTAATGATCTCGGCCTTCTTTTGGTTCACCAACAGAGGCTCCACCATCATTCTTGCTTTTGCCGGGCTCATCGTTCCTTCTTTATTGATTTCTGTTACCAAAGCCACCGCGTAGAAGTCGCCCACACGCTCAGAAACCACATCGCCCAGATCAGCATTGTAAATGGCTTTTACCAAAGCACGGGAAGCACCCAAACCCTGTATCATGGAGCCGGTTGGTGGTAAGTCCTGCGCTACCGACTTAAAAATGCCTTTTTCTTTTTGCAATTTTGCAGCAGCCGCATCAAAAGATTTTTGATTGGTAGCTTCTGCCGCAAATTTTGTAGCCGCTTCGTTGGCTACGCGATCCGTTTCTTCGCTGGCTTCAATAGGTTTGTGGATATATGCTATTTTGTAGCCTGTTGCACTTCCTTTCTGAGACAGGATCTCAATGTAGTGGTAACCAAAATCTGTTTTAACTACTCCTTTGGAGCCAACAGGATTTCCAAAAATGAAATCATTGAACGCCGGTACCATTTCACCCGATGGAACATTCTCATATACACCGCCATTATTGACGCTTCCGGGATCGTTAGAAAACTTCACTACCATCGAATCGAAATTAGCGCCGTTACGAATTGCCAGGGCTACGCTGTCTGCCAGTTTTTTGGCTGAAGCGGTATCCCTGATCGGAATTTGCTGGCCGCTTTGAGGATCTGCCTGAACGGTACCGATCAATATATGCCTGATCTTTACGGTATCGGGCATTGATTTCGCAGCTACAACTTTAGCCAACGTATAGGATCCGCCATCGAGGTAGGGTCCGTAAATATTACCAACCCCAACTTTAAAGATAGAATCTTTCATAGGTACCTGGATACGGTTACCGCTGATAAATCCATCGTAGTAATTATTAGCCCCCTGGGTCATCAGGTAGTCTTTCATATTCTTTGCACTATCAAAAGCAGGTTTTAAAGCCAGGATATTTTCTCTTGCCTGTAAGCTATCGGCACCATTCGGCTGCGCGTTAAAGGCCACATAAGATATGCTGCGGCTTTCCAGCTGCTTAAAGTCTTTTTTATGTTTATCGATATAGCTTTGAATATCAGCGTCAGAAATCTTTACCGCCGAATCAGAAATGCTGGTGTAGGGCTCTCTTACAAAAGAAACCTTAGAGATCATGCTGCTTTGAGCATTTTCTTTTTCGATCATCCATTTAGGAAAGTTGATGCTGTTCGTTAGCAGTCCGTCATATTTTTGTGCCAGACGCTGAAATACCATCTGGTCTAAAAACGCATTCAGCTGCGCTTTCTGCTCTGCATTACCTTTTGTTTTAATCTGGTTAATCTGTTGCTGGGCAACGGCAGGATTATACACCCCTGTCTGGGGATCTGTAAATGCCTGTTTCAGCTCCTGCGGAGGATTATTGCCAAACAGCAGGTCATTCAGCTCTTTTTTACCAATATCAATACCCACTTTTTCAGCTTCCTGGGTTAACAATACCCGTGCAATTTCAGTATTCCAGGCGCTTTCGTTGGCCTGTTGAGACAACATTTCGCCAGTGGCGCCCATACCTCTCTGTTGCATCATTTGGGATTGTTGCTCTACCTGTGCGCTAAATCTGGCAAAATCGATCGTTTCGCCATTTATTTTACCGATGGTAGTGGAGTCGCCTCTAAAAAGACTGCCTCCGTTCTCAAAAGCAAGCATTATTACAAACACCACCAATGCCAAAGCAATAATTACGGCCATAACTTTGCCGTATTTGTCCTGGATTTTTTGAATAACCGACATAATATATTAATACATTAAATAAAAGGACGGCAAAAATAGGGTATTTGAAAGTATCAACAAATTGTGGAAAAATTAGAGATCGGGTACCCGAACTTTTTTGTTTAACCGCTTGGGAGGTGGCGGGTTGCGATGATTCAAAATAAAGTATCCCAATTTTCGCACCTTCGGGCATTCACGGTTTGATTTTTCTATGTATCGTTTACATAAGCCAGGTATAAGGGCCGAAGCAGCCGGCCCCGCCAGCGGAAAAACTTATTTCAAAACACCATCTATTTTTTCGGCGAGTTTGTGATCTTTTTCAGTTATCACATCTCCTGCATCGTGCGTACTTAACCAAACTTCAACCGTATTATATACGTTCTTCCATTCGGGATGATGATCCATTTTTTCTGCAGCAAGCGCTACCCGGGTCATAAACCCAAAGGCTTCGCTAAAATTTTTGAATTCGAATTTCCGGTACAACTTATTTTGCTCTTCCTGCCACATACTATATATTTTTAGAAAATGAGGTATTCCTTGTTCTTAATTTTTTCATTGGTAAGCTCGGTTACCAGCTGTACTCCTGGAATATTCCGCAACATCGCCTTAATCTGGTTGAGATAGTCTTCTGTAACTGTATCATTTTTCATCAACCACAAAAAATCCAGGTTTTTAAATTCAGGTAGCAGGTATTCTCCGTCATACAAGTTATTATACAAATAATGACAAAGTGCGCTATTGGGCTCGTGGTATTCGTAAACGCTGAAAAAATAATGCCTTCGTTTGCGATCCAGTCTGATTTCTATATCGTGGTTGATCCTGAAACTCAATCCCAGTAAATTATTAAGGTTCCAGCAAAAGCGGTAATCCTTCACTGTTGTTACGATACCCAACAACTTGGTATCGTCAAAAAAACTATCGATAATTTCCTGCGTATCCAGTTCTAATTTCAGAACGGCCATTATTTTCCCTTTAATGTTCGCAAATGGGTATGTTTGGGGGTAAAGGTAGATAAAAGATAATAGGGAGAATATTTAAAGTTGCCATAAATCTCCGTATTTCGTAAACATATTTAGGGTATTGGCGGTTAAATTTGCGGTTTTAGATATTGAAAAATTCAATGTTACATATTGCATTAGCGGGAAATCCCAATAGCGGAAAGACGTCCTTATTTAATACGCTTACCGGATTAAATCAAAAAGTTGGAAACTTCCCGGGTGTTACTGTTGATAAAAAAACAGGCACGACTTCATTAAGCCATGGAACTGCAGAAGTGATTGATTTGCCAGGCACCTATAGCTTATATCCCCGCAGGTTAGACGAAGAAGTGGCTTATAAAGTATTGCTGAACCAGGACGTGCATGTGATAGCCGACGTAATTGTAGCGGTAGCCGATGCCAGCAGCCTCAAGCGCAACCTGCTTTTTTGTACACAAATTATAGACCTGAAGCGACCGGTGGTGGTAGCGCTTACCATGATGGATATCGCCCGTAAAAAAGGCATCCAGATCGATGTTCATGAAATGGAGCGTGAGCTTGGCGTACCGGTAGTAGCGGTAAACCCCAGAAAGAACAAGGGTATAGCGGAGCTCAAAAAAGCGATTGAACTGGTATCAGGCAAATTGTATAAACCTGTAGCCCGGAATTTTATTGATGTGACAGCTTTGGCACCGGGCGCTATTAAACAAGCCCAGCTGGCGGTTCCTCATATAGGAGATTATGAAGCCGTTCATTACCTGATCAATCACGAAACTTTTTCCCTGCCAGATGAGGTTCAGGAAAAAATAGAGCAGGCTGAGGTAAACAACCAGTTTAACCCGGCACGTACCCAGGCGGAGGAGATACTACAGCGTTACACCCGCATCAATCATATTCTTAGCCAGGCGGTTATCTTTCCCGATCCTCAAAAAAGATCGAGGATAACCGAAAAGCTGGATAATATTTTTTTACACCGGTATTGGGGCTATGCAATTTTATTAAGCGTTTTGTTTCTTTTATTCCAGTGCGTTTTCCTGCTGGCGTCTTATCCAATGGACTGGATAGACGGAGGAACTGCGGCTTTTAGTGGCTGGTTGGGCAATATGCTTCCTGAAAACCATTTTACCGACTTACTTATTAACGGCCTGGTGGCTGGTTTAGGCGGAATTATAATTTTTATTCCGCAGATCATGATCCTGTTTGGCCTGATTACCCTTTTGGAAGACACCGGCTATATGGCGCGTATCAGCTTTTTAACCGACCGGGTCATGCGCACCGTTGGGCTAAATGGTAAAAGTGTAATGCCCATGATCAGTGGGTTTGCCTGTGCCGTTCCGGCTATTATGAGTGCCAGGAACATCGAGAACCGGAAGGAACGTTTGCTCACGATACTCGTAACCCCGCTGATGAGCTGTTCTGCCCGCCTACCGGTTTATATTATTTTAACAGCCATTGTTATTCCTAAAACCTATATAGCGGGTTTTATAAGTGTACAGGGGCTGGTAATGATGGGACTTTACCTGATAGGGGTTGTTTTTGCAATGGCTGTATCATGGGTGGCGAAATGGTTTATTAAAATAAAAGAAAAAAGCTTTTTCATTCTGGAACTTCCGGTTTACCGGGCACCACGCTGGAAGAATGCAGTACAGACGATGATCGAAAAAGCCAAGATATTTGTAGTACAGGCCGGTAAGATCATTTTGATCATCAGCCTGGTGCTTTGGTTTTTAAGCTCTTTCGGACCATCAGCACGCATGGAGCATGTAAATGCACAATATGAACAACAGTTAGCGCTGCCCAATGCAGATACTACGCTTATAGAAGAACAGTACAGCAGTGCCAAATTGGAAAACTCTTATGCTGGTATTATGGGTAAGGCCATTGAGCCCGCCATCAGGCCATTAGGCTACGATTGGAAGATCGGCATAGCACTCATCACCTCGTTTGCTGCCAGGGAAGTCTTTGTCGGTACCATGGCCACCCTGTACAGTGTGGAGGACGATGGCGAGGAAAACCTGGCATTGCAGGAGAAAATGCAACGGGCCACTTTTTCTGATGGCAGTAAAGTATTTACGCTCGCCACAGGCGTTTCTCTGATGCTGTTCTATGTTTTTGCCATGCAGTGTATGAGTACACTGGCTATCGTAAAGCGCGAAACACGCAGCTGGAAATGGCCCATAATACAATTGGGCTATATGACCTTTTTGGCTTACGTTGTGAGCCTGGTTGCTTACCAGCTTTTAAAATAAGGACGGACTTATCTTAACCTTCCGGTAATGCTTTCCATTTTTTTACAACAGCGGCATACCCAAGCATAAATAGAAACCCGGCAATTAGAAGATAGGTGCTTACATCCACCCCCAGCTGCTCAATCAGCACCGGCGGAGGAGCTTGTTGATAATAAAGTTCACCTAACTTAGCTTTGTAGTACTCCTTTTGATGCATGGATATGATTCCGATGATCAACAGGATGTAGGGAACGAAGCCTGCCAGGGTAATATTGATGAATACTACCTGGATCTTTTTCCGCAACTTTTTCAGCAACAGTAATGGCGTAGCCAGGATAATGGTTCCTATTGTAAATGCGATATAAGAAATAACCAGCTCGTTGTTAATATTTAAGCCTACTACCACCAGGCTTAAAACAATTGCTATAACGATACCGGTTATAACAGAGAACAAAAGGGAAGACAGGCCCGAAGTTCTGAAGATAAAAAGTACTACCGATAGTCCGAATGCCAGCCAGCATTGCATCTGGAAAAGGACCTCCAGGTGGTTGTATGTTTTAATGGTATGAATATTTCCAAATACATTTTTCAAGGAATTAGCATCGAAATAGAGTTGCGTTCGGCCTTTCTCAAAATAGTCCTGTTTCAGGCTTTTGGTTTCCCCAACGGCAGCATCTGCCGCCACCGATACGTCCACAGCTGCTGCCGCGACAGCTACCTGTTCATGATACGCTAAATTACCAGGCGCGTAATCTCCATTATATAAAAACTTATCAACAACAAAGCTCCGGCGGTTGATCAGCGCCAGCCAGTTTTGAACCGTTAAGTTGGTAGCTATTTTAAACTCTTTTGCAGTCGCCAGAAAGGACGAAAATAATTGACGGAATTCCTGCTCCTTATTTCTTTTTAAAAAGTGGTACAGCCGCTGGTTCAAGGCTTGCGAGTTTTGCTGGCTTTCATTAAAACGCGGTGTACCCTTAACATAAATAGCCGGCCCTTCATCATAGTAGTTTTCTGTAAATAATACTCTTGAATAATTAAAATAGCTCGGTTCGGCTGTTGCAAGGGCCGAAACATCTATCACTTGGTCCTTATCCCATACCGCCCAGGTGGTGTCGTTAATAGCTTCCGAATACAGGTGTCCGGGCAGTTCGCCGCCTGAAGCGTTGCCCCGTGTTACTTTCCGGATTGTTTTCTTCAATGTATAAAACTGGTACTCATTAGTATATCGACTAAGATAGGGCTTGGAAAAATCAATAAGGGCTTCATTTACCTCGCAATACAACGTATCAAAAGGAGATGGAAATCTCCGCCGGTCAATGGTATAATCGTCCTGGTTAAAAGATAAAAACGCAGCAGCAAGGCTGGCCTGGTCCAATTCTCTATGATACATTTCATCGGTATATTTCTGGCTGATATACCCCTTATACCCCATTTGATAAGAGGAATAAAAAGTGGAAGCAAAGAGTAAGACGAAAAAGTAGATAGTAAAGGAAGTAAAGAGCTGCCAGCGGCTGGTAGGATAGTAGTTCTTAAAAATATTATGCCGGAACAAAACAATCAGCCACACTACCACAACCAGTAAGGAGCAAATAATACTCAATAGTAATATTCCGTTTCTTATATAAATTTCATCGGCGTTATAACGGTGTAAGCGTAAAGGATTTTTGAATACATTCCATCCCAAAACAAAAAACAGCAGGTGTATAGCCATCGCAACCAGTAATACCCACGGCGCCCTGGTTGCCCATAATAAAGGAAACCGCTCGAGCAACTGCTTGTCTATTTTATTGATCCACTTTTTCATGCAGGTTTTTTAAAGTATTATGCCACAAAGAACTGGCGCGTTGAATGCGAGATATTGCGGATATAGGTGATATTGGTTTTCTGTTGGCCGAGGGCCGACAAAACTTCGTCAAATTTTATAGAGGCGTCGAAGTGCACAATGTATACACCGCCGTTATAAGCAATTTTCTGGGGGGCAAGGGCCCTGAAAGCAAGGCTTAGCTGCTCGCGGCTGGCAGTGGTCTCAATTTCCGTAATCAGGTGATTACCCTGTTGCCGGGTCAGCATATCATTGTCTGCATACTGCCCGTTTTTGATAAAAATGACTTTATCCGATACCTTTTCAACCTCGTATAATTGTTGAGAACTCAACATCAACGCAATAGGATTATTAACAGAATTGGCGATCAGCTTCAGGTCTTCCAGGATAATTTGCTGCGCGACTACATCAAGATTGGCGAGAGGTTCATCGAGCAATAGCAGTTCTGGTTTTCGCAACAGGGTACGAGCCAGCTCAAAGCGCATTTTATAGCCAGAAGAAAGCTGGTGCCATTTCAAATGTTTGTAATTCCACAAACCCAGACGGGCAATCATCAATAGTACACGGGTTTCATTTTCCTGAGGCGGGTAGTGGTAGCTGGATACAACCAGCTTTAAATTATCTTTTAAGCTGCCATACCATTTTTTAGTACGCTGAGGAATATAAACCAGCCGGGTTCTCAACTCAAACGCATCTTTAACAGGCGTTCCAAAATCATATTGCAAGGTACCGCTGTCGGGATGCAGCTCTTTGGCCAGCAGCCTGAGCAACGTAGTTTTCCCATTCCCGTTTTCGCCTACCAGGCCATATACCTGTCCTTTTTTTATACTTACTGATATAGGACCTAAGGAAAAGCCTCCGCTTCTATACTGTTTTCGAATATCATTTGCCACTACAACAGACCTATCGATATTTCGTTCATCTAAGGTTATGGTTCCTGTTTTTTGCAATAGCGCTTTTGCCTTCTGTATAAATTCACCTTGTTCCTCCGGGTGCTGCTCCTTCCAATCTGTCAAAGCTATTGCCTGTCGATATAATTCCATATCCTGGGTATCTGCCACACAATCGAGCAAGCGCCTGAATGCGGGATTGATGTCATTATTTTCCAAAAAGTGTAGCGTTTCGGCGGTCCTAAGGTCCTGTTTCCCCATAGCTTATCTGTTTTACCAAATATACGCCGGCTATTATTAGGTTACCGTACAAAGCCAACATTTAACAAAAATGCCTTTACTCTCCCTGCATTTTTAGTCAGTATTTTTCTATTTAAAATACAGGATCAGGTGGAGATTGCTGCCGGATATTACCACGAAAGGCAGGTGGACCTAAACCATATATGTTTACTTTTGCTAAAAATTGATTTATGCGTTTTTATAGTCTTGCGCTTATAGCCTTGTTAACCACGGCCTGTAACAGTGGCGGTTCGGCTGATGCTGAACCTCAAAAATCTTTATCGGATAGCTTGTTGCAACAGGTTTTAGACGGACACGATGTAGCAATGCCCAAAATGATGAAGCTGCAGCGTTTGCAAAAAGATGCGCAGGCAGAAATAGACTCCCTGAAAAAGACTTCAGGCAATGCCAGCCGCATCGCATTGCTGGATAGTACTATAAAAAATTTAAGCTACGCTGATGTTGCCATGCATGAATGGATGGAGGGTTTCAGGTATGATTCTTTAAAGGATAACGAACCCGCCCGAGTAGATTACCTGAAAATACAGTTAGCATCGGTGAATGAAATGAAAGAAGTGGTGCTTTCGAGCATTGCAAAGGCCGATTCTGTACTCGCTAAATAGTATAAATGTAAAGAGCCCGGTAACCGGGCTCTTTACATAATATGAACAAGGGATCATGCTTCCTTATTGTACTCGTCTATAGCGGTCCTAAGGTTTGCAAAAATATCATCCACCGAACCCTCACCGGGAATGGCTTTAAACTTACCGCCCTCTTTATAATGCTGTGCTACCGGCTCTGTTTCGTTGGTATATACCTGGAATCTTTTGCGGATCACTTCTTCGCTCGTATCGTCGGAACGGCCAGAGGTTTTACCGCGCTCCAGTAATCTTCTTACCAACTCTTCTTCATTTACCTGCAAAGCCAGCACCAGGTTAATCTGGTTCTTTTTCAGTTCCAGTAATTTGTCCAGCGCTTTGGCCTGGGTAATGGTTCTGGGAAAACCATCAAACAAAAAGCCATTGGCGCCTGCATTTTTTTCCAGGCAGTTATCGATAATGCCGATTACCACTTCATCGGGTACCAGCTGTCCGGCATCCATTATTTTTTTTGCTTCAACACCCAACGGTGTTTTATTAGCGATCTCGCTTCTTAATAAATCTCCTGTAGAAAGATGAACCAGTTTATATTTTTCTATAAGATTGGTAGCTTGAGTACCCTTGCCGCTACCGGGAGGGCCAAATAAAACTAAATTAAACATTTATGTATTTGTTTTGATGTAACTCAACAAATATACTTATTAAAACTAATTTACGGGTATGGCTGTCGCATTTGTTGAAAAATGTGAAAATTGTGTTTCACTAAATCCTCAACAACTTTTTTTCCGTATTATTTGTTTAAATTACCAGGTATGAAGTATTTTTTACTGATATTAGTAAGCATTTGCTGTGTATTTCAACAATGCCAGTCGCAAACAAAATCATCCAACCCTAAAGACACAATAAAAATGAATAAAGAAAATAATCCTGTTTACTCGCGCACCGACACCTCACCGGTAAAGATCAGTAATGAAGAATGGCAAAAAGTATTGCCGGAAGATGTTTATTATATTGCCCGCCAAAAGGGAACCGAAAGGCCCTGGACCAGCAAATATGAAAACTTTAAGGAAGTAGGCACTTATTATTGCGCTGCCTGCGGAAACCCGTTGTTTAAGAGTGATACCAAATTTGAAAGTGGTTGCGGCTGGCCCAGCTTTTACGAGCCCATCAGTAAAACCAGCATTATTTACAAAGAAGATAAAAGTCATGGTATGGTACGTACCGAGGTAGAATGCGGTCGTTGCGAAGCACACCTGGGGCATGTTTTTGATGACGGTCCCCCTCCTACAGGGTTACGTTATTGCATCAATGGTGTCATACTCGACTTTGAAAAAGCCCAAAAAGCAGAGAAGCAGTACAACGACGAAAATAAAAAATAGTTTAAAATGATAAAAACAAATGCCCGGAGATTCCGGGCATTTGTTTTTTATAGCTGTTTTTTAAAACTCAATATCATCGGCCACATTGCCGCCTTGTTCCTTCGCAAACTTATCCGCATATTCTTTTCTCTTCTGCTCCTGGTAGTCCATATAATGTGTCAGCTTTGCTGAGTCAAAATTCTGGTTCTGCGCCGTCATCCAATCCATAGCTACCGCCTGGAAATCGCCCAGGCTAATACCATAATTATCCACAATCCATTGTGCTCCGTCTAACCCGTATTCATACGCGGCTGTTCTTGCTCCGCAAAGCTCTTCGTAGAAATAGCGGTCTGTTTTCAGCTTATCTAAATTACTGTTTTCTGAGCCCAGCCCTATATTAGGTGTGAGGCCCGTAAGTTTTGGGTGCTGAGGGGCCGCAGCAAAATATTCTCCATACTTGGCCATAATGCCATAGGTAGGGTCTTCTTTCATCCGTTCGGGCCACAGCACATTTACTTCGCCCCAAACAGCACTGTCGATACCAAAAGCTTTCAACAATTCTGCTTCAGCAATACCCTGCGTCATGCCATGTGCAATAGCAGCATAATCATACAAAGAAATACCATGAATGGGCTCGTACAAAGCATTGCCCTCTTCTTTCACCTGATCAAACCCGGAGGTAGCAAAGCCCGACAATTCCAGCGAGTTGGCCATTTCAAACTTCGCCAACTGATCATAATCGTGACCATTCCAATCCATATACACTTTCCTGTAAGCTTCTCTTTTTAAATTGTTTTGATCCTGTTGGCTCAATGGCTCCTCCTCTTTTTCAAGATATTGCCGGTACAGGTTGTGGGCAGCTGCTTCAAAATCCTGCCGGTCATAATGAGTTCCGTGTTGGGTTATGGGGTCGAACTGATATGGCTCTTCTTCCTCCTCATCTTCATCTGTTTTTTCATCTGCATACCGGTTCAGCGGTGTGCCGGCACTGTAGGGCACCGACTCTTTTTTTTTACTTTCTTCTTCATTACCTAACAAATTGTTCAAAAATTTTTTAAACATAGGATCTGGTTTTATTTGATTAAAATGTATTTACACCACGGTTTTATTAAAATCGCTTAATAACCTTTGATAAAATTTTTCATTGGAGCCGGTCATGTCCGGAACAATACTATTCCATTCATCAAACATGGCACGCAGGTAATTACGATAAAGCCCGGGCTGAGGGTTGACATGATAAATTTCCAGCAAATGCGCCGTTCTCTCTTCTGCCAAACTACGGGCCAGGTGCGGCAAACTTTGCGTTAAAGAACCAGGGTGAAAAGTGTTTTGTGTACTACATGCAGGGCATTGCAGGTAAGTGGGGGTGAAGTATATCTTGCTGATGTTGATGCCGGCACCGCACTGCTGGCATTTAAACCTGTCTTTTACCTGCTCGTACTCCTCCAATATGCGCCTGTAAGCTGCTTCGTTATCTGGCTTAACCGCTTCGTCCAGCTGTTGTCTCCATTTATCGCGAACCGCCTCAAACTGGTTCTGTCTATCCATGCAGGCCTCCCTGAATTCATAGGCCATCGCTCCGGGTAATCCCGCATCATTCAGTTGATTTAATAACTGGTTATAAAAAGGGTATACCTGTTTTTCATACACCTCTCTCAGCTTGCTTTCCATTTGAGACAACTGCCCTATAATGCCGCTCTGTACCTGGTACAGGTCGCGATCAAAAAGATCTCCCGATTCTTCCCGCATGGCTTTCAACTCGGTTACACTGGCGGAGCACAGCTCTTCCATCCGGTCTTCCAGCTTCTGAAGAAAGGAGTGCCAGCGTTCCTGCATTTGGGTGGTTTGATCCACCCATTCCCGGGGTATCGCAGTTCCGTTTCCACCCTCTTTCTTTCCAAAAAAATTCAGCATAGAATTGCCTGTTATCTTAAATTAATGCTTTAATATGTCTGTTCACTCTCTTTATAAGTTCTCTCTCGAATTATCTTCTTTTTTGATGTGGAGCCCATCAGTAAGTTTTACCTGTATAAACGCATAGCCGCAGTAAGCGCAGTGTGTTAAGCCGTCTTCTTTGGACCTGCCGGCGCCACAATTCGGGCAGGTATTCGCACCCATATTAGCTTCTTGCTCTTGTAATACTCCACCATATTTTTCCTGTGCCTGCGCTCTTGCTTTTAGCTTTTCTAAAAAAGACATTCCTTTTTTCTCTTCCATTATAACTGGCTTATTAATGCTGCTTTTTTATTTTTATACTCCTGCTCGTCAATCAACCCATTATCAAACAATGTTTTTAGCTTCTGCAATTTCGAGGTAAGATCATCTGCCGGGACAGCCGGGTTGGGTTGATGATTATGGGCTTGCTGCACCTGGTTCATCATAGCGCCCATGGCCAGCGCCATTTGCGTAGCATCGTTCAACGCGGTTCCCTGCTGTCCTATAGCGTTGGCCGTATTAAATCGGGTAAACTTGTCCATATCTGTTACCATATTCATATGGGTAACCTTATCATAAAAAGCGGTTACTTCGTCGGGCAGCGTAACAGAGGTGACAATGAATTGAGTTAACTCCAAACCAAATTGCTCGAAATAGGGCCTTAGCAGTGGCTCCATCTTTTTGCTCAGCTCCGATATATTACCGGCTACATCGGTGATGGTAATATTTTCGTTGGATAATACTTCACCAAACCTGGGAGCGATATAATCCCTGAGCTCATGCTGCAATTCAAAAATGGTAAACTGTTGAAACGACCCCGCGTACTTACGAAAGAAAGTAGCTACATCATGAATACGTATATCAAAGCTTCCGAATGCCCGCACCCGCACCTGTCCGAACTTTGGATCGCTCATTAAAATAGGTGCCGGCGTTCCCCATTTATTATTCACAAAATGCCTGGTGTTGAAGAAATAGATATCGGCTTTAAACGGACTTTCAAATCCATATTTCCATCCTTTCAGTCTTGACAGTACAGGAATATTTTCGGTGCTGAGTTTATAACGACCAGCCGTAAATACATCCGCCAGTTGGCCTTCATTCAAAAATAGGGCAGCCTGGCTTTCTCTAACCGTAAGTTGCGCGCCATTTTTAATTTCTTTATCGGCATCGGCAAATTTCCACATCAGTAAATTCGGATCCGGAGTAAGTTCTTCTATGATCTCAATAAACGGTAAACCCATCGCTATATGTTTTAAAAAGGATAGACCTGCGATGCCAGTAAGTTCACAGGTTTAGTTTCAATAAAATAGGGTATGAAAATACAATGTTTTAATAACGCATACACCTATTTCACTTTTTGTTGACAAAAATTTTACATCGGCCCTGTTCCGTGTTTTAAACAATAGGTGCGTCGCCTTTTCTTACAATAAGGTACATCGCGTTATGTTGGTTTTCCGTCAGAGACGAACAAAACCAGGTCAGGTTCGCATTCAAACATTCATCTTCTGTTATTTTGCCCTGCAATATTAATAATTGTTTTTTTTACATTTTTTCTTGCTAACTTTCCTTCTCAAAAATTATTGAATTAAACAGATTGCCCATGTCATCCAGAAGAAAGTTTCTTGCCAATAGTTCAATGCTGGCCCTCGGCGGGTTGGCGCTACAGTCTTTCAATACTCAAAATTTTTCCGGCATCATCACCAGTGCTGCAGATCAGATCAATATTGGGGTGATTGGTATTAAAGGAATGGGTTGGGCTAATACTATGTCCATCATGAAAATAGCCGGTGTTAACCTGGTGGCACTTTGTGATGTTGACCAGTCGGTGCTAGACGATCGCCTGAAAGAACTAAAGGGAAAAAACATTGACACCGGTAAAATAAAAACCTACAAAGATTACCGCGGCTTGCTGGATAATAAAGATGTGGACGCCGTTATTATCGGTACGCCGGATCACTGGCATGCCCTGATCATGATCGATGCTGTACGGGCCGGAAAGGATGTATATGTAGAAAAGCCAGTGGGCAATTCTATAGAAGAGTGTCGCGCGATGGTTGCCGCACAAGAAAAATATAATAAAGTAGTGCAGGCGGGGCAGTGGCAACGCAGCCAGCAACATTTTAGAGATGCCATTGCTTTGGTACATAGCGGACAGTTGGGTAATATCAGAACCGTTAAAGTAAATTGCTACCAGGGCTGGATGAAACCCGCACCGGTAGTGGCCGACAGCGCACCACCTCCCGGTGTAGATTATAAAATGTGGCTAGGCCCGGCTAAAACAAGGCCTTTTAACAGCAGCCGTTTTCATTTTAACTTCCGCTGGTTCTGGGATTATGCCGGCGGATTGATGACAGACTGGGGGGTGCACCTGATGGATTATGCTATTTTTGGCATGAACGCACCAGTGCCTAAAACGGTTTCGGCATTAGGTGGCCGGTTTGCTTATCCCGATCTGTACCAGGAAACACCGGATACATTGACCGCACTCTACGAGTTTGATGGCTTTAATATTGTATGGGACCATGCTATGGGTATTGATAATGGCAACTATGGTAAAGATCACAGTATTGCCTTTATAGGTAACAACGGAACACTGGAGCTGGATCGTGGCGGCTGGCAGGTGATAGAAGAAAAGCGCAGTGAAAAGAAAGTTTCTGTTCCGCGTAAAACGCCTACTGATAATGGGCTCGATAAGCATATGGAAAATTTTGTGGCGGTTATCCGTTCGCGTAAAATGGCCGACCTTAATTGCTCCATACAAACCGGCGCCCATATTGCCACGGTTTGCCAGATGGGTAATATTGCCTTCAGAAGCCAGGAAAAAGTAACCTGGAATAAAGCAGCAGGTAAATTCACCAACGAAAAGCTGAACAAGGAATATATGATGGCCGCTTACCATAATGGGTATAAGCTGCCGAAGGTGTAGGTTAGCATTCTAAGATATTCAACAATGCCGTCTTCAATAGTATTGGAGGCGGTTTTTATTTCGTACCATGCTTCTTTGTTCGTCATTTCGAGCGCAGCGGAGCAGAGGGAAAAATCTTGTTTCTTTCAGCAGATTCCTCGCCAGCTTCGCAGGTGTCGGGATGACGATAAAGAAAAGCCTTGATTTCCACTTGTTAATTTGCCTGTCATTTCGATGAGGCCCGCGAAGCAGGACGAAGAGAAATCTCTATGAAGAGCTATTTATTTTTTTAAGAAAGCGTCGGTAACTTACACCAAAGCGCTCTCCTTTTTTCTTCCCGCTAATGCCCGGCCTGCCTCACTTACTATACTCAATAACACTTCTACTTTGCGGGTTAAGGTTTGCAGCTCTCCATCTGTTACTTTATAGTCGGCTGTATAACGCGCGCTGATGTAGGCTTTCTGCAACAGGTGCAACAAGCATTTGCTCGCTTCGGTATGATGCGGAAATAAGCCGGCCAATTGGGGCGACACGAGGCAACACAATTGTAGTAACCGCTCAACATTGTGCGTATGGGTATAATAGCCAGTTCCGGCTTTTAGCAGCGCCTGCAAAGCCTGCTCGGCGCATTGGTGCAGCATAAAGGCCGCCATCTTATATTGTTGCCGCAGGCGGTACAGTTCTGCACCAGCCAAAAATTCCCGTGCTTTTGATAAGCCTTCTTTAATGATCTCTTTGCTATTAACAGGAGCTACCAATTCTGGTACTATTTCTATTTGCATGTTATCTGTATCATACAGCACCGGCGCTTGCCGCCATACCTGCAGGGCAAAAGGATGACCGGACCGCAACCACGCGGTAAAGCCGGCAGTGCAGAGCACCAGCGTAGTAACCGGCAATAGGGCGCCGCAATGCTGTTCCAGCTGGTCCTGCCACTGGTACGGCTCTTTATTCGCAAGATCGGGTAACAGCACCAGCAAAGTGCAATGGGCTAAGCGCTCTTGACTGACCGCCCCTTCGTGGAAAATGCTTTCGTATTGCTCCTGTTGCAGCGTGTGGCCCAGCAACCAGATTCTGTCCGGACTGGCCAGTTGTACAATGATGCCCGTTAGCTGCTGTATCTGTTCCGATGTTTCGGGACTGAAGTAAACCGGCTTCATAGCTCTTTCATATTTGGAGATTTACGCCTGGGTTGTCGCCACCATTTTTTAAAAGAGTAGTGATAATGCCGATCGCGCCATTGCGTATAGCGCTTTACTATTTTAAGGTTGCCCTTATCGGGAAACAGTTGGCCCACGGCATCCATTTCTTTAAACAGGCTGCGAATGTCGGCGGCGGTATAATGCTGCTGCCCGTAGCCATGTGCAATAAAATATTCTACCAGCTGTGCTTTGGCAGCATCGCGGCCCTCGCGGTTCCAGCTGCTATGGGCCAGGTTGTCCATAAAATCGGTAAGCAGGATTTTGGGTGTGATACCCATTAGCTTGCAGAGCAGCAAAAAGGGATAGGGCAATATAAAGGAGAACTGCGCCTGCCGGGCATAAGCGCCAGTTTGCCATTTAAGCTCCGGCTTTTGTTGTTTTTGTTTGCGGTGGTTGGTTGCCATAGTGTAGCATTTTAGGGTGATGAATGTGCGAACAGACCAACCGGCAGTGCATAAAAAAGACGTGGGTTAGTCCTTATGTTCTCCGAGGGCTGCGACACCCTGATCACGAATAAGAACGCCCACGCCATGACATGAACGATTTACCTTATTTTCTCGTGATCTTTGAAGGTCGCAGTTTCGGAGATCGAGAATAAAAGCAAACACGATTAAAATTTCTTATGTGCCTGCAAAGCTAAGTTTATTAACTACTTGTAATAATCATAAATAAAACTTGTTTTGTAGTGCTAATATATAACTTTTCAATGTTAAATAATGCGTTTTAAACGCAAATATTTTTACTGAAAATGCAAAGTGCTAATTTTCAAATTGTAATATCAGATATTTATAGTTAGATGCCCCAGAGAAAAATAAATAGATTAAAAGTTGTCCTGGCGGAGAAGGATAAAACAAATCGCTGGCTTGCTGAACAAATCGGTTATACAGAAGGAATGATATCGAGATGGGTATCGAATAGCAAACAGCCTCCGCTTGATGTTTTGTATAATATTTCTTTATTACTGAAAGTAGATATACGGGACCTGATAGAATCGAATGCTCATGTGATTAAGAAATGAGCGCGTATTTATGCTTAACCAATGAATAAAATGATAATACCAAAAGGATAGCCAGCACATATTATAATGAACCGGTTGGCGGTTATTTTAAAAGAAGAGCGCGTTTCTAATAAGGAACTTGCCGAGGCGTTGGATTATGAACCTACAACTGTTTCAAAATGGGCAACCAATACGATACAGCCGCCACTTTCTACCTTCTTTCGTATCGCCTTAACGCTTGATCGGGACATGAAGGATTTTTTTGTATCAACCAAAGAAATTGAAGCAGGAGAAAAGAAGAAATTGCTTAAAGAGTTGGCGGTAATTGCGGAGAAGGGGAAGAGGACGGGGAAGGGCAAAAAGTAAAGCTAATTCCTACACATTACTGTACATATGCTCCTTTAACCGGTTCTTTTATTTGATTACAACAAATACTATAAATACAAGTAAAGAGAGAAACATCCAAAGTAAGCTTTTATTATAGTGTTTAAATTTCTCGTTAGCAATGCTTGCAGTAATAAAAACTTGAGAATTTAAGTCGTTTAGATATCTAGAGGAATCCTCGAGGTTACTTTCAGTTTCAAAGTCGATGAATTTCTTTTGTACCACAGAACCAAAAAAGATGTTTGATTTGCAATTCAATCCTTGCTGTTCGTAAATCGTTGGATCTATTCTGCCTTTAAGAGTTAAGTAGATATGATAAAATGTAATCACTGAAAATCCGAAGAATGCTAATGTTAGCAAAAGTGAAACAAAGTTTCGGAAACTTTCACCGTTTATTGAATCCGCCCTCTGTAAAGAAAACATGTCGGTCATGCTATTACCTACATTTGAAGTAAATATTATTGTCAAGATTACACCAAAGAAAGTTAGGATAAATGAGCTTTTTGTATCACAATTCGAGATCCAGTGATTCATTGATTCCAGTCTTTTTGCACTTCTTTCTAGTATTTCCATAGTATTTAAATTTTCCAGTGTGCTACACCACCATAAACATCACATTTTATATCTTTAATTTTGTGATTATCTATTTTGGTAAAAAAATTTTTTACGATTATTTCATTTGTCGGACTGGCGCTTTTTAAGCCATTATAAACAGCGCCAGTCATCATAATGGCGGGATAGGCTGTATTGCCACCTATTTTGTCAAAGCGAATGAGTTTTCCATCGCAGTAGCTTGTTCCTAGTACATCACTAAAAGATAACTTTTTAGCGAACTCTTCATTTGTAAGTATTACTTCTTTAGGAGAGCGTTGATACATTTCATTTGACTTTTCTATTTGAACCCCAAAAAGTGGGGCGTGTGAAATAAAGAAGGGAGGATTATACGGATAATAGTTGACCTTTATTCCTGAGTGATCAATGGTCTTGTTTGCAACATCTGTTAACCGGGACGCAATATTCGCGGGATGGCCTACCCAAACTAAGTTTTTATTATCGAACCCTTCGCTTCCCAGTCTGTGTAGTCCCACTTTAACTACCTTTAACGGGCCATAATCAATTCCAATTCCACAGCGAAAATCGACTTCTTTAAATATTCCCTTTATAATTCTTTCAGAAATGTGGTTAATTGAAATAGCACATTGAATTGCATTTAAAAAACAGTTCTGAGATGGGAAAACTATCATGACTCTGTCTCCAATAATATTTCTTACCCGGCCATTATGATGTTTCGCAATCTTAAGCATGGATTTAGAAAAAGCCGTGTAAATTCTACCCATTGTTTGCGTGTGGTGTTGGACATTAAGGGCAACGGAATTACGTATATCTACATAAAGAACGCAGGTCTCGATTTCCTTGCCTACCTTACTTGCCCCCCTTTCGAATGTTAACGTTGGGTCGTGGCGAGAGGGAACAAGTGTTGCCTTTGTATACTGAAAACTCTTAGTCCTGATATCGAGCACATCACCAGTAATTTCCGTTAATACTTCTTTCATTTATTCCTCCAGTATTTATTCGTTTGAAAATATTTGTAGTCAACACCTTTTAATTTTTCGGGCAAATCTTTAATCTCTTCTAAAGTCCAGAGGCTATCGTTGTTAAGGTTTGTATTCCAGTTGTCGATATGTTTATATTCCACAAAATAATTAATGCGTTCATTTTCACTAATCGATTCCAGTCTGAAGAGTTCTGTTAGGGGTTTTCCGACAACAGTTAGTTCATTGTAGAATCCGGATTTGTTTTTAAAGTAATTAATTTTCCCAAAATGAAACGCAATTTTGCTTTCGAATTTATTAGTGTCCCAGGTCTCTCTAATAATTTCTTTTGCACATTTGTCGGCCTCTGAAATGCACTCCTTTAATGGCTTGGATAAAAACGGTTGCCCAAATATGCAAATGATTCCATCTCCAATTATTTTGTCGATCTCGCCTCCATATTTATATATAATTGGAATTACCTTGTCGTAGTATTGATCGAAGTATTCACTAATTTGTTTGCCATTGAAGTGTCCGAAGCGAGTTGAAAAGTTACATACATCAATGAAAAGAAGAACTATTTCGGCGTCTTTTCCTTGCTCGAAATAAGTATAGTAGTTAGGCCCTAATGATTGAATGTTGCTTTGTATCGACGCTTCAATATTCCTAGCATCAATAGATTCGTTTATAGAAAAATTTTTGGTTGAGTAAGTGAAGGGGCTGCTTTTACGATACTTCTGATTTAACTTTTTTATTAATTCTAAATTTGCCATATTGCTTGTATTAGAGACTTCTCCATTTTTTGAAAAAATTCCCAAATTATTTTTGGGACTTATACGAATGCCATCATTATCGTTTAATTACTTCTGCTATTTCCGTTGCTATTTCTTTAATTGTGTAGGATGAAGTGTTTCTTGCAACTTTATCCGCAAGAGATGGGCTGAAATCAATTACCTCCTGTTTAGTTATGTCGTGCCATATAGGAAGTACAATCTGTTCGCCGCTGACAGATTTGGTTATTATGCCATCTAATTCATAGTTTGTCCAGCCTTTTCTGATAAAGTTCTTTGAAAGAACAACAATGCCAAACCGGCTATTCGCTAAACCTTTATCTATCTTTCTTCTCAAGCTGTCACCAATTGATAATTCAAACTCATCATACCAAACTTTTAACCCTTGTGACTGAAGTTCAAGCGCCAATGGGCGAACCACACCATCTTTGTCATCAGAAGCATGAGAAATAAAAACGTCATATTTTCTAATGATTGGATCTTCACCGATCGTTCCTGGAATTTCCTTATCCTGTACAAGCGAAGGTACCGATGAAAGTGACGCCTGTCTCGCAAGCGGCAGATTTCCGGGAAGTACATTTACTGATGAATTTATACGTCCTGGGTAGCCTCCAAGATCTATAACGACATGCCAGGACCCCGACCGAGGAACTTTAACTTTGTAAGGCGACTTTTTTACATAGCCTCCATAAAAGATGTGTCGTCGTCCTGATTTATAGTTTTGGAAATTTGAGCTGTCAAGTAGCCTTACGTTAGCGGCGTTTCTTCTAAGGGTTACTTCTACTATTTCCCCTCCTTTTAGGTTACCTAAATTGTATTGCTGAAATTGCATAGCATTTTTTTGAACAATAATATGATCTAATAGCTTTCAATGGCATCTATCCATCCGATTTTGTTTATTCTTCCAATGCGATTGATTTTGGGAATAGGCGGGATAGGATTAATGGGAGGTATTTTAGGTATTCTGTTTATAGGCTTAATGCCATTGGCTCTTCTAAGAATATAATTTTCGTTGATGATTTCGCCCAGAAACTCTCCATCCTTCTTCCATGCTCTGAGACTGTCATCTATCCATCCCATGTAAACTGCATGTTTGTCGAAAATCCGGTTGTTATAGATAAAACCCCAATACAGCCCGCTCCATTTATAAATTGGTATTTTCATTGATACATCATTTTTTTTAGGTTAGTAAGTGTAGGAACTAATAATGGCGAGATTTCACCTGTTCTAATTTGTTCATAGCTTAGCTCTTCACCGCTAATTACATCAACGACTATACAGAATTTTGGATCTACCTCGTGTTTTTTCTTGTAGTTTTTATCAAGGTAGCGGTACAATATCTCACTAAAAATGCTGAGCTCCGCTCGGCTGTAACCTCCCTTTTGCGCCACATACCATATTCCACCAATTTTGTCTGTACCATCTTCTTTAAATTCAAAAGCTAGCCACTGGGCTGCCTTAATTTCAAAACCGCTAAGAGCGGTAATATAGTTATGTGTTTGATTTTTTATTACGTTTGATTTAACTGCAGGTTTCCATTTTGAAAAATCAACATGCTCATATCTACGCAGTATATTAATGTTGAGTTGAAACTGATCTCTGACATGGTCGGCTTTTGTATTTTCCGCCTTCTCTTCCAATCGTGATATCTTTTCATCGTATGCTTCTTTGTCACCGAATCTGAAATAGGCTTTTAATGCAGAAATACTGGATACCCAGTAATCCCCGCCACCACCGTCTTCTGTCTTTTCCTCTTTTTCTTCGCCATTTAAATTTGCAACAAAATTTTTCTTTCGTGCATCTGTCATGCGATTGAACTCGATAATGTCTCTCAATTTTAATTTTTTCATCCTTTCTTTTTACTTATTAATAATACTATTTTGCTTACTCCGGCGTTTACTAACCCGGCGTGAATTTGATATACTCATTCGTATATCATCACCAGCAATCCAATTAAATAAGAGGAGAAAAAATAAAGCGGAGACAAGGCCAATCCGATCAAAGAGCCGGATTTGGTGGTTTGATACGGTTTCCCGTAAATTCGCAATTATAACAAACTAATTTTGGAAGAGGGCGGCGTTAAAAACGCCGGGTCGCCAAACCTTTCTTTTCCAATTTCGTAAGGGTCCCGAAAGGGACCTTTCTCATTATTTAAAGAACTCAAAATTTAACTCAACAATTTCTAATCCAATCTGTTTTCGCTTTAAAGTGCCGCCATCTTGTCCGGCAAGTTTTTTTATTTCAAAACGTTACTCTTAAAATGAAAGACAAATTGTCCAATTTTATTCTTTCCTGACAAAGTTACAAAACGTCATTCAACAAACAAAATCGTAACTTTAATTTGTCAGTTTCAAAAATCCTCTTTACTTTTGCAGTACGAAAAAAAACAAGTGCACTGGGGGTTTCCTATCCTATTTATTACAATAAGCATTAACAGGCTTATTTCTTAACGTCAGTTTTGTTACTATTAAATGATCCGTTATGAGCAATACTGAAAACTTATTTGCTACCCGCTTTAAATCTGCCCGCCTGCTTAATGGTTTTTCTTTACAGGATTTGGCAGATGTTTTGAAAGAGCAGGGGCATTCATTGACCAAGCAATCTTTACATCGGTATGAAAAAGGAGAAGTGGAGCCGGACAGTGAGATTACCGGCTGGTTGAGTGATGCGCTAAATGTACGCCCCGACTTTTTTACCCGCACTATTCATGTTGAAATTGGTGCTATAGAATACCGTAAATTAAAAAGCGTTGCATCCAAAGAGGATGACCGCATTGTGGAACAAACCCGCGAATACCTGAGCCGCTACCTGGAGCTGGAAGAAATACTGGCATTGCCGGTAAACTTTAAAAATCCGTTACAGGATTTTAAAGTGGTAAAAGAGTATGCCGATGTAAATGAAGCAGCGATACAACTACGCAAAAAATGGATCCTGGGCGATGATCCTATTGCTAATATTGTAGAATTGCTGGAAGATAAACATATAAAAGTGGTACCGCTGGATGCCGATATGGGATTTGATGGATTGCAAACCACCGTAAACAAAACCATCCCGGTAATAGCTTATAATAGTCGCAAAATTGTAAAACCCGATCGTATCCGCTTTACCCTGCTACATGAGTTGGGACATCTGTTACTACAATTTGATCTTGCTCTCACTAATAAACAGGTTGAAACCCTTTGCCACCAGTTTGCAGGGGCCATGCTGTTGCCTGAAAAGGCGATTATAAGGGAGCTGGGGCAACACCGTACCCGGTTGTATATGCAGGAGCTGGGGCACATCAAAACCCAGTATGGTATCTCGATGCAGGCTGTTGTGATGCGTGCTAAGGTATGCGGCATTATTAATGATCATTATGCCAAACAGTTCTTCTTCATCATGAACAATAATGGCTGGAAGGTAGATGAACCGGTGGACTATAATGGCGAGGAAAAATCGAACCGATTTGATCAGTTACTATTGCGTGCCCTGGCAGAAGAGCAAATATCTATGAGTAAAGCAGCCGCATTAAAAAATCAAAAACTGGCTGATTTTAAAAGAGATTTCCTGATGGCGTTTTAGTGCTAACTTTACCTACACCAATGTACTGCCATTATGGAGAAAGTGGCTATAACAGATGCCTGCATATTTATTGACCTTTATGAATTGAAGTTGCTGACTCATTTCTTCGAGATGGAGTTGGAAGTGCATACCACCATTAATGTGATGAATGAGCTGATTACAGAGCAGCGACAACATTTACAGGTATATCATTCTGTAAAAAAACTAACCATTCATGTAGCCGGAGAGGTGGATCATAAAATCATCCGACTTAATAATTATCCGAGTTCGCTTTCAGAAAGTGATTGCTCTGTACTTTATTTTGCAGAAAAGCATAATGCCATTCTTTTAAGCAGTGATAAAGTGGTGCGCAATACAGCCAAAAAGCGTTTGATCGATTATCATGGTATGCTTTGGATTTTCGACCGTTTGGTAGCAGCCGGGCTATTGAGTGCAGAAGATGCTTGTACTAAACTACAGCACCTTATTAAATCCAATATCGTTTTCCAGAATAATCGTGAATTGGTGGCTGAAATGGAAAAGCGGCTGAGGGAGTGGAGGTAATTATCATTTTACCCTTAATCTGTTTACAATGGCTTTATGAGGTTTGTATAAATATCTGGCCACGCAGGTTATTTTTTGGCAGGGCTAGGTCGGGTTCTTTTTTCCACGCTTTTTTTATGCAAAAAAAGGTGGAGCCAAAGAGGCAGCCGAAAATTGTTGCAAGCGAATTTTCGGCGGGAATTACTATCGTCAATGTACTTGGCAAATGAGCCATGAATATTTGCTCACGCACGCTTTACCAGCCTTTAAAAATTGGTTTAATATTGATGATTAAAAAAAGCGAAAATGTCGACACTTAGTTTTTGCACGTATGTAGCGGGTCGTCAATAAAAAAGCCTGAAGACCGCCAATGTCTTCAGGCCCGATGATATGATTTATTGAAAATTGCCTAAAAATTTAAACGGCTAAAATATCTACCGCTAGCTGATTGCGATACACCTACAGCCTGAAGCATAAACTCTCTCAGCAGCCGCCTTTGGGAGGAATGCGTTTATAAATCATTTTGCCATCCCGTTCTACATAGGCGCCCGTTACTATTGCATACGAGTACTTAGGCGCGTGCGATACAACATGACCTCTGATGATTAGCCTGTCGTTTACCTTCAGGCTACGCAATGCCTCCAACTGAGATTTTTCCGGCGAAAAATTAAGGATATAGTCTTCACCCTCAATTCGGGCCATTACGCCGAAACCTAACCTGGAGCCTGGCGGAAGCGAAAGACTTGTGATGACCGCCTCCATACTGGTAGCATCAGCAATATGCCTGTTTATTTTAGCAGCAGTAGTCAGCACTTTTTTACCTTCGGGAGACGCCGTCCATTTTTTGTAAGCGATGCCTCCGGGAGTGGATTCCCATTGTTTTATGGCTGCTGTTTTTTTTTCAGCTGCAGAAAGTGGTTTCGGGGCCGGTTTTTCAACATTTTTATTTTCGATTTCCCGATTGGCAAATACCAATCCGCTTACTATTGCCAGCGGCAACATCAGTGCATAAATAACTTTTTTCATTTTTTTTACAGTTTTAATTGACAGGAGTCCGGCGCCCGGGTAAATCGGATTGCTTAAAGCATTTCCGTTGTTTCCCTATGCCGGGTAACCCGCGATACAGCTAAACTACTTTGATCCTTTCAGCTGGAAGAGTTTGTATTGTAAATTAAGATGTAAACATTGTAAATTATTGTGATTTTTATTCTAATAATTGCAAAACAATCATTTAAACATATAAAAAATTACAAATGTAGTGCGTAAAAATGAAGTAATTTCTCCCTGGTGAATTTGAAAGAGTCAATGTGATTGTAAGGTGATTTTGTCGACACGTTAACCTGGTGGCTTAGGCTGGTTGTTCATTTTATAACTCGTTACTTAAACTAATAAGTTTAAGTCAGCATATATTTTTTATTCTTATAAGTTTAAAATTTTCTTGAAATGACATAGTAGTTGGCCTTTCATAAAAAGCTAGCCGTTAGATTACTGATTTCTGTTCCCTTTACAGGATCATCACCTGAGGAACGACCTTCTGATTAATCCCGTATGAGCGGGACACTAACCAATAGAGCCAGGGCTCGATCAGGCATAAAATGCTCCTCAATTAATTTTTCGATTGGCAAATGGTTGCCATAGAAATGCAGAAAGCAGCATGTGCAAGAATATATGAAGGTCTACATTAGGCCACTGCCAGCTTCTTCTTAGTTTTCATAACACCTGCGTTTTTTAAATGAGCGTTTGGGGCCGCCATTAATTGATAGGGCCTGTTCAATGCTTCCTGCGAAATTTTAAAATAAGCGGCCAGCTTGCGGATCACTTCCTTTGAAAGCCCTTTTTTATAATTCAGCATATCTGAAATATATCCTTTGCTGATGTTTAAGATAGGCACCAGGTCTTTGGCTTTAAGATTGTGGTCTTTCATCAAAGATTGCAGCAGTTGTATTGGGTCTACCTCATCAAAGCTGTTATGCGTCTCATCCCATTTTTCAATAAGCAAGGTAAGCAGTGCCATTTCATCTTTTGTGTCACGGTCGTCTTTATTGCCGGAAAACAATAGTTGCTCCAATACATTGCAATACTCTTTGTACTGGACTTTGCTGGTAATTACCTTATATTTTAACCTTGCCATAAATAATTCTTTTTTAATAGTCGCTTTTGGTGTACTGTTGTTCATTTGCGCATAACTTGTCATACTGCGCATGTGTCCCAATCCAGCAAATGAATAAATGCATCTGTTTATCTCCAAAAGCATATTTGCCGATCATCCTGTATTTGTTGCCACTAATATCAAATACCACCCGATTGCTGCCACTGCCCAATAAATCAGCACTGGGGAATGTGGCTAAGATATCTGCGGGACTGTTCCAGTCTCCATATTTTACTTTAATAAGCCATTCTGTAAATGCAGCCCTGCCTTGAGCATTGTGTCTTACAAAATCCTCTATAGTTTCCTTTCTTATCAGGTGAACTTTCATAGCAAAATTACGTTTTTTCATTTAAAAGTTCACATTTAGAGAACTTTTAGGTATAGCAAGCCTCGCATGCCCCAAGTAATAGCACTATTAAAATACGTAGTTTTTTTGGAAAACAGATCAATAAACGGGTAGTGTATAGGTACTATCTCATGAAGTAAGATAGCTAACCAACACTTCGTTAACATCGCGGAAAATGAATATCCGTTTTTTACTATTTCACCTCCAGCTGGTAAACCGTCACCGACTGAAACTTTTCGCCCGGTTTTAAAACCGTTGTGGGAAAATTGGGATGATTGGGAGAATCGGGGAAATGCTGTGTTTCAAAGCAGAGGGCTTCACGGGCGTTGATCGGATTGCCGTTGCGGTCCTTATCCAGCCCCTTCAATGTATTGGCTGTAAAGAACTGTATGCCCGGCTCTGTAGTAAACACTTTCATGGTGATACCCGATTTCGGACTAAATGCCGTGGCAGCGAGCTCAGCCACTTTGCCACCTTTTCTTTTATTCAATACAAAATTGTGATCAAAGCCGCCACCGTACTGCAATTGCTGATTGGGCAGATCTACCACAGTACTAACGAGGGTGGGCTTTCTTAGATCAAAAGGCGTACCCGCAACGGATGCTATTTCACCGGTGGGCAGCATGGCTTCATTTACCGGTGTGTATTGGTCGGCATTTACAGAAACAATGTATCCTGTTACATTGCCGCCGCCTTCGAGGTTGAAATAACTATGGTTGGTAAGGTTGAGCACGGTTTTTTTATCGGTTGTTGCAGCATAGGCAATCTTCAATTCGTTTTGCTCACTTAAAGAAAAGGTGATGGCGACTTTTAAGTTTCCGGGAAAACCATTCTCTCCGTCTTTAGACCAATACGCCAGTGTTATAGCTTTATCAGAAACCGTTACCCAATCCCACACCTGCTCGTTAAAACCCATAGGACCGCCATGCAGGTTATTACCATTATTATTAAGAGGTAGCTGATAAGTAGTGCCATCCAAAGTAAATTGTCCCTTTGCCATGCGGTTCGCATATCGTCCTACTGTGGCGCCATAATTACGGCCCTTGGCGTTGATATATTCGTCGATAGAATTAAAGCCCACCACAATATCTACCGGTTTGCCATTTTTATCAGGAATAACGGCGCTCACTAATCTTGCACCATAATTGGTGATAGCCACCTGCATGCCCTTTTTATTACTCAAAAAAGCGATGCCTGTTTTCTTTCCATTCACCTCCTTCTCAAAGTTTTCGGGATTGAGATACGCTGGCCGTGATTTTTGAGCGCTTACTACTACCGTCAACAACATACACACAACGATACCAGATAAACGTACCACAGCTTTTTTATGGCTTACAGGGGGCAAAGCAATTTTCATCCGTAATTTTTTATAAATCTATTGTCAGATAGAATTCGCACCAAAATGATAACCGATTTGGGTGTAATCTAACCCCATAATTCTTGTGCTCATTTCATAGGAGCAATATACATAATAGCCTTTACAATTAGCCGGTACAACGTTTGAATGAGATTTGCCGTCCACTCCCAGGCGCTGCCGCCGGACCCATTTGTCGGTTAACACAATAAAATCTGCCGTTTACCGACCTTGCATTTACTTCGTCTTGCTTGCGGCCTAGGTTTGCAGCATGGCAAAAAACCCTACTATACGTGGCACCCTGGTGCTGATACTGCTTATTTGTTTTTCTGCTGCTTTTGCGCAAACGGAAAACAAGCTAATGATCAAAGGCCGTGTTGTAGATTCTTTACAAAAGCCGGTTGCCTGGGCTACTGTGCAATTGATGAAAAAGGATTCCGTTGTTGCTACAGGCGCTGCAGATGAGTCGGGGCACTTTCAGCTACCAACAAAAAACAGTGAAGTAACGGCTATTCGCATTACCAGTGCATCTTATCAACCTGTCACAAAATTGATCATAGTTGACAAAGTCAACCAATTGGGTTTTGACCTGGGGGTGCTCACCTTGTCTAAAAATAATGGCGAACTGAAAAGCGTAACGGTTACGGCTTCCCGCCAGCTGATCACCCGCGAGATTGATAAACTGGTGTACAGTACTGAAGCCGACCCGGAAAGCAAGTTCAGCAGCGTGCTGGAGATTATGCGTAAAGTGCCCTTCCTGGCGGTGGACGGACAGGAAAACCTTACCATGAAAGGAAGCAGCAGCTATCGTATCCTGATCAACGGAAAACCATCGGGTATGGTAGATAACGATCCGAAAAGTTTTTTAAGGTCTCTGCCTGCATCGAGCATACAAAGCATAGAAGTGTACACCACGCCACCGGCTAAGTATGACGCGGAAGGTTTGGGAGGTGTTATCAACATTGTTACCACCAAAAGAGTAGGGGAGGGGTATAAGGGAAATATCAACCTAAACGGCGCTTATCCTAACGGCGGACCGGGAGCCGGTTTATCTTTTACGGCCACCCATAAAAAATTCGGGGTTGAACTGTTTGGAGGCAGCAATCTATCCTACAACCCTTTGGTTGATGGTACTACCTCCAGGGCCACTACCGGTACTACACCATCCACATTGAACGTTACGGAAAATACCCAAAGAAACGGGCATGGCCGGTATGTCGGTACACAGTTTTGTTATGATATCGACTCGCTTCAATTACTAACAGCCCAGCTCAATTTCAACGGATCGTTGAACAAAAGCAAATATGGACGTATTTCTCAACTACTGGCAGAAGATGAAACACAACGGTTCAGGCAAAGTACCGACAGCAAGGGAAATGGCAATGGTTTTGACGGCGGGCTGAACTACCAGCTGGGATTTAAAAAAGATAAATCAAGATTGCTTACTGTTTCCTATCGTTATATGCAGTATAAAACGCGCAGCAATGTAGAGAATCAATTTTACGATACGCTGAATTATACAATGCCCGATTTTAACCAAATTAATAACACGGATTTTATTGAACAAACCGGCCAGGTGGATTATGTACAAAATATAAAGAAGGTAAAAATGGAGGCGGGTATTAAAACCATCTTCAGGGACAACAATAGTCACTTTAATTCATTGGAGTTCGATCCCGCGCTGGAACAATTTATAGCAGATGCCGACCGGCAAAATGAATTTGAAAATAAACAGTCCATACTATCGGCTTATAACACTTACTCCTTTGCTCTAAAAACCTGGGGCTTTAAATTCGGCGCAAGGTTGGAACAAACCTATACTGATATTGATTTCAGCTCTACACAAACCACTGTAAAAAACGATTATTTCAACCTCGTTCCTTCCATTGTTATTAACAAGAATAACAAAAACGGCAGCTATATCAATATCGGGTATAACCAGCGTTTGAAACGCCCGGGCATCAATCGCCTGAATCCTTTTGTGGACCGGTCTGATCCCAACTTTGTTGAGTCGGGCAACCCCGACTTACAACCATCGCTGATGCATAGCTTTGACCTCGGTTACGGCATCAACAAAAAACAATCAATC
>JBQGCI010000430.1:0-5389 GCA_052038405.1 Acinetobacter pittii
AGACCATTCTGGCGGGGACGTGCCTGACGGAGCATGAAGCGCGGGCTTGCGATTCTCAACACCCTTCGGCAAGCTCTCTAATGGAGTCTCCGAAGGAGTTCCTGGAACCTTTGGACAGGCTGATATTCGTATTTTGGAGACAATAACAACTCCTCCGGCCCCGCTTTACCCTGCCATTTCAGACAGCTACTTGTTTTATTCCAAAATTAATTTCCCACCTTCTTTTAAAATCTCCTTCCCGTCTTTCAGTATAATAAGTGTAATGTCGGGCATATCTTCTTCTCCCAGAATATTCCGGTAAACCTTGTACGTGTAATTATTGTTTACAAAAGTAAAAACATGATTGCCCCCGCTTCCTTCAAATACCTTCTCTCCATCGGTTAAAATGATGTCTGGCTTTGACGATTCTTTCTCGCCCATCTTCCAGGAGGCATACCGGTATTGGTGATTCGTCAACTCGTCAATCCTGATATGGTATTGCCTGGTTTGTATTTTGTAGGTGGAACTTACGAATGTTTTTAATGAAGGGTGCAGGTTTTCCTTGTCCTTTGCAATTAATGCTGCCCTTAATTCTTTTTCAAGTTCGCTCTGGTAATTGACCGCAGTGATGACGGCGTCGGAGTATCCCAGCCACACCGTGCCATTGTCCAGCATAACGCCTTGCCAACCCACATCCGACCATTGTTCCAATTGGGAGTTGGCGATTTTGTTAATAAGAACGGTGTCAAATACCTCGTTAAACCGTTGTTTAAATGCTTCTTTGTCTTTAATCGGCGGTATTGGATATTGTCTGTATAACGGATAATTGATTTGGTTGGATATTTTGTCAATATTGTGCTCTTTAAATAACTCGATAATAATTTTAACACGTTCTGTTTGCTCGTCGGTAAGATCTAACTGCTTTGTTTGTTTGCTGGTTGTGTCAACCGGTTGTTCATGGGTTGCCACCGTGTTGTTACTGCTCTTTTGATTGCAGCCCAACATCAAAAAGGCCGATGCTATCAATGTTAATGTACAATGTTTCATTTTTCGTGTTTATTATGGTGTTAGAATGATTGCTAACGGCTAAGGTTTGCAGCTATGCGGGGATTTAAATCCGTCTGATTGGCCGCTGCTTTGTTCAGTTTTGAGTACTTAAATTATTTTATCTCATTTGGTCTGAATACATATACAAAACGGTCAGTAGAGTCGGAGGCTTTAGATCCATCTGAGGTTTCGTACAATACATTGACCCAATCAAAAATTCCAATATTGGTAACTTCTTTCTTCACAATTGATGATATTGTTCTTGTTAAGGAGTTCAGTTGATGCTCATTATATGCTTTTATAGCAGCATCAGTTAAAACAATATCGAGTTCTCTTGATGTACGCATACCGGTTTCTGCTTTCTTATTTGACCGAAGAGATAATTGTCCAAAAGATATTTCCTGTGTTACTAGTTTTGTAATGGTTTCGAATCCATCCTTGAATTTGGGAGTTATGTCTTCAACATCTCCAAAGCAGGAACTAAACAGAATGATGCCTGTTACAGATAAAAAATTAATCAGCTTTTTTATTTTATTCATTAAAGTCTTTTAATGTCTCATTAATTGCAAACACGATTCGAGGTTTTTGCGTTTTGGCGGTTTAGGAACCAGTCCGCCTGGCATTATCTCTTATTTTGTGCCGTTTTTACCCATTTTTCTGTCTCAAATAGTTTAGTAAATCAAGCATGTGCTGTTGAGTATGTCCGTAAAAGATCAATTCAAAATACCAAAGGCCGTCAGCTAAACTATTATTTTCTACCCTCCACTTGATTTCTAAAAGGTCAAGTATAATATCAGTAAGGTCGTCCAGGGCGTCACCAACGGCATTAGCTTTTAAGTTATCAATATCGTTAATGTCGATTATGGTTTTGTAGAGACCTAGCTCGGGAAAATTACTCCTCACATTTTCTCTTATTTCGAAATATTTATTCTTATCAAATTTTAAGTATTGCGTTTCGTCAAACTTAAATTCAATGTCAAAGTATAAGCTATAAATTTTTACAAGATTTTTTTCCAGCAACTTTTCTTTGCCAGTAGTATTTAAATGGGGTAGAAGCCCATACTTAATAATTTCGTTTATTGTTGGAATTAATTCTTTCATTGAGGCGTCGTTCTAATATAGCACATAAATCCAAAATATGCGAAACGAGTATCATTAATCGTTTATAAATACGTACAACGCTTTCCAAGTCTGCTTTAATTGTCAATAATATTCTTTAGTTGCTATCGGGCCATCTTTGGCGTTTCATTGGCTGCCACAAGTAGCTTTGCTAATGTATGTATTTTTTGTAAAACAAGATATTGTTTCTGTGCCTAATTGCCACACCCAAACCAGGTTTAGCCGGGCTGGCTTTCGTTTACCCATAGATATCCGGACAGGCTGACATTCGTTTTATGCAACGACATCGTTCGCGTCTGTCCCCGTCCGTCTGGGCAGGAGACTGGGGTCATCCGGGCGGTCATTAATGGCATAAATAATCTGGAAATAGATTCCTCCCCTGTCCCCGCCAGAATGATCTTGTCGGGCTGGCGGGGAATTCGATTCGCTGCGCTCGGATGTCCAACGGTTCGAACAAATCCTTTGGACATTCCTTCGGAGACGGTTGTAAGTGGCTGACATTCGGTTGTATTGGCTTGCTTAACTGGTATCACCTGCCTTTTAATTACATTCCGCCATCTTTCATCTCTAACCGTTTTATTTCCCTTCTCAACGCCTGTTTTCCTGTTTCCGATTTGGTCAGCTCTATGGCTCTTTCATAATGCACTATTGCCGCTCGGGCATTTGATGGTGCATATAGATAGCCCAGCAATTCGTGGTACTGATTATTTTCGGGAAGATCTAACTTTTGGGCTTCAGAAATGGCTTGTTCATATCCGTAAAGCTTTGACAGGGCAAAGGTTCTGTTCAACGCGGTCACAGGTGAGTATTCGATTAAAATCAGTTGGTTGTACAATTGCAAAATATGCTCCCATTTATCTTTGCTGCCGGTAGTATGCCAGTAAGCAATACCGGCTTCCAGGTGATATTTCGAAATTTCGTTTTGGTTGGTAGCATTTACCAGGTAATAGTTGCCTTTTTCAATGAGCGATTGATCCCAAAGGCTTTGGTCTTGATCATCAAAAAGAACCGCTTCTCCTTTATTATTGATCCTGGCTTCGATCCGTGAGCTCTGGAAGCACATTAATGCCAGCAGGGCATTGGCGTTGGGTGTATTCGTAAGGAAATTTTCAGTTAGTACCAGGTTTAACCTGATGGCTTCCGAACAAAATTCATTCCGGATAAACTGGTTGTTCGATTTTGAAAAATATCCTTCGTTAAACAGTAAATATAATGTTTGCAAAACAATTTCCTGCCTCGACCGGATTTCGTGTTCGGTTAATGTTTTGATCTGGAAGTTGTCGTTGCGAAGATTCTCTCTTGCCCGTTGCAGCCTTTTTTTAACCGTTTCAGCTTTTGTAATAAACGCATTCGCTATTTCATCCACGCTAAAACCACAAAGAATCTGAAGCGCCAGCGCAATCTGGCTTTCAGGATTATTGGCCGGGTTACAAACCGCAAAAATCATCGCCAGCTGGCTGTCGGAAATCACCTGTTGACTAAACTCCCAATCATTTTCATGCCCCAACTGTTCTTGTTCTATCTCGTTTTTTATTTTGGTTTCAAAAACGGAAATATGCTTAAAATAATCTCTGGCCTTATTTTTTGCGACCTTGTAGAGCCATGCTGCCGGATTTTCGGGAATGCCATTGATAGCCCAATGTTCGGAAGCTTTCAGGAAGGTGTCGCTGGCAATATCTTCTGCAACTTCAATATGCTTTAAACCAAAATGACGGCACAAAACGGCCGTCATTTTTGCATATTCCTGCCGGAACAGGTGCGGTAAAATTTCATTATGTGATTTTGCTCTGGTCAATATTAATCACGTTTTAAAACTTCGCGAACTTCGATGTTTCCACCCACCTGGTCAAAAATCGGGTTGGCTTTTGCTATTTCTACTGCTTCATCAATGTTCTCGGTCCTGACAACAATATAACCGCTTATAAACTCCTTAATTTCGGTATAGGGCCCATCCGTTACCACATTGTTCGGCTTTACGGTTTTGGCACTTCCAGCAGCGGGGAGAAGCGTATTTCCTTTGTCTGCCAGTTTGTTTCGGGCGGCGATGCTACCCAGCCAGTTCATCCGCTCCTGCATCTGCTCGGGCGAGGGTCTGAAATCGGCAATGTCTTTGAGCCTGAAGATTAATGCAAATTCTTTCATTCTTAAAAATTTTAATTGTTTGTTCTGATAACGACTCATTTTTCAAAACGGGGACAAATTCCGCCACTTTTTTTACCGGGGTAATGTAAGCCCGAAATAGCAGGAACGGCAGGCGACCTGGTGTTTTTTATTCTTCAATACTATATTTCGTTTTTTTGCCCCATCAGCCTGCTTATATGCTGCCCCGATTTTTTCAGTACCTGGGAAAAAACGACTTTTGCTGCTCGGGAGCGACATGAAAGCGACAAAAATATATTCCGGCTTTTTTCAAAATCAGTGGGATATAGCTGCCTTCTCTTTCCATAAAGGTTTATAGTTTTTTGCCCTTATTGCTGTTTAATTATATAATTGGGGCGACATGATCCCTTTTTTCTGATAGTTTTCCTTGTTCATTTCGTAGTGCATCGTTGTCATCATATTTAAATAGTTCTTTAAAGAGTCGAGGCCGTACGCTTTTCTGAGCTGGTCAACATTAGCGGCGTCGGCAAGCCCGATTTTGGGAATGGCCCTGCCCGTTGTTTCAACCTCGTATGTCACCTGTGTTCCAAATAATTGTTTTTCCCCCGCATTTACCTGTACCCGGTCGTATAAATAGGCGTAGTTATTGGGGTTGGCATTGCGCTTTTTTACTTCCTTGTCCATTGACTTCAATACCCTTTTTTGAAAAGCAGGATATTGATCACAATGTTGAACCAGTAGCCAGAAATGCTGTGAGCCTTCTTTCCCCACTTTATCAAAACCGGGGAATCCGTATTTATTAAACATGATCTCCACCTGCGCTTTGTTCGCCGTAAAAACACTGTCTTTGAATTGTTGCCAATCTTCCCTGGAGAGTTCTTTGTATTTTCCTTTGGGAATATTGGCCGCAATTTGGTCAACAACAACCATATTTTCCAGTTGTTTTTTCAATTGGGCTTGTTGATTGGCCGTGAGTTTTGCAGCGCAACCCGCTACAAATGCGGAAATGAATAGAAATAAGATGGCCTTTTGCATGCGCGTGTTGTTTAGTTGTAGTCGCGTTTGGACTTTACAATAATGGAGCAATTTAAGTACAAATCATTTTGAATAAAAGTTAAACTGGGGAGCAGGCATTGAACCTGGG
>JBQGCI010000431.1:0-9560 GCA_052038405.1 Acinetobacter pittii
AACAGCCTCGTCGCTTTTATTCATTTCGTAGTATTTGGCGCCTTCAGCTTCCACCGCTTTAAGGCTGGCTCCTTCATACCAGGAAAGCTTGGTATTGCCCGACCCAATATCTGCTACAAACGAATTCTCTTTATAGGAGGCCGGCTGTACACATTTCAATGCCAGCTTACCTTCCTGCTCAGCTGTAACCAGGTTTACCACATACCCCATCTTCTTCAGCTCTTTCACGATGCCTTCGGTTTTGGGTTCTTTTTGTGCGCCGGAAGAGATCACAAAATGCATATTTTTATTCGCAACGCCTTTATCGAACATGCCAGCCAGGTACTTTTTCAGTCCCAGTCTAATATCATCGGCAGTAGCTAATCCTTCGTATACCATTGAATTTCCAAATTCTTTAGATACTACTTCCCACCTTTTTTCTTTATCGATCTTTACCACAAAGGAATTAAAGCCTGATGCGCCTACTTCTACCACCCCTTTTAATTCACCATTTACAGGTTTTTCGGGCTGATAAGCAAAGGTTCGGTGCTCACTGCTGTTTGTATTTGTTTTTTCAGAACCTTCCTTTTTTTCTCCATCGGTTCTTACCTCAGCAGTTGCGGTATCGGAAGATAGTTTTTCCTTTAACTTTTCGTTCTGACTGCCATACCAGATAAGACCTACAAGCGGTATACCTACTATGAGCGCTTTTACCGGCCAGCGTAGCCGGCTCCATGTTGATCCGTTTGACATTTTTGATTGTGTTGGGTTTAGTAAAAAATACGATTTTTATAGCAATGAAATAACAGTAATCAGTCTAAAAGGGAAAAGCCTTTGTCCACTTTTTCTTCGTTGGTCAACTCGTGGTAGCTTTGACCTACTTCATTCACATTTAATTTAGTAAGGTTTCTTTGATCTACTTTTTGAATGAAGGCAGTCAGCTCCTCCTGGCTCGGCGTACCGCCCACGGTTACTGAATTGTTCTGATCGAGAAACTCCAGGTTGGAACGTATGGCAGCGATATTCTGACTGATGGCGCTGGTTGCAGCACCCATGGCTTCCTGGAAAACCCAGCCATCCTTGATATTGAACACCTCGGCCAGACCATCTGTAGCATTCTTCATTTTGTTGGTGGCTTCCATTTTCTTGTTGATAATGGAAATACTGCTATCCAGGGTACTTACATAAATACGTGCAGCGCTTTCATTGTCTTTTAATACTTCCAGTACCTTCGCAAACTGGTTGGCATACTGCGCATAGCTGCGTGCATTCTGCTCTTCTGCTTCACCCTCCTTCCCCAGTAAAAAAGCCCTGGTACGGGTTTCTTTGGCATCCCGGTTTAATGCATTTGCTTTCTCCCGGTCCTGCGCCTGCTCCGCCTCCTTACCTTTCAGTTCGAGGTTGCCCGCTTCAGCAGTAAAGCGTTTGGCAAGGGTGTACTTTTCCTGCGCCGCATTTTGAGCGGTAACGCCACTTTGAATCATATCAATACGCACACCGTCAACGTTGGCGATCTTTTCCTTCACCCGCTTCAAAGTGTCTTTTGCTTCGCGCGACAATAACTGCAGCGACTCTATGGGATTGTTACGTATAATCGTCTTTTCGCTCTTAAATAACAATATGGTACCTAATCGATGTAATACGCTGATGATCTTAGGCGCCAGCATCAGCAACACGATAAATACAATACCAAACAATACAAACAGTACACTTTTCTGGGCGTATTCAAGTAACAGGGGCAGGTACTTCACAAAGGCAATAATGCCCCCGATCATCAGCACCCAAAAGATCAGCGCACTGAATGTTTTCTTTGCTTCAGGCGTTTTAACTACCGCAGGCAACTTATCTCCTATTACCTGGAAAATAGGAAGCTGACTTTTTAACGATGCCGGGATCGTATTTGCGAGCGAATGGTTGTTGGATGTGGTCATTACCTTTTTTTTAAAGTAAAATTACTGATAAAACACGGTTCGCTGCAAGTGCAAATCGGTAAATACAGAGCTAATATCGGTCAAAAAACAGGCGAAAAACTGCTATTTCCGGATATCACATGGTACGGGAAAAATACCCCAAACACGCTATAATTCTTTTTCTGCGAGGTTCAACAGCGTTTGCATTTTAGCAATCACTCCTTCTATGGCATGTTTCCCTGTCTGGATCTTTCTTTCAATATCTTCTAACTTGGGCTGCCAGTGCGCCTGCAGGTTCGATAATTCGGCTTGTTTTTCTGCAATCGTTTTTTGCAGGCGCAACACCTGTTCTTCGAGAGAACCGATCTCTGCCGTCAAGGTTTCTTTTGAGTGTTTTATCTTATCGACTATAGCTGTTTTCTCCCCATTCTTCTTCTGGACATCGTTATCCAATGCTTTTTGTAATTCAGTTTTATAGTAATGGCCACTGCTCAGCAATTTTTCCCTGGTTAAGGTTCTATCTGCAAATTTCAAAGTGTTAAATGCCTGTTTCAATGATGCCGCTTGTGCGCCACCGTTTTCTTCAACGGCATTCCATACCTCGAAAAAGTCTACGCCTGGCTGATTAATAGATTCAATAAGCTGGTAAGCCCTCTTTGCAGCATCTTCCCTTGCTTCTAAAGGAACCTGGCCGGTATTGATAGTAGTAACCGGTCTCGACTCTATTGCTACCGGGTTTACCTCTTTAACAGGGGTTGGCTCTGGTGGCGGCACAGGCAACGGCACCTCTTCCTCTTTAAAGATCATTTTTTTCAACCCGCTGAAAAAGCCTCCTTTCTGATTTTCCATACTGATCAATTATTGCTCAAAGATAATATCGAAAGCGGAAAGAACAGGCGCTTCACCAGCTAGCTGCAGTGTGTACGTTTTATCGGCCTTGTTATCACCCTGTTACCTGGTCCAGGCCGCCTCCTGGCTGATGCAATCAGCCCCGTTGCAGCCGGCTAAAAATAACCGGTAGAAACATGCCTCTTTTCATTGAGTTCCGGAGCCTGAAACCTATGGTGCCAGGTTATTTTTACAGGGAGGCTAATTATTATAGTTTTTTCCCAGCGGTATTTTTATTATGTTTTCGTCATCCGCTGTTTACGCCGAATACCGCAACCGGCAGGTTTTACAGATGAAAAATTTAATGTACGTTTGCAAGTAACCGATTGATCATCTTTAAAATACAATACAAATGAAAGTAACCGTAGTAGGAGCTGGTGCCGTAGGAGCTACCTGTGCCGACAATATCGCCCGCAAAGAGCTGGCTTCAGAACTCGTTTTATTAGATATAAAAGAAGGGGTGGCAGAAGGGAAATCGATTGACATGATGCAGACAGCCGCTTTGCTGGGCTTCGATACAAAGATCAAAGGTGTGACCAATGATTATGTGGCTACAGAAAACTCAGACGTGGTGGTAATTACATCCGGTTTACCCCGTAAGCCAGGCATGACCCGCGAAGAACTGATTGGTGTAAATGCAGGCATTGTAAAAAGTGTTACTGAAAACATACTTAAGTATTCTCCTGATACTATTATCATTGTCGTGTCTAACCCGATGGACACGATGAATTACCTCACTTATACAACTTCGGGCTTACCCAAAAACAAAGTGATTGGTATGGGCGGCGCCCTGGATTCTGCCCGTTTTCGCTACTACCTGAGCCAGGAATTAAAATGTTCTCCGGCAGACCTGAATGCCGTGGTAATTGGCGGTCATGGCGACACAACAATGATCCCTTTAATCAAACATGCAACCTGGGGCAGCACGCCGGTAACTAATTTTTTAAGCGAAGCGCAACAGCAAAAAATTGTGGCAGATACCATGGTTGGCGGCGCTACCTTAACGAAGCTGATCGGCACCTCTGCATGGTATGCTCCGGGCGCCGGAACGGCGGCTATGGTAGAAAGTATATTACGCGATGAGAAAAAACTTATTTCCAGCGGTGTTTTCCTCGAAGGAGAATATGGACAAAGCGACATTTCATTAGTTGTACCGGTTACCATTGGCAGAAATGGCTGGGAGCAAATTCTTGATTTCAAATTAAGCAATGAAGAGCAGGCAGCTTTCAACAAAAGCGCTGATGCAGTAAGAGCTATGAACGATGTACTGAAAACGCTTTAACAACACTTCCATCAAAAAGCCAGCAATTTCAACCGCTGGCTTTTTTTTAAATACTGATCTTAGCAGCTAACTTCCGGAAAGCCCGCGAATCATCCACCTCTTAAATAGCCCCCATTGAAACACTTAGTTCTCTTATGCCTCACTGCTGCTTGGCTGCTACCTGGTAGCAATGCGCTGCAGGCGCAAACGAAATTGAAACCAGGCTTTGATGTAAAAGAATACATTTCCTTGTTCTCCCTGTTTTATTTTGGGAATAGCATTCCAGACAGTAACCTGCGCAAAACCACCCCGGATCCTTACAACCGGTTATACCGTTCTCCTGAAGTAGGATTAAAAAATCAATGGTCGCTTTATTTGAGAGCCGATAGCACCGCCGCTATATCAATAAGAGGAACGATTGGAGATAAAATAAGCTGGCTGGCCAATTTTTATGCGGCCATGATACCGGCAACAGGCAAGCTTCACCTGAACGACTCAACCGAATTTCAGTATCAGCTTTCCTCCGACGAACAGGCAATGGTACATGTAGGCTGGACCGTATCACTGGCATCTATGGCACCCGACATGGTAGATAAAATAAAGGACCTTTACCAGAAAGGCGTACGTGACATCTACATATTTGGTCATAGCCAGGGCGCCGCTATTGCATTCTTGTTACGTTCCTACCTGCACTATTTACAGCAGGATGGCAAACTACCTCCGGATATCCAATTCAAAACCTACTGCAGTGCAGCGCCCAAGCCCGGCAATATGTACTATGCTTATGACTATGAAAATGTAACACGCGACGGATGGGGCTTTACGATTGTCAACCGCAAAGACTGGGTACCAGAGTCGCCTTATACGATTCAGCGTATACAGGATATGAGCCTGCCCAATCCGCTGATCAAAACAAAAGCGCTGCTGAAAAAACAAAAATTTGGTGTGAGATTTATTGGGGGCATTTTATACGGGAGGGTCAACCGTAAACCCCGGAAGGCACAGGAAATGTATACCCAATATTTAGGAAAGACCATTTATAAAATGGCCATCAAAAAAGCGTTGCCGCAATTGAAACAACCCGCTTACTCCGCATCCAACAATTATATGAGAGCAGGAAGCCCAATAATCCTGATACCAGATGCAGCGTATGATGCGAAGTTTAAAGATGAGGGAACAGACGATTTCCTGCATCATCACTTCGCTCCTTATTATTATCTGATCCAAAAATACTACCCGCAATAAAAAAGCTGCTTACCCCGTCAGGAATAAGCAGCTGGATAATGCCTGCATTATAATTAAGAGGCCAATAATTCTTTTACCATGGTTGAAATAGCTTTCCCTTCAGCCTTGCCCGATAAGGCTTTGCTGGCAGCGCCCATTACCTTGCCCATATCGGCGGGAGAAGAAGCACCGGTTTCGGCAATAATTTGCTGAAGCGCTGCTTTCAACGCTTCCGGGGAAAGTTGCGCCGGTAGATATTTTTCAATAACCGCTATCTCCTGGCGTTCTTTTTCGGCCAGGTCGGCACGATTTTGCTGTTCAAAAATCTCCAGTGAATCCCTGCGTTGCTTTACGAGCTTTTGAACGATCTTGATTTCGTCATCAGCGCTTAACTCATCTTTGGCACCCTCAGCTGTTTTAGCCAATAAAATCGCTGCTTTAACAGCGCGGAGACTGGTTAACGCGTTGGCGTCCTTGGCCAACATAGCAGTTTTAATATCTGCATTAATAGTTTGTTCTAACGACATATAAATATATTGATCGGTTTATAAGTTAATTATTATGATCGCGGCGCGGCTTTGCCGGACGTTCCGATCCCGTGCCATTCTTAAACCCGCCTTTTGAACCGCTTTTGGAAAGGGTTTCTTTTTTAAACGACCCGCCTGATTTTTTAGCAGGAGCTTTAGAGGTATAGCGCTCCTTTTTTACAGCGCTGCCCGCTGTTTTTATATAAGGCTTTCCGGTAGTATCCGCTTTTTTAAAAGATCGCTCCTTTCTGCCAGGAGCTTTGCCCGCCAAATCTTCCTTTTTAAAATGTCTATCCTTTGGCCCGGCATATCTCCTTTCTGCCACCCCTTCTTTTTGAACCGGTTTTCCTAATCGCTTTGCCGGAGTAACGGATTCTCTGTCCCCGCCAGCAACATCAGTATCTTTCTTTGCCGGAGCCTGCCCTTTACCGGTTTTTTTATTATCCTTTCCAAAGTACTTGAGGTTACGCACTTCTTTTTCAGTCAAAAAGCGAAATTTACCACGCTCCACATTTTTCTTGGTAAGCCCTGCAAACATTACGCGGTCCAGGTTCTTCACTTCGTATCCCTGGCTTTCAAAGATGCGGCGAACAATACGGTTGCGCCCACTATGAATTTCAACCCCGATTTGTGTACGGTCGTTCGCGTCGCTATAAGCCAGTACATCTACGTAGGCCGGACCATCTTCAAGTGTTACGCCTTTCAGTATCTTGTCGAAGTCGCCTTTTTCCAAAGGTTTGTTCAATGTTACTGCATAGATCTTTTTTACCTCGTTACTGGGGTGTGTTAGCTTTTGAGCCAACTCCCCGTCATTGGTAATTAATAAAACGCCTGAGGTGTTACGATCGAGCCGCCCCACCGGATACACACGTTCCTGTGTGGCTTTTTTGATAAGGTCTAATACAGTTTTGCGTTTCTGCGGATCATCAGTAGTGGTTATATAATCCTTGGGTTTATTCACAAGAATGTAAACCAGGTTTTTAGTAATAAATATCTTCTTACCATTTACAGTCACCTCATCTCCATCGGCCATTTTATAACCTGGCTCGGTTATGACATTACCGTTCACTTTCACGTTGCCATCCTTAATTAGATCAGCGGCTTCCCTACGACTGCTTACCCCCCCATGCGCCAGGTATTTATTAAGCGGCATTTGCTCCAACACTACTTTTTCACGCTCAATTACAGGAGCAGTGGATTGTTTTTCCCGGGCTTCCTTCTTTTTTTGCTCAAAGAATTCAGCTCTTTCTTTTTTGTACTTGCGCTTTTCCTGTTTGAAACCTTCCTTTATGGCAGCATTGCTTTTCTTTTTAGCAAACTTCTGAAAGCGCGGATCTATTTTTTTCATGTAATGATATTTTGCTGTTTTCCAACAGTAATTAAACTACAAAGATAACATTAAAAAAGCTCGCGATTTAAATCACGAGCTTTTTCTCGAAGAAAGCCTACAAAGACATTTTAGCCGCTTGCATTTATTGCCTGTTTTCGCGCGGCCCCCTGTTGCCACCTCTTTCCATTCTTTCTTTTCTTTTAGCATCCAGCTTTTCCTTTTGCTCTTTCGTTAAAATAGCACCTTCTTTTTCCATATAATCTTTTCTCATCTCCTGCATCTTCTCTCTTCGCGCATCATCACTCAAGGAATTATCATTTCTCAATTCCTGTCTTTTCGTACCCATCTCTTCATTGAGCGCCTTTAACTTAGCTTCCTGGTCTTTGGTTACATTCAGGTCTTTATACATTTCGGCGTTATAGCCACCACCGGGTCCGCGCCTTTCACCGCCCTGGCGCGCTTCTCCTTTCGGTTTTTCTTTTGGAGCATCCTGTGCATAAGTAGCGGTGATACTGAAAGCGCTGATCATAGCAGCGAGGAACATTGATTTTTTCATTTTTTGTCTTTTTATTTATTTGTTGTAATCGTAAACACCTTCGAAGGCATTTAATTTTATTGATCCTAAACTAATTGCCCAGTCCTCTCCTGTCACGGTCGGCTTGTAATTCCCTGGATGACATGGTCAGGCGCGCTCTTCGTTGCTGATCATCCCATTTCGACTTTTGTTCCGAAGTAAGAATAGATCTTATCTCCATATCGTAGGCCCGGTAGGCCTCCCTTATCCGGTCTTGCTTTTCCGGGGAGGTAATAGATATATTGCTTCTGATGGTTTGGACTCGGTATTTGTAATCCTGGCTGGCCGTTTTCATCTTTTCCCGCTGCTCTCCTGACATCTGCAAATCGTGCCAGTTGCTTCTTCCCTTTTTAGATGTCTTTTTCGACATATTCCTGCTGAGCCCGTTGAGATCTTTCCCTTTACTTTTCTCAGCATTACTGACCACATTTTTTTCGGCGCTGACCACTCTCTTCCCCCTAATCTCCTTCAGGTTTTGTTCATACATGGCATACTGCCCAGGTGTAAGAACAGCTCTGCGTTTTTCCTCCAGTTCTTTTCTCGCATCCAGCACTTTCCGTCTGCGTTCTTGAGGCGCCAACGCACTATCAGCAGCAATCTCTTTGATCTTTTCCCGGTTTTCCTTACCAGCTACCTGCAATTCTTTCTGCTGCTCCCTGGTAAGCTTCAGGTTAAAATAGGCATCCTTACGCGTTTCCCCGGACGCAGCGCTGCTTACCCCATCATTCGTCCTCGACGGAATTTCCTGCGCCATTAACACGTGGGTTAATAGCAGCGCCCCTGATATCAGTCCTATTTTCCTTATTAAATACATCTCCTTGTTGTTGTTAGATGATATTTAAAAAACAAACTTTCTGGTAATAGTTGTTAAACATTTACAAACAGTAATCTGACTACAAATTATTTAAGAGGTTTAATGACGGTTTGTTAAAGTATGTTGATGAACCTGTTTAAATGTCAACCCACACTTTTTGCTGCATGTCTACCCTATTAATCATACGCTCTTCGTACCTTGCGCCCATGCAGGATTATATAAAAGGATTGAACGAGCGGCAAAAAGAAGCAGTATTACATATTCAGGGCCCGATTATGATTATCGCGGGTGCGGGAAGTGGTAAAACCAAGGTGCTCACCACGCGTATCGCCCATTTGATGGCCAGTGGTATTGATGCCTTTAACATACTGGCGCTGACCTTCACCAATAAGGCGGCTCGGGAGATGAAAGAACGTATTGAACACATTTTAGGTGGAAACGAGGCAAGGAATTTATATATAGGAACTTTTCACAGCGTATTTGCGAGAATTTTAAGGGCGGAAGCGCACAGGATCGGTTATCCCAACAATTTCACTATTTATGACACCGACGATGCCAAAAGTGTGGTTAAAGCGGTGATCAACGAAATGCACCTGGATGATAAACTATACAAACCATCGCAGGTGTATAACCGTATATCATCTGCCAAAAACGCGCTGGTTTCACCGGCCGACTATGCAACAGACTACTATGTACAGCAGGAAGATATTCGCGCCAACCGGCCGGCAATAGCCAAAATCTACGATTCTTATTGCAAGCGCTGCTTTAAAAACGGCGCGATGGATTTTGATGACCTGTTGCTGAAATTTTACGAGTTACTTAAAACCAATCCGGAATCCTTAAGCAAGTACCAGCATAAATTTAAATTTATACTGATTGATGAGTACCAGGATACCAACCCGGCCCAGTATGAGGTAATCAAGCTACTGGGCGCAATGCATGAAAATGTTTGCGTGGTGGGAGACGACGCCCAGAGCATCTATAGCTTCCGCGGCGCCACTATTCAGAATATCCTGCAATTTCAAAAAGATTACGACGAAGTAAAGGTGGTAA
>JBQGCI010000432.1:0-6823 GCA_052038405.1 Acinetobacter pittii
CGCGTTTAAATAAAGACAACGCCAGCTGTTCCAATTGCTGCCATTCACCGGCAGTGGCCAATCCCTGCGAGATAATTTCTTCTTTACTGATGTCTTCATCGTGCCCTTCACTGGCCTTGGTGCTCGGCGTGATGACAGGCGTTGGGAAGGCATCATTCTCTTTCATCCCTTCGGGCAGGCCAACACCGCACAAGATCCTTTTACCGCTGTGGTAAGTTCTCCAGGCATGCCCGGTTAAATGTCCGCGCACCACCATCTCTATCTTAAAAGGTTCGCATTTCTGTCCTACAGAGCTATTCGCTGTAGGTGTTTCCAGCAGCCAGTTCTTACAAATGTCCCGGGTTGCATTCAGCATGTAAGCAGCAATCTGGTTCAATACCTGCCCTTTATAAGGGATAGGTTCGGGTAGTATAACGTCAAATGCCGATATACGGTCAGAGGCGATCATTACCAGTAAGCGGTCATCTATCGTATAAACATCTCTAACCTTACCGCGGTAAAAATGAGTTTGTTGGGGAAATTTTAATTCAGACATGGCGCGAAATTAATAAGGAATGTTGAGAAACAAACACCAATATCCGGATAGCCGATATCAGGTATCCCGCATCCCGCGCCCAGCAACGGCCCGCGACTAATTTTTTTTGAAATTAAGCTAACAAGTGTTATTTTAACAGAACAATTATCCAAACAAATCAGTATTCTATGAGAATTGCATTACGATTGCTTGCCATAACCGGCTTCCTATGTTTTGTTGCAACCATTTCCTTTGCTCAAACAATTAAAGGGGTAGTAAAAAACCTGGAAAATGCTGAGGGCATTGCTGCTGCTTCCATCGTACTGAAAGGCAGTACGCAGGGGGTGGTTGCCAATGAGAACGGGGAATTCCAGATCAGTGTCGCTTCCTTACCGGTCACTTTAACGGTTTCCTCGGTCAACTTTGAGTCGCAGGACCTGCCCGTTACAGGTACAGGTATGCTGACGGTGTTGTTAAAGCCGCTCCTAGGCCAGGAAATTGTAGTGTCGGCTTCCCGGTTTAGCGAGCGGCTGCTGGAGTCGCCTGTTACGGTGGAGCGGGTGAGTGCAGCAGCCATCAAAAGCACACCGGCAGCCAGCTATTACGATATCATTGGCAAGTTGAAAGGGGTGGACGTTGTAAATGCGTCGCTTACTTTTACTTCGCCCACCACCAGAGGTTTTGCAGGAAGCGGCAATACGCGTTTTAATCAGCAGGTAGACGGTATCGACAACCAGGCGCCGGCATTGAACTTTGCTGTAGGAAGTGTGGTGGGATTATCGGAACTGGATGTTGAAAGTATGGAATTATTGCCGGGCGCTTCGTCGGCCTTGTATGGTTCGGGCGGCATGAACGGTACTTTGCTGATCAATAGTAAAAATCCGTTTAAATATACCGGCCTGTCTTTCCAGGCAAAAAGTGGTGTTATGAATGTAGGAAACGATTACAGAGGCACTTCACCCTACTACAATTTTGCCCTGCGATGGGCCCAAAAGGTATCAGACCGGTTTGCCTATAAAATTACTTCAGAATATATACATGCGAGGGACTGGCTGGCGCGTGATTACCGGAATTATGGAAGGGTAGGTACCAATGGCGCTGTTAAAGACGGTACGCGCGACACAGATCCCAATTATGACGGTATTAATGTGTATGGAGATGAAACCACCATTAATCTGCGGTCGATGGTATTGAATGCAATAGGGGCGCAGGTTCCTTTCTGGCAGTCTTACATTAGTCAGCTACCCGAAAATATACCGGTTTCCAGAACAGGTTATACCGAAAATGAGCTGGCCGATCCGAATACCGTCAACTTTAAGTTAGGCGCTGCTTTACATTATAAGATCACGCCTAAGATCGAAGCATCTTTGATGGGACAGTTTGGAACCGGTAATACCATTTATACAGGCAGCGACCGCTACTCGTTAAAAGATCTGAGAATTGGCCAGTACAAACTGGAATTTAAATCGGAGAACTGGTTTCTGCGTGGTTATACCACACAGGAAAACGCGGGAGAGTCGCATAACCTTACCGCTACAGCACGCCAGTTCAACGAACTGTGGAAACCCAGTGCGCAATGGTACCAGCAATATGGTTTTGCTTACCTGAATGCAAAAATGGCGGGTATTGGCGATATGGAAGCGCATAACCAGGCCAGGGCTGTGGCCGATGTGGGTCGCCCGCAGGCGGGATCTGCCGAGTTCAATAAAATGTGGGATGAAGTACGTTTGAAACCTATTTACCAAAACGGGGGACTGTTTCTGGATAAATCTGACCTGTACGTAGCCGAAGGACAATATAATATTTCGCCGTTAATCGATAATGCGGTAGAGGTGTTGGTGGGTGGCAACTGGAGGCAGTTTGTGCTAAACAGCGAAAATACCCTGTTTCATGAGCCCAACGGACCCATTAAAATAAATGAAATGGGCGCCTACTTACAACTGGGAAAAGAGCTGATCAAAAACAGGTTGAAACTAACTGCTTCCGGCCGTTATGATAAGAACGAATATTTTAAAGGGAAATTTACACCCAGGGTTACCGCTGTGATCACGCCGGCGCAGGATCATAATATCCGTCTTTCTTACCAAACCGCCTACCGTTTCCCCAGCACACAACAACAATGGATCGATCTGACAGTAGGAAGCGGAACTTTAATCGGGGGCAATAAGGTAATATGGGAGGCTTACGACCTGATCAATAACCCCGGTTATTCTGCTCCCGAATTTATCGCTAACCCGGCCAATCGTATACCGGTAACTTATAAAGAAGTAAAACCCGAAAGCGTGGTGAGCTATGAGTTAGGTTACAAAGCTTTGATCGCGAAAAAACTTTTTGTAGATGCCTATGTATATACCGGCGAATATGAAAACTTCATAGGCCGTCGCGATGTGGTGCAGTTTAATGATCCGGCGAACCCAACCTCTTACAGAGGAATATCTGTTGTAGTAAACTCCGACGTTAAGGTGAAAACTTTTGGTTGGGCTATCGGCCTTGACTGGAGGCTGCCTTCGAATTTTGCTGTCAACGGCAGCGTATCATCTGATGAGATCAGGGATGTGCCCAATAACTTCCGGTCTTCCTTTAACGCACCCAAATACAGAACTGTACTGGGTTTCAGTAATTCAGGATTCGGCCCTAAAAACCTGATGGGTGCTAATGTAAACTGGAGGTGGCAGGATAAGGTTAACTTTGAAGGCGATTTTGCTTCAGGTACTTTAAATCCCATTCATACAGTAGATCTGGCATTGCTGTACAGGCTCCCGTCTATTAAATCGCAGTTGAAAATTGGCGCCAATAATCTCCTGAATCAATATTATACCAATGCTATTGGTAATCCCAGCATCGGGGGATTATACTATGTAGCCTACACATTTAATTTATTGTAAAACTCTAATGCTTACCCTAAATACAACAGATATGATCGCTATCAATAAATTCTTTAACAAAAAGTACCTTACATGGCTGCTGGCTGCTATCGTATTGCAAGCCTGTAATAAGGAGCTGCCACAGGCAGTACCCTTAGAGCCTGCGACCCCTTCAGATGCAGCGTCGATATTACAGCAATTAGATGCATCCGAATATTCTATTTTAAAAGCAGCAGTGGAAAAGGCAAGTACTTTCAACAGTGCAACGGGAAAGCTATCAGACATACTGGGCAATCCGAAAGGAACCCTGACTTTTTTTGCGCCCGACAATACGGCGCTTTTGCGATCTTTCCAGGCTTTGGGTTTGCCGGCAGATCCCTCTTCTCTGAATTTTTTCCGGGCGGGCCAGTTAGATACCCTCCTGAAATATCATATAGTTGGAGGGGAAGCGCTTAGCATCAATAGAATTGTGCCCATAACGCCCGCTTTTAATATGTATTTGCAAAGTGCATTGGTATTGGCTCCGCCAACAGCCAACCTCCCTCCCGGGTATAGAATGCCTGTATTTTTAGGTAAGCAGGGCAATTCAGCTTTTGTAAATAATATACCTGTAATGCAAGCCGATATTGCTGCATCCAACGGTATAATGCATAAAGTCTATGCGGCTTTGCTTCCGCCTGATAAAGTATTATGGCAAACCATAGCCGCTAATGCCGGGGGAAACTACACCTATTTTAAAGAGGCCATATTGAGGGCAGATGCAGGCGTAGAACCGGCCAGGCAGTTTCAGAATATTTTAGCGGTTGCCAATGCCAATTTCACGGTATTGGCGCCTACCAATGCCGCGTTCGAGAACATACTGGTAACTTTAATTGCCAATGGAATAAGAGCACAACAACCCGAGATGCAACCGGCTTTGGCATTGTTATTTGCACGAGGACTGGTGACAAATTATGGTGTTACCATCATTTCAAATCCGTCTTCAATAGATACATACGGGGCACTATTGGCCCGGGAAATAACCCCGCAGCTTTTACAGGGAGTGATAGCCTATCATATTGTAGGGAAACCTGGAAGACCGAAGACGGAGACCTCGGCCGAAATTCCGACAATTGGATACCGGAATTTTACCGTGAATTTTCCTGTAGAATCAGCCAGTCAACCCACATTGGTAAATGCTTCAGTAACCACACATCCGGGCGTGATTTTCAAAGGAACATTCGGCCCTGCCGGTATTGCAGCTGCCACGGTAAAAGGATTGGGCAATGCTACAGCAGCTAATGTTCTTTTAAGTGCGTCCCCTGGTACTACTAACGATCTTAATCATATCAATGGTGTTATTCATCGTATAGACCAGGTATTGTTGGCCCAATCGTTTAATCAGTAAGCTGGAATAACAATGCCAGCCGTTTTCCGGCTGGCATTGTTATTTGACCAGGTTATCTCCCGTTTATTTCGGAAAATGAGGATCCGCTTTTATCGCCTGGATCTGAGCAGTATGCCTTTTGGTATGCGCTGTTAAAAATAGCAGCAACTGGTAAGCGTCTACAGTGCCTACCGGTGTTTGAGCAAAATGATTGCGCAGGTCATCTCTGGTAGATTGGATATACTGGTCCAGGTTGGTACTTTGCTCCTTAAAAGCTTGTAGCGATTTTTCGGGGTTACCCAACTTACCCATCGGTTTTAAAGGCTCGGGAGCTTTAGCTTTATGATCGCGGCTTTCAATCATCGCTTTTACCTGGTCATCCGTATTTTTTACATCATTCTTTTTAGAAGCATCAGCCGCCTCTTTTAAAGTGCTCATCGCCCAGTCAAAAATAGACTTTTCAGTAAGCGTGATATGCTCAATACAATTAGCAATGCTCCAGCTGGAATCATTGGCCTTCCAGTTGAGTTGTGCATCTGTAAGGCCCTTAACAGACCTTAGCAGGGTAGTTTCAGCAGACTTCCTGTAGGAAAGCAGGTCCTTTCGGTCTTTGTCGGAAATAGGATCAGCAGTCGTAAAACTGAAAAGCACCAGGAGCGTGCTTACAAAAAATAACTGTTTCATTTGTTGTGGTTTTATGTTAAGGGTAAACGCAAAACGCGCTGTTATATCCTGTTCAAAGATACATAACAACGCGTAGCGGGATCGATATTGTAACGATCGGCTATCGATCGCTTACTTCTTTTTGGGAGCAGCCTTTTTCTTCGCTGCAGTCTTCTTCTTTGCGGCTGCTTTCGCGCCTGCCGGACGGGCAGGTTTCACCGGTTTATCAAAAGCGCCGGGTTCTTCGGCAACGATCATCTTTTTTACTTCATCTAAAGACACATTCGCAAGCTCCTCTGGTGCATATTTCTCGCCATCTTCTTTTCGGCCCAGCTTGATCATTTTTTTGCCAAACCGGATGAAAGGTCCCCATCTGCCGTTCTCCAGGGCGATTTTTTCTTCAGGCCACTGCTGAATAAAACGGTTGGCCTCTTTTTCTACTTTGGTTTCAATCAGTTCTTTAATATCCTGTGCCGAAAGATGATCGAAATTGTAACGGCGGGGTACATTAATAAACATGTCGTTCCACTTAATAAACGGCCCAAAGCGCCCTTTACCTTTTGTTACCGGTTTCCCTTCAAATTCCGCTATCGGCGCATCGGCCTGTTGCTTTTCCTTAATGAGGCTAACGGCCCTGTCGAGATCTACACTAAACGGATCTTCTCCTTTTGGAATAGAGATAAAATCTTCGCCGAGCTTTACGTAAGGTCCGAACCTGCCAATGTTTACCGAAACTTCTTTTCCTTCATACTCACCCAGCACCGCCGGTAACTTAAAGAGGTCTAAAGCTTCATCCAGCGTAATGGTTTCAATACTCTGTCCCTTCTGTAATGATGCGAAGCGGGGTGTTTCTTCTTCTTCCACACTTCCTATCTGTACCATGGGGCCAAACCGGCCCATACGCGCTATAACAGGCTTGCCGCTTTTCGGATCAGTACCGAGCTCTCTTTCACCTTTAATACGCTCCGCAGTTTCAATGGTTTTATCTACGTCCTCTTTGAAAGGACTGTAGAAATCATCAATCATTTTGTTCCATAGTAGCTTCCCTTCAGCTACGTCATCAAATTCGTTCTCAATACGGGCGGTAAACCCGTAATCCATAATGTCGTCGAAGTATTGTTTTAAAAAGTCGGTTACCACCAAACCCAGATCGGTAGGGAATAGCTTGGCTTTTTCTGCGCCGGTATTCTCAGATAACGTAGCTTTTGCTATTTGCTCGTTTTTCAGCGTCAGCTGCTGGTAATGACGCGACACGCCTTCTTTATCTCTTTTTTCAACATATTCCCTTTTGATAATGGTAGAAATAGTAGGCGCATAGGTTGAGGGTCTTCCAATACCCAGCTCCTCCAGTTTTTTTACCAGTGAAGCTTCTGTATATCTCGGGGAAGGCCGCGTAAATCTTTCTGTGGCGGTCAT
>JBQGCI010000433.1:0-2021 GCA_052038405.1 Acinetobacter pittii
AAAAAGCATCCATAATTTTGCATCTGAATATCTTTGGCTGGCTGAAAAGATTGCAGCTAAATAATTAATTAACTCTCAACGCCGGCATCCTTACACCAGCGGATCCCGGTGTTCTTCATGCAAATATTTCAAAAGCATCATTTATGAAATCAACTGTAGCTGAAATACGCGAGCGCTTTGACAATGACGTGGAAAGATTTGCCAATCTGGAAACAGGTCAGCAATCCACTATAGACGCCACTATTGCGCTGGAGTTGATTACGGAAGCAGCTAAAAATATAGCGCCCCAGGCAACACACTTACTGGATGTAGGTTGCGGCGCGGGCAATTACACATTAAAAATGCTTTCCAAATTACCCGGCCTGCATTGTACATTGGTTGATCTGAGCCAGCCTATGCTCAACAAGGCGCTCGAAAGAGTGTCTGTACAAACTGCAGGAGGGGTAGAAACCCACCAGGGTGATATCCGTGAGCTTCCCCTGCCTCAAAATGGTTTTGATATAATTTTAGCGGGCGCTGTATTACATCACCTGCGGGATCATGAAGACTGGCAAACTACCTTTAGCAAGTTATATAGTTTATTGAAACCAGGCGGTTGCTTAATGATCAGCGACCTGGTTACACAGGATGATCAACGGCTGGATGATTATATCTGGAACCAGTATGGCAATTACCTGGAAAGCCTGGGCGGAAAAGAATATCGCCAGAAAGTACTGGATTATATCGCAAAAGAAGATTCACCCCGTTCTGTAACCTATCAGCTAAACCTGATGAAAGAAGTAGGCTTCAGCACCACTGAAATACTGCATAAAAATCTTTGTTTCGCTGCATTTGGGGGGATTAAATAGGCGCAGCAGATTTTTTTGTTTCATGATGAGTGAGCAAAGAAATTAAGTCGCCGCATCTATTGCCAATGGAGCATCGGAAATTGAGTATTTAACATTTTCCCACTCATCACCAGCTAATCCTCCATTAGCCTTGTTTCCCGCAGAGCCCGCAGAGAAACGAAGGTACAGAGCCATAAACTTTAAACAACAAACATCAAACATTTCTTCATTATCACTACTAGCTATTTCCTCCCACCAGCTTCTCTTCCTCATCCATAAAAACTCCCAGGTTCTTTCTTGCCCTGTTTTGCACTTTCCTTTTCATAAAATTCGTCCAGCCAAACAATTTACCGGTTATACCGAATGCCTGGGCCATCCAGGTACTTAGCCTGAAGCCATCGCTATGCTCCACGATCTGGCCTTCCCTGATGCGCATAAAACCCTTAGCCCGGTTCACCACCTTCCGGCCCGTAGCCGAAAAGGTGTAGGAAGCCACCCATTTGCAGGTAAGGTACTCATGATCAATTTCGGTAATTTCGTCAAAAGTTAGTATAAAATCCTTTGCGTTGGTGCACAGCATTTTCCACATGGCGCGTACTTCATCACCGCGTAAAAAACCGAATACCGGATCACTAAATACAATGTCCTCAGCATAACAACTATTCATTGCTTCAAAATCGCGCCGGCTGAAGGCTTCATAAAACTTCTCAACTATTTGCTTATTTGTCATAAAAACTTTTTAAAAGGCAATCGTTTGCGCTGTATTTCGTTCATTAGCTCTGTCAAAAATACTATCTTTCCAACTGCTTAAACATTCTTTGCTATGCTTAAATCATTTTTTCCGACACTACTGTTGCTGGCAGTTACTGCGCCGGTGAGCGCCCAGAAAATCAGTATCATTCCTGAGCCTACCAGTATTACACCCAAAGAAGGCTTTTTTAAGCTTTCCCGGACATCAGCTATCATTGCCCAAACCAAAGATGAAATAAAATCTGCAAACTTTTTTAATGAGTATCTTAAAAGTTGCTATGGTTTTACATTACCGGTAGAAGCAAAAGGCACTTCCGGCATTATTATTAAGGCTTTAAAGGGAACCCACGATGGCTACCAGTTAACGATCAATCAAAAAGCCGTTTTAATAACCGGTACTACAGCTCCCGGAGCTTTCTATGGTGTACAATCTTTGATACAACT
>JBQGCI010000434.1:0-1674 GCA_052038405.1 Acinetobacter pittii
TTTAACAAGAATGCTGAACAGCGGAGAGAGCTACATGAAATCCGGCCGGATGCTTTGGAGAACAACGATGCAACGATGTACATTAAACCCGCTGAACCCGTGATGCAGGGCACCAGCCACCGTAATGGGAAGCCGCAGCCGGTTTATAAACAGCCTTCCGCGCAAAAGCGCAGCCCGTTTTATGTATTGTTTCCGGTTGCGGTGGTTTTAGGCCTGGTGGCTTTTGCTTTGAATAAAGACAAAATCGCCGGTTACTTTAAAAAAGATACCCAATCGGCTCCGGGGGAGGTGATCAGAAAGCCTAAGCAACGACAAAAAAAGACCGGAGGAGCGACTTCGGACACTCCGGCAAAGCTGTCCGACACCATTATTTCAAATGGCGACGACGGAAATATAGACCAGGTTATTGTAAGTGCCGATCCGGCCCAGATCGAAGCCGGCATCAAAGCACTGGTTGAAGATTATTACCGCAGCAGAAGCCAATGCAATAACCTCTCTACGTACTTTACAGGTGTTGTAAAACAGTATTATACCCAATCCAACGTTTCTCTTGCTGCTATAAAAAAAGATTGTGAATCGTATCATAGCAAATGGCAGTATACGGAGGCTGATATTCATAATGACTCTTTTGTATTTACTCATAGCCAGGGCGGTAAAGTATATGTAGATTTTAACATGCTGTACAAGAGAAAAGCCGGGGAATTGGACGACTGGACGCCCTATAATATTGATGTATCCATGGTTATTGATGAAAACCATAAAATAGAGCGGATTGTGGAAAGACGGATCGAAAAGCTGTAACCAGCTTGAATAATAATGAACAGGAATCAAATATTAACTTACCCATTATGCTGAATAAAATAAAAAAGTGGCTGTTACCCGACGAGGAAGAAGAAGAAGAAAAAAGACTGACCAACCAGGTGCTCGTTAACCAGGTGGTGGCATCATTTAAGGAAACGATTGAACGGGAGTCTTTTAATAAGCGAATGATGTATGATTGCAGCTACCTGATACTCATGCGGCCCGAAGATTACCACCATGCCGAGCTCAGGCTGGCCGGCATAACAGAAGGTATACTGGATGAGTTTTACAGTCATATCAACGAAATGAAAAGCCAGTATCCACGGTTTGATCCTATCGGCAGCTTCTGGGATTTTCAATATTGCCCGGCTGAAAAAGGAGTGGATAATACGGAGATTGAACCGGGATCGGTACAGGTGGTGAGCGCCCCGACTTCAGAAAAATCCTGGATGGAATTATCAAGCGAACAGATCAAAGTTTCGGTAAGCAGCAAACACTCCAAATACTCGAAATATGATTTGAATCCGAACACATTTGCCAATATCGATATTTTATCAAAGGGTCATTTCAGGGTGAAGTTCAACAAGCAGCTGTTTGCATCAGAACCCAATGCCATTTCAGCTGGTACCAACACCTCTGTTACGCCTAAAAAGGATAAGCTGGCTACCATACAGTTCGTGATCAATAAACAGCGGTACAGTTTCCCAATGCGTGAGAAGCAGCTTAAGATCACCCGCGCTGTGGAGGGACTTACGAGTACCGCCACTTTACTTTGCATTAATGAACCGTCCGGATCATTACAGAAAGAACATGTGATGATCAAGTACGAAGAGGCGGCCAGACTGTTTTATATTGCTCTTTTTGCAGATGCGT
>JBQGCI010000435.1:0-5824 GCA_052038405.1 Acinetobacter pittii
TTCCGCGGGTACTTTCAGTACTTCTTCGTTCATACTTTCAACTACATCTTCTACCTCATCTCTCCACCATACATCTCTTCCTTTGATCATACTTACCGGCGTACGGGTGCGGGTATGTACGATTACCCTTTTTACCGTGCGGTTGCCAAGTAATGCATCATCAATAATCGATTTTAACGGGATGTCTTTAGCTCCGCGGAAGGCACCATCGCAGGTAATGATATATTCGGCTTCCGCATCATATAGCCTGTCTGCAATACTCTGGGCCGAAAATCCTCCGAATATCACCGAGTGAATGGCACCTATGCGGGCGCAGCCTAAAACAGCTACTACTAATTCAGGTATCATGCCCATATATATACAAACACGGTCTCCTTTTTTAACCCCATTGTTTCGTAAAACCTGTGCAAACTCGCATACTTTTTTATGCAGCACTTTATAAGTAAGTGTTCTCACTTTTTCGTTAGGATCATTAGGTTCCCAGATAATAGCCGGACGGTCGCCTATAGATTCTAAATGCCTGTCGAGGCAGTTTTCGGTTATATTGAGTTTAGCGCCTTCAAACCATTTAACAGAAGGCTCTGTGAAATTCCAGTCCAAACCTTTTTTACTGAAGGGCTGCTTTTTTCGCCATTCAAAACTGTCGGCTACCCCGCTCCAGAATCCTTCCGGATCTTCAAGGCTTTTTTTATAATCGGTGTGATATTGTTCTAGAGATGTGATCTGAAAAGGATATGACATTGCAAATACTATTTTGAGGGGCTAATATAATGAACAATTCGTTATTTGCAGGCCAAATGCGCAACCGTTTGTGCGAAAACCAGTGGGGTAGCGACGGGTGACGTTCTCGCCCGGGGTTTAAGCAATGTTAAAAAGATGTATATTTATAGTTAGGTCTTGTTTGCCAAAATTACGCGATGCATTATAAACCAGTTACCGTATTATTATTTGCACTAGTAGTAAGTCTCACATGTCTGGCTCATCCCGCCAAAAAAGAGAGGGTGGCGTTGTATGATCTGACCTGTGAATACCTTAGGAATCCAGCCGGAATTGATGTGTCTCAGCCCCGGTTAGGTTGGAAACTGCGCGCTCTCAGTGAAGATTTGTATGGTCAGAAGCAACAGGCATATCGTGTGATTGTTGCCTCGAGTAACGAATTGCTGGCAAAAAATAGGGGAGATATCTGGGACTCAAAATGGGTATATTCATCGCAAACCCAGCAGGTTGTTTACCAGGGGCAGCGCTTATTGTCAGATAGAACGTATTACTGGAAGGTGTGTGTGAAAGACGAAGTTTCGCAGGTGTCGGCGTGGAGCATGGCCAACAATTTTACAACCGGCTTTTTTGATCAAAGGGAATGGGTAGCTCAATGGATTGGGGATGATCAGCGATTTATTGCCGGTAAGGCAGATTGTAACATATGGGATCCCTGGATCAAAAAGATATTCACACTAAAAGAGCGTACGGGCCGTGCTTTTATTTATGTAGCTTCTGTCGGTTACCATGAGCTTTATATAAATGGTACTAAAGTGGGAGATGGTATTCTTGCTCCGGCCGTAACAGATCATACCAAACGAGCCCGCTATGTCGCTTATGACATTACAGCTCTCGTTCGGGAAGGCGAAAATAGCATAGGTATTTGGTTGGGCACGTCCTGGTCAATTTTTGGCCCCTATCACCTGGAAGCTACTAATCGTCCCCTGACTCCAATTGTTTCTGCGCAGTCATTTTTTTACAGGAATGCTCATCCTTCTCGTACCGATATTCCTTTCGATACCCTGATAACCAACCGGGACTGGATAACAAAAAAGAGTCCTAATAAATTGCTGGGCGTTTGGGATTTTTCGAATATGGGCGGAGAGCAATGGGATGACCGCAGGGCGGATAGCCATTGGAATTTGGATGCCCCTACCAGCGGAGATTGGAGGCCTGTCGAAGTGCATCATCCCAAATTATCGGTATCTGCTCAAATGGTGGAAGAGAATCGATTGCTGACACCTGTTAAACCGGTAGCAATAGATCATAGGCCGGATGGCAGTTACAGGGTTGATTTCGGGATCAATTTTGCAGGCTGGACAGAAATACCGGTAAGCGGTCAGCCGGGTGATACGGTCAGGTTTTATTTTTCTGAACGCAAGGAAATGGAAACCACTTTTAATATGCGGAGCAGTTTCATTATTGGTGCAACCGGCAAAGGTGTATTCCGAAATCGCTTCAATTACAGCTCCGGTCGCTGGCTCACCATCAGAGGCTTAAAGGAAGCGCCCCGACTTGATTCGATTAACGGTTGGCTCGCAAGAACGAACTATAAAGATGCTGCGACTTTTAAATGTTCTGACCCGTTAATGAACTGGATCTACGACAAAGTACGCTGGACTTTTGAGAACCTGTCTTTGGGGGGGTACGTGGTAGACTGTCCGCAGCGGGAGCGTATGGGCTATGGTGGTGATGCGCATGCAACCAGTGAAACGGGCATGTATAATTATCAACTCGGCGCATTTTATACTAAGTGGATGCAGGACTGGCGCGATGTGCAGGGCACAGAGCCGATGGTGGGGAACATGTATGACAGCATAACTGCCCGCAAAGCCGTAACCAGCGGCCGTTTATTCAATAATGGTATTCTGCCACATACCGCTCCTACTTATTGGGGAGGCGGAGGCCCCGCCTGGGGCGGCATAGTGGTTTCTTTACCCTGGTATGTATACGAACAATACGGTGATAAAAAGATCCTTGAAGACAATTACCAGCTGGTGAAAAATTGGTTATCATTTTTAGATACCCAGGTGGTAGATCATATGCTTAAAAGATTTGGTGGCCAGTGGGATTTTTTGGGCGATTGGCTATGGCCCCATGCGACAGCCGAGGGAATGAATAATGACAAGCCGCAAACATTGTTTTTCAATAATTGCTACCGCATTTATAATTTAAGAACAGCCCAAAAAGTGGCACAGGTATTAGGATATGCCGGGCAAGCCCGGGAATGGGCACGAAAGGCGGATGATGCAGCCAGGGCGATTCATAATAAATTTTTTAATGCAGCAGATAATACTTATTCGGACGGAAGTGCTGCCAACCTGGCGATGGCTCTTTTGTCGGAAATGGTACCTGCCGGCCTTAGAACGAAAGTGATTCAGGCACTGGAGGATGAGATCCTGGTAAAAAGTAAGGGGAATATATCTGCCGGTATTACGGGCGGTGCGGTGCTTTTTAAGTTGTTGAGGCAGGAGCAAAGAGATGATCTTATCTATACGATGCTTTCTAAAACTAGCTATCCCGGATGGGGATACATGAAAGAAAACGATGCCACTACAATCTGGGAAATGTGGGAGAAAGATCTCCCCGGACATTCTTTATTACATAGTTCCTTTCTTTTTCCCGGTGCCTGGTTCATTGAAGGACTTGCCGGAATAAAAAAGGGCGGGGCCGGTTTCTCCGGTATCGTTATTCAGCAGCCCGATATGCGAACTAAAAAGTTGTCGTGGGTAACTGCCAGCTATGACGGGCCTTCCGGTTTAATTGAAACATACTGGCAACGTGATAAAGACCAATTGCATTTGAAACTTACCGTGCCGCCTAATACCACTGCTATTTTGAAAATAGAGGAAAAAGAAAAGGTGGAGATCAATGAAGAAAAAAAACGCATCCGGAAATTTCCCAATGAAGGGAGATACCGGGTTTATGAGCTTCAATCCGGTAATTATTCCTTTTAATGAATCTTACCATCGGGGTACAAATAAAAAACGGTATTTTTAATTTTACCTTCTACAATAGCGGCAATCGCGGGAAGGCTGATGGCCACACTATCCGGCGACTTATTTAATGGTATAAAGGCATGATTGCGCGAAACCGGAGAGCATGCCACCGGATACTTTTTGCAATTTCGAATAAGAAGTGCTAGAAAAAGATTGCGTTCTTTGAGAGTTGATGAAGACTATACTGTCAATGTTTTTACTGATACTGGAGCTATAATCTATCACAGCAGTGCTTTGGGGTGGTAAAACCAGTTCAATTACATCAGGGTTTATTTTTCTGAATTGAATGGTGTCTTTTAGCTGCTCATTAGTATCCCTTTTTACTTTTTTTACGACAATATGGCTGTAGCGAATAGCGTTCTTGTCGCGAACATGGTTTTTACCGGAAAACTTAATGCGGATGGTACAGGACTCACTAAGAGTATTGGTTGCATAAAATAGCACCGGCCATGAGCATCCAGATAGTAGAATCAGCGTAATGATTCCAATAAAAAGGTATAGCAGTTTTCCCATACACTTAGTTGAGAACTAAAGTTAAAAGAAACAGGAGATACTAGAACCTACAAAAAGTTAAAACCAATTCAAGTTCTTCCACAACACACTAACCGGATGTATAAAATATTAAGGATTGCCTGTTCTCGGCTTCCAGGATATGTCAGGTACCTTTAATAAGTGTCCGCAGTATCGGGCCAGCACAAACAGGTAATCACTTAGCCGGTTCAGGTATTTTATTATAATCGGCTCAACGGTTGTTTCATGGGCAAGCCGCACACAGCAACGTTCTGCCCGTCTGCAAATGGTACGTGCTATATGAATATGTGATACCGACGGATGGCCTCCGGGAAGAATAAAGGTTTTGAGTGGTTCGAGAACGGATTCCATTTGATCGATCTCTTTTTCCAAAAGCCCGATATCTCTTTCATGGAGGTCGGGGATGGATATCTTAGTAGTTTTGCCGGGATCGCAGGCGAGTTCAGCGCCAATGGTAAAAAGCCGGTCCTGTATTTCCTGTAGGGTATCAGTTGCTGTAAGTTCCTTTAATAAATCCTTACATAGTCCCACAAAAGAGTTTAATTCATCTACTGTACCATAGCTTTCTATGCGCAGGTCGGCCTTTGAAACTTTGGTGCCTCCAATGAGTGAGGTTTTACCCTGGTCACCGGTTTTTGTGTAGATCCTAAAAGCCATTGTTGAGCAAGTTTAAGATTAAAAATTTAAGGTTCAGCGTTAAAAGACGTCCGGGATTTAGTATCTGTTCATCATTACAAACCTGGTTGTCAACATTGAATTTCAAATCTTAAATATTAGATTTTAGCAAGGGTAGGACTTTCAACTCGTTTGTCCATTTCAATTAGGCCATCTCTTAAACGTACAATCCGATGGGAGTGTTGTGCAATATCTTCTTCATGGGTAACCAGTACTACGGTGTTGCCGCCGGCATGTATTTTTCCAAAGATATCCATGATCTCGTAGGAGGTTTTGGTATCGAGGTTACCGGTAGGTTCATCGGCTAGTATCAGCGAAGGGTCGTTAACCAGGGCCCTGGCAATAGCCACGCGCTGGCATTGTCCCCCGCTCAGTTCATTAGGTTTGTGATGGCTGCGATCGGTAAGATTTACTTTCTCAAGCACCTGCATCGCTTTTTCGTTACGCTGACTTTTGGATATCCCTCCATAGATAAGCGGTAGTGCCACATTTTCGAGTGCCGTTAAACGGGGCAGGAGGTTGAACTGCTGAAATACAAAGCCAATCTCTTTATTACGCACTTCGGCCAGGGAATTGTCGGGCATTTTACTGACGTCGTGCCCGTTTAAAATATAGCTGCCTGCAGTAGGGCTATCCAGGCAACCCAGTATATTCATCAGTGTGCTTTTGCCGCTGCCGGAGGGTCCCATTAGCGACACATATTCGTTTTTGTAAATATCCAGCGAAATGCCCTTCAGTACCTGCAGTTCCTGCTGGCCCATAAAGTAGCTTTTGCGCAATTGTTCAATATGGATAATACCTGCAAATGAAATAACTTTTTACTGTGACTGATTACTTGTTCGGGACTACTCACTTCTTGATCA
>JBQGCI010000436.1:0-2511 GCA_052038405.1 Acinetobacter pittii
TGTGATTATTACCTAAAATTTTTACATTGCTGTTATTGAGCATCTATTTCCCTTTGTTCTGGAATCAATACTGGATAATGATTTCTACAAAATCACCATGCAATGTGCAGTAATCCGTTTGTATCCGGATGTTAAGGCAAAATATCGTTTCATTAACAGGGGAGAACACCTGTTTCCCGAGGGATTTGGTGGGGAGCTGGTGCGCCAGGTGAATAATATGGCCAAGCTGGCGCTTTCAAAACAGGAGAAGCAATTTCTGGCATTGCGTTGCCCTTATCTGAATCCGGCCTACCTGGACTTTCTTCAAGGGTATAGATACGACCCCGCTGAAGTAAGCATTGTACAAAACGGAACTGACCTGGAAGTGAGTGTTGAAGGATACTGGTACCGTACCATTTTATGGGAAGTGCCATTACTGGCATTGATCAGCGAGCTTTTCTATAAAATGCAGGGTGCCGGCCGCATCAGTAATGATGCCCTGGCTTTGCGTACCAGGGATAAAATGAATGTATTCAAAGATCTCGGGGTTACAGTGGCAGAATTTGGTACGCGCCGCCGTCATTCTTTAGAAGGGCACAAAAAGGTTTTAGATGCCATGATGGCCTATTCGGCCAAAGAATTTGTTGGTACCAGTAATGTGCACCTGGCCATGCTGCATGATATAAAGATCATCGGTACCCATGCGCATGAATGGTTTATGTTTCATGGAGCCCGATATGGCTACAAAATAGCCAATGACTTTGCATTGAGAAGCTGGGTGAAAGTATTTAAGGGCGACCTGGGCATCGCCTTAACCGATACCTATACTACTGAGGTCTTTTTTGCACAGTTTCATCAACAGTTTGCGAAATTATTTGACGGAGTTCGACATGATAGTGGCGACCCGGTATTATTCGCAGAAAGAACGATCCGGCACTATCAGCGTTTAGGCATCAACCCGCTTCATAAAAGCATTATATTTTCCGACGGTTTAAATCCGGAAAAAGTAGCTATGATTACCCGCGCCTGCCAGGGTAGAATCGGTATTTCGTTTGGCATTGGTACCAATCTTACGAATGACGTAGGCCTACAGCCGATGAACATTGTTATGAAGCTGGTAGAAATAGCCGCACCAGGCATTGCCTGGACAGCTACCGTAAAACTGTCTGATGAGCCTGGAAAGCAAACCGGCGATCCTCAAATGGTGCGGTTGGCCCGGGAGTTGCTGGGTATTACCGGTGATGAAATATAAATAAAACAGGATCTTGGAAACAACAGTTACTGCTACAAACAATATAAAGAAGATATTACCGGTCATTCTGGCAACAGCCATTTTTATGCAGATGCTGGATTCCACTATATTAAATACGTCGCTGCCGTCCATAGCCAAAGATCTGAATGAATCACCGCTTGACATGCAAAATGCTATTATCGCTTATGTATTGACACTGGCTTTGTTCATGCCGGTAAGCGGTTTCCTTGCAGATAAGTTCGGTACGAAGAACGTATTCATTTTCTCTCTAGCTATGTTCAGTGTAGGATCCCTGTTTTGTTCCCTGTCACAAAATCTTACCCAGTTGGTGATCTCAAGGGTAGTGCAGGGTATCGGTGGCAGCCTGATGACACCGGTAGGCAAGCTGGCACTGATCAAAACCTTTCCCAAAAAGGAACTGCTCAAAGCAATGAACTATGCCATCATCCCGGCGTTAATTGGTCCTGTACTAGGTCCGTTAGTGGGAGGATATATGGTGGATTATTTATCCTGGCACTGGATCTTCTTAATTAATATACCTATTGGGCTTATTGGTATCCTGCTCAGCCTTAAATTTATGCCTGCTTATAAATCACCCATCATCGATTTTGACCTGAAAGGGTTCCTGATATTCGGGGCAGCGTCTTTATTACTTTCTGTTGCTCTTGAATTATTCGGCAACACCGTAACCAACACGCCGGTATTATTGATCACAGCATTGGGATTTCTGATGGTTTACTTTTATTACCGGCATGCTAAAAAGGATAGCAATCCTATTTTTCCGCTAAACCTGTTTAAAGTAAGAACTTTTAGAGTGGGCATACTTGGAAACCTGGCTACACGCCTCGGCATCAGCTCGATACCGTTATTGTTGCCCATGATGATACAAATTGCTTACGGAAGGTCGGCTGTAACGTCGGGCTGGATGATAGCGCCTATGGCCCTTACAGCCATGTTCGGGAAGTCAACTGTGATCCGTATACTGAACCGGTTTGGTTACCGTACCACCTTAATGACCAACACTTTTGTGATCGGCATACTAATCTGCTGCCTGGCCATTCCTGATGTACATAAATCTATCTATTGGTATATACCCATCATCGCCATTTTGGGATTTTTTAACTCCGTACAATTCACTTCCATGAACACCATTTCCATTGCCGACCTGCGGGCATATCATACCAGCAGTGGTAATTCTCTTATCTCGGTTAATCAGCAGCTGGCGATCGGCTTTGGTGTGGCTTTTGGTTTAATTGTATTGAAGATATTCCAGGGCGATA
>JBQGCI010000437.1:0-5735 GCA_052038405.1 Acinetobacter pittii
GCCAGTCGCCAAACAGCACATGCTTATTGGTTTCACCATAGTTATACTTCCATTCAGATTTGTTGTCAGAAGTGGCGCCCATCCACTTATTTTTTTCCGCCCATTTTTGGGAATAGGCTTTATACCGTATATTATTAGTAAGGGCATAAGCGGCCATATTACCCGTATGGTAAGTGGCTACATCCCAGAAAGCCCACCCGGGTTGGATATTGGTGCTTTGCCAATAATGATTGGCTTTTTGAATGCAGGACAAAACTTCTTCCCTGGATGGATATCCATAGTTCCCGGTATGCGCTGTATGGTTTTTATGTTGAAGCAAGAAAGCTATCGCAACGATTAAGAACTTCAAATTCATTGATAATTAAGGTTAATTCCGATATAGATTTAAGTCACACTATGGGATAATCTTTGTTTTTATTGCGATGCTTTATCTGTCAGGGAAAGAGGGGTAAAACTCATTTTTTGTTGGGATAAAACCCCGTTAAAGCCAAAGAGGGCTGTCCCAATAGGTGGTTATGCCAAAGAAACAGCCCTTTTATTCAGGCGACCCAGCCGGTAGTATTATTGAACCTTAGCTTCGTCGGCTACCGCTTCCTCCCAGGTATCCCATTTGGGCGTGTTCGCATTATAGCCATCATAGCCAAAGTTTTGAGCCAGCTGCCCTTTATTATTAGCGGTTATTGCCGAATTGGGTATCGGCCAGTAGAGATTATGCTTCGCCATGCGGTAATTAATAGTGCGAGGTCTCACGGCGATCTCACCTTTATTATACATCCCGTAACGCACTACACGTTGATACCAGTAGCTTCCTCCCATAGCCCCGGTTCCTTCCTGCTTGTCGTAGGTGTTAATGTTATAAGTGTTCCCCCATTCATCTGGTTTTCCACTTAAAGCCAAACAATAAGAAACCCGGCTCAATTCCATATGCCTCCACTCTTCCAGGTATAATTCACGAGCTCTTTCGTCCATAATCTCGCCGATAGTCACCGTATTGTATAATTGCGTACATCCGGCTCTCTTACGGACCTCATTAACGTCGGCTGCGGCTCCCCCCGCATCTCCCAAATAATATTTGGCCTCGGCACGTAAAAGGTACGTTTCAGCCAGGCGATACAGATACCAATCGGCATTACTGCCATTAGTAGCGCCATTAAACTGGTTGGCACCCTGGTTGGCCTCCGCTACTACATCCTGCAGGTATATTTTGTAATGGGGCCAATCGAACCATACACGTAGGGAATCGGTACATAGTAAAGCTCCTGTGGTTGGATGCCTGAAGAGCAGGTTTCTACCAAACCAGGTGCTGGTGGGATCATTGTATTTTATCGAATCCATTCTACCCCAGTTACCTACTGTGCTGTTATGCCGCAAGTCGCCTAAATCACTTTGGCCGTTAACATTCCACATTTCGTTAGTTGCAAAGGAAGTCAATCGCCAGGTAGCAATACCCCGGCCTATGCCTCGAATATAGTCATAGTTCTGACGGTAGCTGCCGTTGTTGCGTGCATAATTTTGCACCGCCTGTTTACCATCCGGCGTTTTTAAATCAGATCCGCTGGTATAACTTGGACCAAAAATTCTGAGTGTCAAAAAATCGATCATAGATTCGGCAGTAGCTCCGCGGTTAGGCATACCCATGATGACTTCCCTATTGGCTGCAATAAGTTTATTTTCCGGGCGGTGTAAATCCCAGATGACGTTACGCGTTACCTGCCAGGTTTGTGGTGAATAAGTGTTTACGAAAGTTCCGAAGTTATTCTTCATTAATTCGTAACCCGACTGATTGATGAGAATATCTGCCTGGTCTTTTGCCTTTTGAAACTGGCCGGTGGCCAGGTAGCACTTTATTAAAAGCATGCGACAGGCTCCCCTGTTCACCATTCCTTTATAGATCATATCCTTTTGCTCGGGCACCCATTGCACGGCAAACTCCATATCCCTGGTGATCATTTGAAGAATGGCCTCGCGCTTGGTTGACTTATAGTTTTGTTTGGGAACTTCCAAAATCTTTGTCACTAAAGGTACATCGCCAAACTGAAATACAAGAGAGAGGTAACGAAAAGCTCTGTGAAAATAAGCTCTTCCTAAATAGGCATTTTTAGTTGGTTCATCCAATCCGGTAACACTATTAATAAAGCTTGGAATGGTATTCGCGTATTTGATACCCTCATATGTTTGATCCCAGAAATAGGTGGTCCAGTTGCCTGCGTCGTAGCCGGGCCCCCCAATAGGAGTTAGTTGGGTAGGTATATCCGCAAATAGCGCTGCATCATCCGTTTTTGATGCTACGCTGAGCTCTGAGAAAAGATATTCTGTGCCGATTGGAACAGAAATATTGCGATTTTCAAAACTGGTCCAGTAAGTACGGATATGTCGGTCGGCCATGGCTAATGCCGCCTGCAATCCACTCTCGGTACTGAAGGTTGTAGTGGGTTCGTAAAATGATAAAGGATCTGGCTTTAAGAAATCCTTGGAGCAGCCAGAAAAGAGCACTGCGCTTCCTATAGTAGTGGCAAGCGTAAGTACCTGTAATGCCGTTTTATTTTTATATATTGATAAATTCATGTTGGTATATTTTTAGAAAGTAACATTTAAACCCAGTGAAAAAATACGTGTGGCTAATCCTCCTGTTTCGGGATCGCCATACTCCCAATCTTTTTGCCATACGGCCACATTGCGCACAGATCCGTATATTTTTATGTTAGACATTTGATATTTACTTGTCCAAGTTTTAGGCAATGTATAACCCAGCGATATACTTTCGAAACGAATAAAAGACCGGTCATAAACTTTACCAGGGGAAGCCACACCACCCGGCCCCTGGGCATCCAGCCTTGCATAGTTATTGGTTGGGTTTTGGGGAGTCCAGTATTCTTTGGTAAATGTATTCAGCCCATTGGTGATTAAGGAGCCATCATTATCACGATTCAGGTAGTTCCAATCTATAGACTTATGCCCCATATAAGAATATAAGTTGAAAGAAAGGGCCAGAGATTTCCAAAGTGTGAAATCGTTTCGCAACTGCCAATGTACCGGCGGAGCTGTAGGCCCCATGAACTCCCTGTCTTTATCATTGTATACCGGAGTAGTTGAGCCATCGGCATTTTTTTTGTCGTCTGCCGTATAATTATTCGCTACTTTAGGATCACCCGGCTTTTGACCGTATTTTTTTGCCTCTTCGATTTCGTTCGCCTGCCATATGCCGGTTACGCGATAGTCCCAGATAGCGCCAATAGGCTGACCAATAAACCAACCATTGGTATTGTCGTTCATCTCCCTTGAACCAATTACATTTCCTGCTGGGTCCAGCACATTTTCGTATTGATAATACAAATGTTTGATCCGGTTTTTATTATAGGAAAAATTAAGTGTGGTATTCCACTCCAGCGTATTGGTGCGCAAATTCAATGTACTGACAGTAAACTCTACACCCCGGTTAGATACCTCGCCCAGGTTGGTGGCAATGCTGTTGAAACCGGAAAAACCCGGAAGCCGCTGGCTCATGATCATATCATGCGTGTTCATTACATAATACTCAATGCTACCAGAAATCCGGTCGTTTAAGAATCCATAATCCAGACCAACATTATAAGCAGCCGTTTTTTCCCATTGCAGGTTGGGATTAGCTAATCGATCCACAGACAAATAACGCATATTTACGAGCGCTCCCGAGCCATCCAAATAGCCCTGGAAGCGGCCGGTACCCGAGCCCAGGTTTGCCAGTGCTATATACGGATCTGCTAATGCGCGGTTACCGTTCTTACCATATGAAGCACGCAGTTTTCCCGTGCTCATAGGTTCCCAGTTAAAGAATTTTTCGTTGGTGAAAGCCCAGGCTAATGCCACAGAAGGAAAAATGCCATAAGGGTTATTAGCACCAAATGCAGAGTATCCATCGCGCCGAACCGTAGCAGTGAGCATATACTTACTATCGTACGAATAGAATAAACGCGCAAATAGTGCATTAGCTGTCTGGCGTGAATCAGAAGATGAGAAGCTGCTTCTTGTTTTATCGCCATTAGCCGTGTTATGAAAACCCAAAGCATCTGAAGGCAGAATGTTACGGGCTTCGATGCGATCCTGCCAGTACCTGCGCTCCTCCGCTTCCTGTACAAGCGTGAGGTTCACCCGGTGCTTTTGTGCAAAAGTTTGTTCCCAGTTGATCGTGTTGTTCAACGACCAGTCAAATCTTTTAGCCTGCTCCCGGTTAACCAGTCCATTGTTAGATGCTTTCCAGTCAGGGTGCTTTGAAGATTCAAAATAGCGGTCGTAAAAAAACTGGTAGCGGGGTGCTGCATTAAACGAGTAAGTGATATTGAACGGCAGGGTAATCCGCGCAGTCAGGATGCTATTAAGCACGGTATATCCCTTCTCCAGTTCAATAAACTGTTTATTAAAATCAAAATTATAAGCATAACCCTGATTCTGTCCCATAGGACGGTGAACGAGATTACCAGCGGAGTCTTTGTAAGAAGCATATGGACTCAGGCGTATCTGATTATTGTCCCAGTAATTCATACCAAGGCCCGGCTGCAAATCGCCATCACTGCGATCCTGGAAATTGACATTCGCTCCCAGCTGTAGCCACTTGGTTATTTTGCCGTCCAGCTTCATATTGGCACGCGTAGCCCGATACACATTACCTACAACAGCACCCTCATTTTTCAGATGACCAAATGATAAATAATAGTTCATTTTATCGCTGGCCCCCGATACACTGGCGTTATAGTCCTGGTTAAAGCCGGTACGAAAAGTATGATCGTACCAGTCAAAGGTTCTTCCGGCTACATAATTAGCGAGCACCAGATCGTTCAGGTTCAGCCGCCGGGCGTATATGCTGGCATCAGATTCTCCTGCTGCATTAGTAGTATATGCACGCCATTGCTCTAATGTAATACCATATTGTGAAAGATTGTCCGGACTGTCATAATAACCCAGCTTTCCTTTCAATGTACCTGTTTGATAGGGCTCGTAGTTACCAGTTTCTGCATTAAGTCCATAAGAGTCTTTTTTGTACCAGTCTTCGCGAAACTGCATGTACCCATCGGCCCCATATACGCCGCGATAGGCGCTTTTGGTGGTGAAGCCGGTGTTGGCACTGACATTAATCACCGGCTTACCGACCTTACCCTTTTTCGTGGTGATAATAATCACCCCGTTGGCAGCCTGTGCGCCATAAACTGCAGCTGCCGAAGCATCCTTTAATACATCGATCTGTCCTATATCATCAGGGTTTATTTCGGATAGCTCTCCATAAAAGATCATACCATCTAAAATGATCAACGGATTATTATGACCGCCGGCGGTATATACCGATCGCTGGCCCCGAACCTGGAGGGAGCCTCCCCCCTTCGCTGACGGGTCGTACCCTACCTGCAGGCCCGGAACACCGCGAAGAATATCCTGTACGGTATTAGGATTGGCGTTGGCCATATCGTCAGGCTTTATCTGCACCACCGACCCGGTCAGATCTTTCTTCCGCATAGTGCCATAACCTACCACCACCACCTCATCCATAGAAGTATTCGATGCTGCTAATTCAATATTGATGATGGTATTGTCTTTTACTTCTGCTTCCTGCAAAACATAACCAGTACCCGAGAATTGAAGCTTGTCGCCCTTTTTCGATTGAATAGAATATTCTCCCTGGTCATCGGTAACGGTTCCATAAGCAGTGCCTGCTACTATAACAGATATGACGGGGATAGGAGCGCCGTCGGCTTTAGTAACAGTAC
>JBQGCI010000438.1:0-2711 GCA_052038405.1 Acinetobacter pittii
GGAACGGCAAATACTGACTGGCAGGATGTGATTTACCGGCCGGCTTTTGCATCCGATAACAACGTAACAATCACCGGCGGAATTAAACAAATGCCTTATCGTATTTCGCTGGGTTATTTGAACCAGGACGGTTTATTACGCACCGATAATCTGAAACGTACCTCTGTGGGTCTGGCTTTAAATCCAACTTTTTTCAACAACCACTTAAAAGTGGATCTGAACCTGAAGGGATCTTTTCAAAAAACAAGATTTGCTAATGATGGCGCTGTGGGTGCAGCAATCAGTTTCGATCCTACCCAGCCGGTTTATATGGATGACCCCACCTACGGCGGTTATTTTCAATGGACCGAAGCGAATGGAACCCTGGTGTTAAACAGGGCTAATAATCCTTTGGGTATGTTGGAGCAGACTTTTGATGAGCAAAAACCTATGAGAAGCATTGGTAATTTACAACTGGATTATAAGTTCCATTTCCTGCCGGAACTAAGAGCCAACCTGAACCTGGGCTATGATGCATCCAGTAACGAAGGCACGAAATTAATACCGGCTAATGCAGCTACCAACTTCCTGGATGGCGGCCGGTTTGAGCAGGGCAAGCAGAACCGGTTTAATTCTGTTTTTGATTTTTATTTGAACTATGCAAAGGATATTGCCAAACACAGAATTGATGCAACCATAGGGCATTCCTATAATAATTTCAGAACCAAGAATTATTCTTTCAGAGCGTTGAATGCCAATAAGGATACTATCGCAGGAACGACGGCTCCGGTTTATCCTTTTGATATTCCTGAAAATACTTTGATCTCCTACTGGGGAAGATTATTATACAATTATGACAGTAAATATTTCCTTACGGCCAGTTTGAGGAGAGATGGTTCTTCCCGTTTTGCACCTGAGAACAGGTGGGGATGGTTTCCTTCGGTTGGTTTAGCCTGGAGCCTCAAAAATGAACTCTTTAAAAATACGGCGGATCTTTCGGAGTTAAAACTAAGATTTGGATATGGCCTTACCGGTCAGCAGGATGGTATTGGTAACTACGATTACCTGGCCAGGTATGGTGTTGGCGGCTTAAGTTCTTCTTATCAGTTTGATAATGCATTTTATAATGCATATGGTCCTTTTGGTTATAACTATAATTTAAAATGGGAAGAACTATCGTCGTACAACGTAGCGCTGGATTTTGGTTTTCTACGTAACCGGATCAATGGTAGTATAGATTTTTATGTAAGAGAATCAAAAGACCTTTTGAATGCCATTCCCCAGGCTGCCGGTACCAATTTCAGCGCTTATGTATTGGCTAATGTGGGAACCCTGCGCAACTCAGGCGTTGAGTTTACTTTAAATACGCAACCGGTAGCTACAGATAAAGTAAGCCTGGATGTTAATTTCAATTACACCTATAATAAAAATGAAATCACTAATCTCACAGTAATACCGGATGATCCGACTTACCTGGGAATTCCGACGGGCGGAACCCAGAGCAATGGTAATGCCCAGCTGCATGCTGTAGGAAATCCGAGAAATACTTTCTATCTCTACCAGCAGGTATATGATAATAACGGTAAAGCTATTGAGGGGTTATTTGCTGATAGAAACCGCGATGGTTTGATTAACAACGACGATAAGTATTTAAACCATAGTGCCGTGGGAAATCATATGTTTGGACTCAGTTCTAACCTATCGGTTAATAAATGGAATGGCGGATTTGTTGCGCGTGCTACACTGAATAATTTTGTGTACAATAATGTTTTTGCAGACCGGAGTACCCGCACCGCCATCACCGGAGCCTACACGCTGGGCAATGGTATCAGCAATTATTACAATACGGGCTTCACCCAGGGCACCGGTATATCGGCTATGAGTGATATGTGGGTGGAGAATGCGTCTTTCCTGAGGATGGACAATATTTTCATTGGTTACAATTTTGGCAGCCTGGCAAAATGTATCAGCTCTGTCAGAGCTATTGCCAGTGTGCAAAATGCTTTCGTTATAACTAAATACAAAGGGTTGGACCCTGAGGTAAGCAATGGTATTGATAATAATATCTACCCAAGGCCACGCATTTTTTCACTGGGGTTAAATTTCGATTTCTAATTTTAAAGCGAGCATGTATGAAATATTTTAAAAGTTATATATACTTGATGGCAATTGCCGTAATGCTTGTTGTAAGCGGCTGTCATAAAGACCTTGACAAATTTCCAACTAACGATTTAACAGCAGATAAAGTTTTCACCAGTGTACAGGGTTATACAAATGCATTGGCAAAATTGTATGTGTCTTTTGCAGTTACCGGTACAAACGGGCGGGACATACCTGCAGAAATAGTTTCGGATGAGGGTAATACCGGTTTTCTGAGGCAGCTTTGGTATTTACAATCATTAACTACAGACGAAGGCCTCTGGACCTGGAATGGAAATACAGATCCGGTTAATATGCATGAAATGAACTGGAACGCGAACAGTTATGTTGTGGCGGGTTTATACTTTCGTTGCTATTACATCATAACACTGGCTAATAATTTCATTAGTGAGTCATCAGATGCAAAAATTTCGCAACGTGGTTTAAGCGGCACTGACGCGGAAACTATAAAGCGCTACCGGGCAGAAGCCCGTTTTTTAAGGGCATATAGCTATAATGTATTGCTGGATCATTTTGGCGCTGTTCCTTTTACCGACGAAACTTATGTGATCGGTTCAGGAGTAGCTCCAAAA
>JBQGCI010000439.1:0-3057 GCA_052038405.1 Acinetobacter pittii
TAACTCCTTATACGCCTAAATCGATGAAAAAAGTAGATGCAAAAACTTATGTCTTTGATATGGGGCAAAATATGGCAGGTGTAACCCGGATCAAAATTAAAGGCCCCGAAGGGACTGTTCTTAAAATAAAGCACGGGGAGCGGGTACATGAAAACGGCCATGTTGACATGTCTAATATAGATGTTTATTTCAGGGGAGATCAAAACGCCGATCCTTTTCAAACAGATATACTAACCCTAAGCGGCAGGAAAGAAGACGAATTCATGCCTAAATTTAATTATAAGGGATTTCGCTACGTAGAAGTTACCTCCAGCCAGCCTGTCGAAATGACGGAAGCCAATGTTACAGCTTATTTTACCCATAGCGATGTGAAGCCTGCAGGTGAAGTTAATACATCCGTATCTCTGGTTAATAATCTCTGGAAAGTGACTAATAATGCTTACCTCTCCAACCTTATGGGATATCCTACCGATTGTCCTCAGAGAGAGAAAAACGGCTGGACGGGTGATGGTCACCTGGCTATCGAAACAGGGTTATACAATTTTGATGGCATTACCGTTTACGAAAAATGGCTGGCAGATCACAGAGATGAGCAGCAGCCCAATGGTGTATTACCCGATATCATACCTACCGGCGGCTGGGGCTATGGTACCGCGAACGGCCTCGACTGGACAAGCACGATAGCCATTATACCATGGCAGGTTTACATGTTTTATGGTGATAGCCGGTTGCTGGAGAACTGTTATGAAAATATACGACGTTATGTAAATTATGTGGACCGGATCAGTCCCGCCGGCCTTACTACATTCGGGCGTGGCGATTGGGTGCCCGTTAAAACAACCTCTAATCTTGAACTCACTTCTTCCGTTTATTTTTACACAGACGCATCGATCCTGGCGTCGGCAGCGCAACTGTTGGGTAAGATGGAAGATCATCGCCGCTATACAGCGTTGAGCCAGAAGATAAAAGCCGCGATAAACAATAAGTTTCTGAACCGCACCACGGGCATCTATGCGGGAGGAAGCCAGACAGAACTGAGCGTGCCTCTGTACTGGAAGGTGGTACCTGAAGATATGATACAAAAGGTAGCCGCTAATCTTAATAAAAAAGTTGAGGAAACCAATTTCCATCTCGACGTTGGGGTGCTGGGCGCTAAAGCCTTACTCAATGCACTTAAAGAAAATGGCTACGAACAGTCGGCCTATAAAGTAGCTGTACAGGATACCTATCCTTCCTGGGGATGGTGGGTGGTTAACGGTGCCACTACCTTACTGGAAAACTGGGATTTGAAAGCGCAAAGAGATATATCCGATAATCATATGATGTTCGGGGAAATAGGAGGTTGGTTTTTCAAATCGATAGGAGGTATATTACCAGATCCCCGCCAGCCTGGCTTTAAAAACATTTTGTTACGACCTGTTTTCGCAGATGGTATGGATCATGCGAAGGTAACACATCAGTCTCCTTACGGCACCATCGTTTCCAGTTGGAAGAAGCTCAAAAAAGAAGTAGTATATGAAGTGCAGATTCCTGCTAATACATCTGCTATCTTTTATCCACCGGCAAACGCAAAAGATAAAGGAGTTATTAAGTTACCGGCGGGGAAACATACATTGCGGGTTACATTACTTTAAAATAGTGCAACCGGACGTGGTCGTATTTTACGCCTTTACCCCCGGATGGTTGAAGCCCGTGGGCGTTTGCTAAGACCAATATGAACATACTGTTCAACAGGCCCCAAGCTGGCGGCAACCGTATTAACCGGGTTACTTATACCTGGTTGAGCGGTTGGTTTGGTGATTGCTTCCCCGGGCATATTCCTTATAAATCGTGTGCATTTTATGTAGTAGCTGCTACCGGATCGTTCTTTGAATTTTGTAAGGTCGGGCCTAAGAAACATCCGGGGTGACGGGTCGGGCTGAAGTTCCAACGCTTCATTTGGTGTTTCTTACTTTTCAGTTCCGGGTTTTGACGGTTGATCGAATTATTACCGGCAAAAACGAAGAAGGTATGTAAATTCGAGGTTTAAGACACTATCCGTCAAACTTTAATGGTAGCCATCAACCAGGCAATTTGTGTTGATATCAACGGTCTCAAAATAACGTGAAGATGAGCAAAACCGAGCGATATAATGGAGCAAGGCTTATTTCTGCAAAACAGCGAAGGCTGTTTAGTTGGTTAATTGCACTGGTCATGTACTATTTGTTTTCATATCTCGTTGATCCTTTGAACTCAGCCTGGAGTTGCTATAGCTCGATGTCGATTCAGGGGATTTTAGGCGATATTCTGATAACAATCTTATACTGTATTATAATCGCGGAAGCAAGCTTGGCCATAGATGGAACACTTAACCGAAGCCTTTCCTGGCATGGCAATGCACGAAAAAGACTTTTACTACAAACACTTTTTCAGATACTGGCAGGTATTATGATCGTACTGATCATTTACCGGATCTTTGATTACATTTTTAGAGACGAAAGCAAACAAACAACATTTTCCAGTCTTACAACTTACGCTCAGGGCATGGCGGTAAGTATTGCTGTATCACTAGTGATCAGTGCATTTAATACCGGCGAATACTTTTTGTACAATTGGATGCAAACTGCAACGGAAGCAACGGAACATAAGCTCAGGGCGACAGAACACAAACAAGCTGCGATGGCGGCCGAACTTGAGGCGCTAAAATTGCAAATTGACCCACATTTTATTTTTAATAATCTTAGCGTGCTCTCTGAGTTGATCCTGGAAAATCAGCAGCTTGGATACGAATACTCGGAGAATTTTGCAAAAGTGTACCGGTACCTGTTGATTAATTCCAAAAAGGATGTCATTCCCCTTACAGATGAGTTGAAATTTCTTGATTCCTATGTTTTTCTGACACGCAAGCGCATTGGTGACGGCCTGGACGTCAGGACCAAGATCCATTCAGACGATCTAAAGTTCGGTGTCCCGCCGATGGCACTGCAGCTCTTGGTAGAAAATGCCATAAAACATAATCAGACAACCAGGGCGAATCCTCTCATGATCCATATAAGTTCTGTCGGTAACAGGGAACTT
>JBQGCI010000440.1:0-2621 GCA_052038405.1 Acinetobacter pittii
AGAGCCTGTAAGTCTTTTTGGTAAATATTTTCCTGGCCGCCTGAAAGCAGGTTACCGCCCAACATGATCAGCAGAAGAAGATACTTCATAATACACCTACTATTTTTACGCATTTTCTAAAAGCCAAAAATTTTCATTTTCCTTAACTTGAAAAAATTATTTCTGCCAAACCCGCTCCTTTTTCTGTCAACCGGTTTAGATCAAAGCCCTGGAATAGTATTTTTACTACCGAGATTTACGCATCCCCTATCAGTCAAAGTGTAAAAATGCAATACCGGAGCTCATTATCATTAAAAAAAGAAATACTGCTACACGTAACATTGTGGCTGGTGGTAGCTTATTTTTCGCTGGTTAGTCCCGGCGAAGGCATATTATTGAGCATCTTCCAGTTAACCTGGATGTTGATAATGGTTACCACATTCTATTTTAATTATCTGCTGATATTACCCCGCGTATTCAACGGCATTAATATAGCAAAAGCAATCGCAGGTCTTTTAGCAGCCTACCTGTTTTTTATTTTCTTCAGATATTTTATAGAAGAGATCATCATGAGCTGGTTATTTAACGCCCGTAATTACCCGGCCGACGTGTCAGCTTTACACTACGTATACGACAATCTTTATTTTGGAAGTCAGCCGCTTGTACTAAGCACTTTTTTTTGGCTGATTATCCGTAATATTCGTTTGGCTGACTATAACAGGTCAATTGCCGAAGAACAAAAAATAACGGAAATTAAATTCCTAAAAGCCCAGATCAACCCGCATTTTATTTTTAATACTTTCAATAATATTTATTCGATGGTTTATTTCAAATCAGAAGGTGCATTAACGGCATTAGAAAAGTTAAGCAATATGATGCGGTTCACTACCTATCAATCGCAAAAAGATCAAGTACCTTTATCTGATGAAATGAACTATATACAAACTTATATAGAGCTGGAGTCGCTGCGACACGAGGTAAAAGACTTTGTACAATGGGACTTGCAGGTAGAGGATCCAACAGTTTTAATTCCTCCGTATCTCCTGTCACCTTTTGTGGAAAACGCTTTGAAACATGGACTGTTGTCATCAACAACACCCGTCCGGATTCGTTTACAGGCAACATCCTCGCAGATTCATTTCTCGGTTGTAAACCATATAGGTCTTCAACAAAAAGATAGCCACCAGGGCATCGGCGCTGATAATGTGAGTAAGCGATTGGAAATTTATTATCCCAACAGGCATCAACTGCATACTAACCGCCAGGAGCAGCAGTTTATTGTTCATCTCCAAATCAATTTACAATGAGCTCAACCATAAAATGCCTGATATTGGATGACGAGCCTTTAGCCGTAAGGCTTATCGATGATTACGCCCGGCAACTCCCCGAATTGGAAGTAATGCATGCGGGCACGCAGGTTTACCAGGCGACGCAGGTATTGAAAAGCCAACAGATAGATCTCGTATTTCTTGATATACAGATGCCCGAACTCACGGGGATAGAGCTCATGGTGCATTTTAACCAACAGCATCACTTTATCATCACTTCAGCATACCAGGAGTATGCATTAGATGCTTTTCAATTTCAGGTAGTTGATTTCTTATTGAAACCAATAGTATTTGATCGCTTCCGTCAAAGCGTTAAAAAGTTTATACAATGGCAGCAGAACTTTACGCGGACTGCTGACAATGGCTATCTTTTTGTAAGAGCAGACCGGCAATATCACCAGGTAGCCATAGACACCATTGTATATATTGAAGCGCTTAAAGATTATATACGCATACATACTACGCAAAACACTATCCTCGTTTGGGAAAACATGAAAGATATACTGGACCGGTTGCCTGCGAAAGAATTCATTCGTATTCATCGTTCCTATATTATATCACTAAAACAGGTTAAACTAATAGAAACCCATCGGGTACAACTACAACATACTAACTGGCTACCTATTGGTGAAACCTACCGTAAAGCAATATCTGATTGGATTACCCCACCTGTTTAGCCGAACCGTAATCAGGCTCTTACCCAATAGGTCTATCTAAAAACTGATCACTCTTAAAGCTGCCAGACATCGGTCTTCTTTATATCTTTATTGCGGGCCAATAAATTTAGACAAGATGCATATACGAAAAGCTCGTTTGGAAGATCTCGACACACTATTACAATTTGAACAGGGCATTATCGAAGCCGAAAGACCTTTCGATGTCACCCTGCAAACAGAGCACTTCCACTACTATAACTTAAAAGAAATGCTTAACCGGGATGACTGTGCCATTGTGGTAGCTGAAGAAAACGGACAACTGACCGGCAGTGGCTCAGCCCGTATTTTAGAGGCAAAGCCCTATAACAATTACCCTTCTTACGCCTTTTTAGCGTTTATGTATGTAGACCCTTCTTTTAGAGGCAGAGGGGTAAACAGCCTGATCATTAACGCGCTGAAAGAATGGACAATGAGTAAAGGTTTGACAGAAATACGTTTACAGGTTTACAGTGAAAACAGCAGCGCAATCAAAGCTTACGAAAAGGCTGGCTTTAAACCTATTTTAACGGAAATGAGACTAACTTAGCACAACTTTTAATCCTGTTATGAAACAACACACTACTAATTATTTCAACACCCTGATAGAAATCGCAGAAGA
>JBQGCI010000441.1:0-3767 GCA_052038405.1 Acinetobacter pittii
GTAACCGGAAGTAAACTCCATATACGTCCCGACCAGTCACCGCTTCCATGGTGTGTTAAAAAGTACCATCCGCCGGAAGGCGTTTGTACGAGGCCACCCTGGTTGGGTTCATTGTAGTGCTGTTGCCCTTCGCTCAACTGCCTGGGCCCTTCGTAGGGGCCCCAGATATTCCTGGACCGCTCCATCATTAACACACGGACATTGTTACGTACTTCGCTGAAAAGATGGTAATAGTAGCCGTTGATCTTGTATAATTTGTTCGCTTCGCTGCCGTTCGACTGGTAGATCACTTTATCTGATTCTTTGATCAGTGATTTCCCATCGGGCGTCATTTTAAAAAGATGGATCTTGTAACCGTCTGCAAAATGGCTGCCGACCAGGTATCCCTGTCCGTCGTCGTCCCAGAAGGGGCAACAGTCATCCCAACCTTTTTCGGCCCACACCCGATGTAGGGGTTCCCACGGACCCTCAGGTTTTGCCGCAGAGCTCATGAAATAGCCCTCTTCGGGATCGCCGAAATAGATCCAGAAGCGCTTGTTATGGTACCGGATAGCACCGGCCCAGATGCCCCTGCCGTACCGGTCCATACCGGTCCAGTTCATTGCAGGGGATATCACCGAGATGTCATTCACTACATGACTAAGGATCTTCCAGTTCACCATGTCTTTAGATTGCAGGATGACGAACCCCGGTGAATACTGGAAGGTTGATGACACCGCATAATAATTATCTCCTACCCTGATACAATCCACATCGCTGTAATCTCCAGGTAATACCGGGTTCCTGTAAGTTCCGTTACCCTGGTCGCCCCAGGCTTCCCATGCCCCCCATTTTTCAGGCGCCTGAGCCAGTACGGTACCAGTAAGGATACAACTGCTTATGAAGAACAATAGATATTTCACGTTTGTGTAATTTTAACTTGTAAATACTTTACACAGGTTAAATGCTACCTGTGCAGGATATCAAACTCTCCAATGATCTCATAGCTGAAAGCTGTTACAGCCGGTTACGTATTTCTGCTTATTCCACGTATTAACATCACCGCAGCCGTCTACAAGTGTTCGAAAATTAATATAATCGCGACCGCAAAATGCCTCGCGAACAACTATGTTTGATTGCTTTTTTAATCAATATATTACTGCAGGCCCTGTATATGTTATGGTCAAACCAATCACTGTAAAAGTAAGCCCGTTCTGTTAAGCAACCAATGCATGCACGCGACTTTCGATTGTACAAATCCTACTATTATACCGTAATTATTTGCATAAAATATGTCATATTCAGGTTCTTGAATTAATACGGCTCCTTTCCTGCCAGCCGATGACCCTCTCTGCTGAACCGCCAGCAGTCAAAATAAAAGGGCGTTCTTTTATCTTTGCCAACAGAAAAGCTATCGTGGATCCCGGTAATGTTTCTGAAACTGTTTTTTCTATACATCGTATGATCAATAAACCAGTGGAGCCGGCTCGGCTGTGTACCTGATTTGAATAACGGGGTTTTGCAATATTCCTGCCAGCACTGCCATAAGTAATAAATCATTGCTCAAACGCTCATAACGATCTTTTGATTGATAATTGATTTATCTAAAGAAAAAGAAAACCTGCTCACTCAGCCATCTCAATCCTGAGGCCAAGCACTTTCCAATCCGGCAAATTTTTGGGTTTGCGGATCACCAATGCCTCTTCCTGCTGTTGCCATTGAATACGCTCCTTGCTGCCCAATAGCTTTACCGACCGTATCTTCCGGTTATCGATCTTAGCGGATCTTCCTAGTGACTTGATCCTGAAATCACCGTCTGGTACATCCATCAGGAAAGCGTATAGCCGGTTACCATTCACCGTAAAACGCACATCGGTCGCTTCGAAATTGCCTTCATCACTCAAGCCGTCAAACTGACCTCTTTTCTGGTTGGCTTTAATAGTCGAAGGCCCTTCTCCATAGATTTTCCAGGGTCTTGAGCCATAGATCCCTTCACCATTCGCAGCCGTCCACTTTCCAATATCCTCAAGTGTCACCAGCATGTCTTCTTCCAGGTCGCCCTCGGGTGTTTGTACAATATTGATCAGCAGGTTGCCGTTTTTACTAACGATATCAGTTAACATCCGAATGATGTCCGGGGCACTTTTATATTGCTGACCGGTGCTGTAAAACCAGTCACCGATCGAAGTGTCGGTTTGCCAGGGATACGGGTTAATGCTGTCCTGAACGCCACGCTCCAGATCCTGCACCCACATGCCCTGTGAGGGTTGTTTACAATTGTAAACAGCTGTCATCGCGCCACCATGATAAGCGCGGTTCCCGTTGTAAAAATTGGCCAGCATCGACATCCCTATATTTCCAAATGGCAATTTACTGTCAGAGTAAAGCAGGTCGGGATGATAAGTATCTACCAGCTCCTTCACATAAGCATACCATTTCTTATGCCACTCAATGTTTGTTGTCAACCATCCCTTATCATCGGGGCTTGCTTTGCTATGGTACAGATCGGAGAATCGCGGGTCATTACCATCGTAGGGGACGCCTTTAAGAGGTCCTGCAGCATCCGCGGCATGTGCCGTCTGGAACCAGGTATAGCTGGCAGCCAGATGTTCAGATACGCCAAATTTCAGTCCGTGTTTTTTTGCGGCCTTTTGCCACAACCCGACCACATCTTTGTGAGGTCCCATTTGCACGGCGTTCCATTGATGGATCTTCGAATTCCACAGGAAAAAATTATCATGATGGCTCGCCATACTGACGAAATATCTCGCACCGGCCTTTTTATAAAGTGTCATTAATTTTTCAGGATCCCACTTTTCAGCTTTCCAGAGCCTGACTATGTCTTTGTATCCAAATTTAGACGGATGCCCGTATCGCTTCACATGTTCTTTATAGACACTATTGTTTTCTTCATACATCTTTTTGGCATACCAGTCGCCCAGTCGAGGAACCGCCTGCGGTCCCCAATGTGCCCAGATGCCGAACTTGGCATCGCGGAACCACTCCGGGTACCGGTATTGTTTCAACGACGCTTCCGTTGGCTGGAACGGGCCTTTGATCATCGGCAAATCCTGCCCCCGGGAGCTAACCATTACAGCTGACAGTACAGCAATTAATGGGAACCTCTTCACTAAATACATCATATAATACAATTGCTTATGGTAAGTAATATTTTTTGCAACCTCGGTTGCCGATTTTTGCGTAGCATCCAGTCAGACATTCGCAGTATACCTAAAAACGCTTCCCTGTCACGGTATTCCGATGATACTTCATGAGAATGGCAAACCTTTAACATGATGAATTCTATCATCAGTCGGAAACCAGGAATCTTACAACTGAAATATTTTGTTCATGGTCACCCACTTTTCATTCTCCGCAGCCCAGGGTAGTGGCTGTTGAAACCGGTTCATTAAACCTTCCCATCTCTGCACATCCGGGTTAGCTGCATCATTTGCTGCTTTTTTAGCAGGATCAAAAGCGTCGGAAGCTTCAATGATCATAAAAAGCCGGTTACCTGTCCGGTATATTTCCATTGAAGCGATTCCCGAAGCCCTGATACTTTCCTGCACTTCCGGCCAGCTATTTTCGGGCAAATGCCATTCTTCATACTCAGCAATAAGCCCCGGATCATCTTTTAGATCAACAGCGAAACAATACTTTTTCATTGATAGAAAATAGGAAAATCAACGATCTTTCCCACGGCAGCTTTTTCTGGTGACAGCGCCCGAAAAGATCGTTGCAGTTAGAAAATTATACAATCTTTAAAACATTGGCATAAGTGAACTGCG
>JBQGCI010000442.1:0-3153 GCA_052038405.1 Acinetobacter pittii
TGCTTACATAAATAAATTGTTGTACACCCGCGGCGATAGCTCCCTCCGCTAGCAGTGCGGTGGCGGTATGGTTAACGCGGTGGTACGCATCATAACGGATGATATTTTGTTGTGTAATTGCTGCTACATGTATCACACAGTCAACATTTTTTAAATGAGCGGACAGATCGGCAGTAAGTTCGCTTTGGATCAGCATGAGCCGGGGGTGCATCATAAAAGGCAGGTTATTGATATTGCGGGCAACACCTTTTACCTGGTAGCCTTTTTCCAGTAAAAAAAATACCAGGTTGGTGCCGAGCAGCCCGCTGATACCTGTAATCAAAACCGTCATAAAATTTCCCTTTTTATATTATGGGTCAGCAAAGGTAGCTTTATCCAGATGGGTAGTAAAGTCATGGCCAGCCAGCTCCAGGGGTTTACCATAATTACCCGGTCTTTTTTAAACAGTTGACGGATGCATCTCCCTGCCACTTTCTCCGGTTTCTGTAAGGTAAGCCGCCCTACCAAACCTAATTTTCTGATCCGGCTGGTTACGTCTTCATTGGTGGCCATTGCTCCGGGGTTCACCACACTTACCACTACCCCTGTATTTTTTAGCTCTTCGCTCAATCCCCTTGAGAACGAATGGATAAAAGTTTTAGAAGCGGGATAAACCGTTTTATAACCAATGGGAGAGAAAGCCGCCATACTGGATACATTTAATATATAAGCCTCTGTTTGCTGCAGGAGGTTGGGCAGCAGCTGATGCGTGAGCAGGGAGGTAGCTACCACGTTCACCTGCATAATGGTATCAATATATTGCATCGATGCTTCTGTAAACTTTTTGGTTCCTCCCAGCCCGGCATTATTAATCAGCACCTGTACTTCAAAGCTCCGGTTGATCCAGTCGCAAAGCGTCAGTACATTTTCTTTAAGCGACAGGTCCGTTTCATAGTGATGAACCTCTACCTGGTAAGTGTTACTGATGAATTTTGCAAATGCGGCAAGGTTTTGCTGGGGCAAACTTACCAGTACCAGGTTCAGCTGCTGGGCAGCCAGCTCTTTTGCAAACGCGCTGCCCAGGCCCTGGCTGGCACCGGTGATAACAGCGTACTTCTCTTTTCTATGGGTCATGAGATACTAATAGCTAGGTTGAAAAATAGGGTTCGTTGCCAATTATTAAGCAGGCCAGCTGGCTACCGGAGCGTTTGGCTTTTTTTATACTTCCTGATAACGTACAAAATGATACTGGCAATGAGCATATACGGTGCATTTAAAACTGTTACAATTTTTGCACTTTACCCGATCCGGATATACTGGTATGGACAGATGGGCTGCCGTAGTACCATACATCACCGCTGCCTGATATTTGTACATCCAGTTTATTGTCGGCCCAAAGTTTGGCTTCGCCAGACCCGCTTACTTTTACTTTGGCCTGCTCGCTGCGCATTTGCCGGGCATGATAATCGCCGTTACCGGTAATACGAATATCCTGTGTAGTTATTGTGCCGCCATCGATGGTGATGTCACCGCTTCCCGTGATCTCGGCATCCAGGCTGGCCGCGGTTAGTTTTGGAGCATATATACTACCACTGCCACTTACTCTAAGGTTCAGCGCAGCCGTATTGATATCAGAATTGAAATTGAAATTGCCTGAGCCCGAAATCGTGGCGCCGTTAATGGATGGATTAGATACATAGATGGTAACGCTACCGCCTTTAATATTGATATTGGGCTTTGTTTTGAGCACCAGCGTATTGCCCTTTAGCTCCGTAATAATATAACCTTGTAAATTGTCGGCGGCTTTCACTATTACAGATTTAGCTGCGTTCTGAACAAATTCGACATTGCCGCTGAAGGCTGCTTCCACCCGGGTAAAGTCTCCTACGGTCCGGCTTTCCTCTACGGCAGGTCCTTCAGGAAAAACCTTCTTACATCCTGTTGCTAAAATAAGTAAGGTAAGTACTACTAACGATAATAACTGTTTCATCTGGTTTTTGTTTTACTGTGTTTGATATGTTTGGGTTATAAGTTGAAATGTATACCGGCGGTTGCGCCAAGTGTGAGGGCGAAAGATGATTCATCATCGCGGTACTTCCAGATATAGTTGTTGGAAAAAAGTTTGGAATCTGAATATTTATAGGTGTTGACAGAAGGTCCCAAGGTTACTTCTATAGCCGGCGTTATTTTGTAGCCCAGTAAGGCCCTTAGCGATTCGGTGTGTTTGTAAAAGGTGAAATCTGTCTTTGCGATACTTACAGCTTCTGCATTAATCCTTAACTTTTGAGACAGGGGAATGTGATACCCGATTCCCGCTTCCATTTGAAATACGGTCTTTTTTAGTTCTGACCCGGCTCCCACACCCAGGATGCCATAGGTTTTACGGCCGCCGGTACGCAAAACAATATTGGCCGAAGCGTCATCATATACCTGTACTCCGATTTGTTGTTCGCCATTTTTGACGATGTTCAAAAAACCAATAGGATAGTCGGAACTGTCTGCGATATTGATCAGGCCGGCTATTTGTACGCCTTTCACTGACCGGGCTATATTGATCAATCCTGCAATTTGCACATCGGCGTTTTTTGCAACGTTAACCAATCCTGCGACCTGTAATAATTCGTAGCTACTGTAGTTACTCAACCCCCCGATCTGTATAAAGCCGTTGCCTTGTTTTTGGTTATGCAGGCCTGCTATCTGAATACCCAGGCCATTCGCAGCGCCATTGTACAAGCCGGCAATGGATACACCTTTATTAGATCCGCTGACCTGGTTGCCCAAACCGCTGATCAGTACCCCCCTGTTACTGCCATGTAGTCGGGTGTAAAGGCCGGCAATAGCAGCGCCCTTATTATTGTAGTTCACGCCCTGAAAAGCATGCAGGGCAAAAGAAGGACTAATGTCGCGGGCCTGCCTGCCTTGCGTGCTAACAGGAGTTGCCAGGCCTAAATGAATATTGTTGGCTATGGGTTCCTGGGCAAAGCAATAAGTAGTGGTAATGGATAGAAGTGAGAGTAAGCATTTGTTTTTTAAAAGCATAATTAATGTATATACATCTGATACACATTAATAGCCGGCTACCCCTATGCTGGTTTAAAAAATATTGACACCTACTGAAAAACCGAGATGGAGCGCATCTTTTTTACCTGCCGCCAGGAGCAACATATTACGGCT
>JBQGCI010000443.1:0-8674 GCA_052038405.1 Acinetobacter pittii
CAAACGGCTGGTTTAATATAGCAGCCGGACAAAAGTTGAATAGTTTGTATAGATAGGAGCACCATCAGCGGCTGCCTGCCGTGGCATCAAATTGGTGTCCGTTGAATGTCTTGCAGTAAAAGGATTCAATTCATCATCTAAAAAAATTCAACATTATGTCTAATCATTCTGAAGGAAAAGTAGCAGAAGCTATAGAAAATCAAACAGCAAAGCTGCCCTCTGACGCCTATTTATGGGCTTCTGTAGCAGCAATGGCTACTTCACTGGCATTTAAGGTGCTGAAACAAAATCACCGGGCCTTGTTTATCGGCCAATGGGCTACTTCATTTTTGTTATTTGGAATTTATAACAAGATCGTTAAAACCCAGGGTTCTGATTAAATTCGGCGATAATCTGTAACACTTAAGGTTCTCCACGGAACCTTTTTTTATGTCGGCTACCGGCATAGATAGAGCTCGTTAAAAAGGTTTTGTAGATAAGATACCACAGCGTTTGGAAAAACGGCCACATAATCTTTGCAGGAAATACTTCTATGCGCTTTAAAAGCACATGGCTTCATATTTGACACCGCTTCAACCATGATGCTCCTACCTCAAAATAAGATCAGGGTTTTTACCTGGCATGTACACGGAAGTTATCTTTATTATTTATCGCAGGGGCCTTTTGAAATTTTTATACCGGTTAATGCGGCGCGAAGTGAAGGCTATTATGGACGTGGTAACACCTTCCCTTTTGGAGATAATGTGCATGAAGTGCCTGTAGATGAACTAAAGGATCTTCATTTTGACGTGCTGTTGTTTCAGTCTTTCAAAAATTATCAAAAAGATCAATTTGAAATACTTACTGCTAAACAGCGCCATGTACCCAGGATCTACCTGGAGCATAACACCCCTAACGGTACCGCTGCCACTACACACCATTATGTGAACGATCCGGATATATTGCTGGTGCATGTAACCCATTTCAACCGGCTGATGTGGGACAACGGACAAACCCCCACCATCGTGATCCCCCATGGTGTAACAGATAGTAGGGTTCCGTACATGGGCCATTATGCAAAAGGGTTTGTAGCGATTAACCACCTGCCACACCGCGGGCGGGTATTAGGTTGGGACATATTCCGTAAGGTGAACCGGACAATTCCACTGGACCTGGCTGGTATGGGAAATGAAGGATATGGTATCGGCGAAGTGCTCCATCCCCGCTTACCCGAAGTAAGGGCACAGTATCGCTTTTTTTTCCACCCGGTGCGTCATACCAGCCTTGCCCTGGCGGTATGCGAGGCGATGATGGCAGGCGTTCCGGTTGCAGGAATGGCTACTACCGAATTGGTAACCGCTATCAATAACGGCGTAAACGGATGGATGCATACTGATGTTGACGTGCTCATTGACAACATGAAAAGCTTGCTGAAAGATCGCATCAAAGCCAAAAAGATGGGAAAAGCCGGCCGGGAAACAGCCATGGAATTATGGAGTATACAACAGTTCTCCAAAAGATGGCAGCATGCTTTTGAGCAAGTGCTCGCTTCACAAAAACAACCTTTAAACCTCGTACTATAATTTAAAAATAAGATTATGAATAAGCGCATTGCATTGATAAGCGATCATGCTTCTCCCTTGGCGGCGCCGGGAAGCATCGATAATGGGGGACAGAATATTTATGTAAAAGAACTCGCGATAGAATTAGCCACGCAGGGCTGCGCCGTAGATATCTACACCCGCTGGGAAAATATAGCCTTACCGCAGGTACTGCAATTGAGCAAAAATATCCGCCTGATTCACGTAAAGGCCGGCCCTAAAAAATGTATTCCTAAAGAGCAGTTAGTGCCCTATCGCGAGGCTTTTGCCGAGAACATGATTACATTTATGAAAATATATGGCATCCGCTATGATGTGGTGCACGCCAACTTTTTCATCAGTGCTTATGTTGCCATGCGCATTAAAGAAAGAATGGCCATACCATACGTCATCACATTTCATGCTTTGGGAAAAGTACGCAGGTTGCACCAGGGCGATAATGATCTGTTTCCACCTGAACGTATAAATATGGAACAACGGGCTATTAACCTGGCCAATGCTATTGTAGCTGAATGCCCGCAAGACCGGCAGGACCTGCTGGAGCACTATGATGCGCCTGCCGATAAGATTACCGTGATACCCTGCGGTGTAAATACAAAAACGTTCTTCGATACAGGTAAAAAGTCCTCACGTACCCGTTTACATATACCAGCCGATGATTTTGTAATACTGCAGTTGGGGCGTATGGTGCCCCGTAAAGGGATCGAAAACGTGATTCGTGCAACCGCCATTGCTGTAAAGAGGGGCGTTAAATGCCAGCTCGTTATTGTGGGAGGCACTGCTGCAAATGACGCAGAGCACCTCCGCCTTAAAAAGCTTTGCGAAGACCTGCACATCAACGATATAGTGAGTTTTGTAGGCCAGCAGGAACAAATGGAGTTGAAATACTATTATTCTGCAGCAGATGTATTTGTATCCACACCCTGGTACGAGCCTTTCGGTATTACCCCGTTGGAAGCCATGGCCTGTAAAACGCCGGTAATAGGATCACGGGTAGGTGGCATACAATTTAGTGTAAAGGAACAGGAAACCGGCTTGCTGGTGGATCCCGAACAACCTCAGGCATTGGCCGAAAGTTTAGAAAATCTGAGTCGTAATAGTCACCTGTTGGATCAAATGGGAGAAAATGGATTGGAAAGAGTGAAATTAATGTTTACCTGGAAGCGCATTGCACAGGAAATGTTACGGATGTACGAGTTAAAGTGTTCTCCTGTCATTACAGAAGCCGCTTATCCCATTCGAAACCTGCCTGTTGGATATGCAGGTATTCCTTCACTCAAAAGCTGATCGAATTTTACAGTACTCATGAGCCCGGCAATATTCATCGACAAAGACGGTACATTACTACGCGATATACCTTACAATGTAGATCCGCAACTGCTGGAGTTTACACCGGGTGCTGCCCCTTTTTTAAGGGTTATGAAGAAAGCCGGCTACCGGTTGATACTGGTGAGCAACCAGCCTGGAATTGCGATGGGACTTTTCAGCGAAACGGCGTTTACTGATTATATCCGGTATATGAATCAACAGTTAAGTCCGGGGCTGGATAATATTTATTATTGTGCGCATGCCCGGCCAGGACCGGATGGCCGTTTTCATTGCGATTGCCGCAAACCCTTACCCGGCCTCCTGTTAAGAGCTGCATTCGAACAAAAAATTTTGTTGCAGCAGTCGTGGATGATTGGTGATATACTGGATGACGTGGAGGCGGGTAACCGCGCCGGTTGCCAAACCATACTATTGAATACCGGTGGCGAAACCGAGTGGCTGCCGGGCCCCATGCGATTACCTGATTTTACGGTAAAGCGATTTGAAGAAGCCGAAAACATTATCCTAAAAAATAAAATATGAGACCGGATCCGGGTATTAGGCGTATCCTTTGCATCAGGCCCGATAATATGGGCGATATATTGATGACTACACCGGCAATAAGAGCCTTAAAGGAATATTTCGGCGCACACATTACGCTATTAACATCCAGGCAGGGAAGTTCCATAGCGGGTTTCATTCCCGAAATTGATCAAACTATCGTTGCAGATCTGCCGTGGGTTCAAACACTGCCGGACAGTGTAGGCGATATGGGGCCGGTGGTCGAAACACTCCGTTCGGGGGCATTCGATCTGGCGGCCATTTTTACGGTGTTCAGCCAGAGTTCACTCCCTTCAGCTGTTCTGGCTTTGATGGCAGGTATTCCCCGCCGTTTAGCTTATTCAAGGGAGAATCCTTATGAATTGCTTACACATTGGGTACCTGACGATGAACCTTTTGGCCCTATTCAGCACCAGGTTTGCCGCGATCTGAAACTGGTAGCTACTATAGGAGCCCGAACCCCTTTTACCGAATTAAGCCTGCAGGTGCCCGAATCGGCGCAACTCTGTTTATCGGCAAAATTAAACCGGATAGGTATAGATGACTGCATGCCCTTTATGGTACTGCATGCCGGTACCACAGATCTGAAAAGGCAGTATACAACGGAGAACTGGGTTGCAATAGGAAAAAGGGTCATTCGCCAATGGAAGATGCCAGTTCTTTTAACCGGGAGTCAAAAGGAAAATAAAATGACCCACCCTATATGGAAGGCAATTGATCATCCTCTCTGCTACAATATAGCCGGACAATTATCCCTGGACGAGCTTTTAAGCCTCGTTGGTAAATGCAGGCTGCTGATAACGGTGAATTCATTGCCGCTGCATATTGCTTCTGCATTAAAGAAGCCTGTGGTGGTAGTATATGCTAAAACGAATCCGCAACACACACCCTGGAAAACGCCTCATCAGGTATTATATTTCGATGTACCACAGGCCTTGCAAAGCCAGAATCGGTTACTGCATTTTATGGCCGGTGCCTATAAGTGGAAAGGGCCTGAGGCTACCGTGAACCAGGTTGTAAAGGCCGTCACATTGCTGATGCATCAGGATATTAGCTGCGAAGCTGTAGCCAGTACATTTTCGTAGCTCTTATGCTTTAGCCAGTCAATGGTGACATGACGTGACGTATCCAAAGGTCCCCACCGGTGCGGCTCACCATCCATACTGATTACCACACTTTTTGTTTTCATTGCTGCACCCAGGTGCGATATACCGGTACAGTTACTAATCAGGCCTGAAGCCTGACGCAGTATTAATGCCAGGCTGCCCAGGGTGGTAAGTCCGGCAATATTCATAGCCCGGTTGCGCAGCATCTGGTTAACGGTTCCGGTCAGCGCTTTCTCCGCCTCGCTGCCTGTTAGCAATATGGTAAAGCCCTGACCCATAAAATGGGAGGCAATACGGGCAAAAAGTTCGGGGGGCCATTGCCGGGTTATCAAAGCTGATCCCGGATGAATACAGATATAAGGTTTGTTGAAATTGATACCCAGTTGACCCAGTTCCTTTTCGTCGGCATCGGTAAGCGGGAAATCTATATGAGTACCGTCTGGCGGTATATCCAGGTAGTGCAGCAGGGCCAGATGTTTTTGTATTTCGTGTAGCTCTTCCGGGTACTCCATGAAACCACGTGTGCCGGATCTTTTGTCTCCCGCCTCGCAGAAGCCGGCCAGGCAACGGGGCTGCAGTTGCTCAAGCATGTCGTTTACAATGCTGCCATTACCCTGCATTTGTAATAATAAGTCGCTATTGCTTTTTTTCATGTTATAAAAGAAACATTCCATGGCTTCGATGTTTACGGGCTGTTCGGGTAAACCGGGATAACCGGGAAAATGGATGAATTCATCTATATAACAATGATACCTTGCTACAAAAGCGGCAGCCCAGGGAAGCCCCAGCAAAGAGATTCTTGCCTGGGGAAAGGCCTTACGTAAAGCACGGAATGCAGGTACAGTACATAAAAGATCACCTAATTTGAGCGCCCTGAAAATGACGATATGCATTGCTTTGTACGGGTTTTATTTTCCTGAATTTATAGTTGCCATACCAGTTCCAGTACAAGGAAAGAAAAGGTATGCACAATGAAGTGAGCACCATTTCCGTTACATGAGCCGGGCTGAGACTGTTTTGATAAAGCCGCTTGTAAACAAAAAAAGAGATGCCAGACAGGGCTGCCATCATACAAATGATGCCGGCTACCTGCTGGCCTATGACCCAACAGGCCAGCGAGCAGAGTATGCCTGTTACGGACAGGTAATAATAAGCAGGGGGAGACTCTTTAATATAAAGCCGGTAAAAAAGGGGATACTTTTTACGAAGCAGCGCATTATATAAAGCCTTTTGTTGCTCTTTAACGCTAACGCCCCAACGGGCGGCGCGCACGGGGTGGTACACCAGGCAGTCGGGCGCATAATAGGGGGTGTGACCATTGTTGAGTAATGCAAACTCCAGGTCCGAATCTTCCCGCCAGGCTACTTTGTATTGCTCGTCAAATCCCCCAACCTGTTCCAGCAGCGTTTTACGACAGGCTACATTGGCTGTTACAAAAGCAGGCACTTCGAGCCGGGCTGTCTGCCTTTCAAAATCGGTTAATCGTGGATGGCCGGTCGGAACTTTTACCCGCCCATATATAACATGGCATAATGGGTTATGAAAATGTTGCGCAACCTGGGTTAACCAATTGGAAGCAGGTACGCAGTCATCGTCGGTAAAAGCGATCACGGTGCCTGCTGCACTGCGCCAACCCAGGTTACGGGCCGCTGCTGGTCCGCCTTTACCCGGCAAACATAAATATTTGATGGTAATTACTGTTTTGTACAGCATTTCATTTACACAGCCCTTCGACTCCATACAGGGGCCATCGCTTACTACCAGTATTTCATACTGTGATGCATCCAGCTCCTGCTCTGTTAACGCACGCAGGCATCGCTTTAACAGGTCGGGTCGCCGGTAGGTGGGCACCACTACGGATATTAAGATCATTTGGTTGGCGTTATGATTGTTTACTAATATGGAACGATCCGATGATCAGGTCATCAAAAGGGGTAGACCAGAAACATTCGATCGCGTCGCGGGGCGTACATACAATGGGCTTACCCCTGGAGTTGAACGAAGTATTAACGAGTATAGGAATACCCGTTTGTTCATGAAATGCATAGAGTACATCGTGATAAAGCGCATGTTGTTGCCTGTTGACGGTTTGTATTCTCGCCGTGCCATCCACATGACATACGGCCGGTATCTTTTGCTTTTGAGCTTCCTTAACTTTAAAAGTAAAAAGCATAAAAGGAGAGACATGAGCTGCTTCGAACCATTCACTGGCTTTATCTTCCAGTACTACCGGAGCAACAGGGCGGAAATCTTCCCGGTCCTTTAACACATTTAACTTCGCCTGCATGCCGGGATCAATAGGCGATGCAAGTATAGACCGGGATCCCAACGCACGGGGTCCGAATTCCATCCTTCCCTGGAACCAGCCAATGATCCGGTTTTGAGCAAGGATGGTCGCGGTCTCTTTAGCTACATCGGTAAGTCTTCTATAGGGGATCTTATTTTCTTTGAGAAAAGTTTCGATGTGCTCATCACTATAACCGGGCCCCCAATAAGCCTGGGTCATTTCAAAACTCCGGGGCTGGTTAAGTTCCTGTGCATCCGTCCATAGAGCGGCGCCCAAGGCTGTACCAGCATCACCTGCCGCAGGCTGCACCCATATGTTTTCAAAAATGCCCGAATCCCTGATATATGCATTCAGCACACAGTTCAAGGCAACGCCACCAGCCAGGCATAGATTTTTTTGTCCGGTGGTTTTTTGCAGCCAGGTACATAATTCTGACATTTTTTCCTGTAACACAACCTGTAATGAACGTGCGATATTGAAATGAACTTCTGTAAAAGGGGACCCCGGTTGCCTCGGTTCTCCCAACAATTTTTGCAGTTCATCAAACCGGATGGTGTACTGCCCTTGTTCGCCTACCTGTATAATATCACGTAGTCCTGCTGCCCACGTTGGCTCACCATAAGACGCCAGGGCCATTATGCGGTACTCGTCTGAAGAATGCTGAAATCCAAGATGGATCGTTATCTTCTCATAAAGCAAACCTAATGAGTGGGGGAGATTTACCTGGCCAATGCGTTGAATGCCTGAGCCTTTACCTAGGCTGTAAGAAGTAGTGGCCTGTTCTCCACGGCCATCTGTTACCAAAATAGCCGCCTCTTCGAAGGGAGACGGCAAAAAGGCACTGGCAGCGTGTGCGAGGTGATGGTCAGTAAAGCGCCATTGGCTTTGCCGGATACGGGCACCTTTAAAACGCTGTTGCAGGTGATGGGGGTAGCCATCCTCCAAATGGAAACGGGCATTCAGAATATAAGTCAGGAACAATGCCTCCCAGGATTGCTGTGACCGGTTGCCGGGAGTTATCTTTAAGGGGAGGGAAACAGGTACGGCCTGTTCCAATAGCTGTTTCGGATCAAATGAGTACGAAAAAAAATCAATATCATTTATATGAATGTCTGCGGTTTCCAGGCAATAAAATATAGCATGAAAGGGTAACTCATAAGTAGAAAAGGGAATGGGTCTTTTGCCGTGTTTGATCTGCGTAAAACGTTCCTCCTCTGCCGCTGCAATCAGTTGTCCGTCTTTTACCAGGCAGGCTGCACTATCGTGAAATGCTGCGTTAATTCCTAATGTGTACATATTTTGTAGGGTTAAAGGTTATGAGGCATGTATCAAATAGCCCGCCAACACCGGGCGTTGCAGAACGATGATCCAAATGGGAGAACGATGAGAAAAATATTTCATTTATTGTAGAAGTATTTACAGAACCGGCTGCAATCAGGTCCGGTTTTTATCGGTGTTTTTCTTTAGCTAGATATACGTCCGAAGAATGCATCGTCTGATTGGAACGGTTTTTGAAATGGGAATAATGTCAATTTTCACACAAGCAGTTAGTTTTGATTGCGACCCCTGTTTCTACAGGGGTCTTGTTTATTATAAAACAATTTAGTATCAGCGGGCCCGGCAATGAACAGAAGCTCGGAATGATAATTGGTTAACTCACCTGCGAAGGATACAATGCGAAAAAGTGCACGATAAAGATCAGTTATGGCGGAAATAAAAACAGAAGAATGGTTAGATAAATTATCAACATGGGTTGTGAGTAAAGGGCCTGCTATTATGCTGGCTATATTGGTTTTGTTAGCAGGTTTATGGTTGATCAAAGTTTTCTCCAA
>JBQGCI010000444.1:0-2840 GCA_052038405.1 Acinetobacter pittii
TTTTTGTATTTAATATTTCTGGTAGTATAACGGTGAACGGGCAGCGGGTACCTGAACGTGATGCGATTGGTATCTGGGATACGGATCATATTACCATAGATTCTAAAGAAGAAAGCGAGTTCCTGATCATTGAAACCGTGATCAATCAGAAATAATTGATGACCGGGGGTGTTTATATAAACAGCCCCCAGTCGTCTGTATATTCATCTTTTTCAAAAGTGCCAACCCATACCTTAAACAATTCCCTGAACTGATCAATTTCGGTCCTGATCAAATCTACATATTGTTCTTCCGTTTCATCTTCGGCACCCAACGTAAGCAGCGAACTGGCCACATGTTGTGCATTCTTTCTGATAATAGCCGCGTTCTCCATACGAAGTACATACATGCTTCCGATTTCCGAGCTCCTGATCTTTACGCCTACTTCATAAGCATCCCCCAGTACCATGTATTTCAGATCATCGGTATAAGAAATGTTTTCGGCTTCTTCAGATTGGGTGGTATCTAAAGCGCCTTTCAGCATCAGCATAATCTCTTTCCATTTCTGGTAAAGTGCCTTGCACGCTTCACGGGTAGGATTGGGCTTCCATTCTTCACCTTCTTCATCGTCCAGCGGAGGGCTGTCGTCATCCCAATCGGGCAGGTCGCTCAGGTTATCGATATGCATAGTGTTTAATTAAGTTCGGTTTTAAGGAAATGCCCCGTATAGCTTTCTTTACACTTTATCAGTCCCTCGGGTGTGCCTTCAAATAATATCTGGCCGCCGCCATCGCCACCTTCGGGTCCCAGATCAATAATATGGTCTGCTATTTTAATCACATCCATATTGTGTTCGATGATCAGCACCGTATTGCCTCTGTTGGCCAGCTTATCCAAAACATCAATGAGGTGCCTGATATCCTCGAAATGAAGGCCCGTGGTCGGTTCGTCTAAAATATAAAAAGTTTTGCCGGTATCCTTCTTGGACAGCTCGGTGCTGAGCTTCACCCTTTGCGCTTCGCCGCCACTGAGCGTTACAGCGCTTTGTCCTAATGTGATATATCCCAAACCCACGTCCTGCAAGGTTTTTATCTTTCTGAATATATTGGGCACTGCCTGAAAGAATACGACCGCATCATCAACCGTCATGTCTAATACATCCGAAATGGATTTGCCTTTGTATCTTATTTCCAGCGTCTCCCGGTTGTATCTTTTACCATTACATTTCTCGCAGGGCACATACACATCAGGCAAAAAGTTCATTTCGATAACGCGCATGCCACCGCCTTCACAAACATCGCAGCGGCCGGTTTTCACATTGAATGAAAAACGGCCGGCATTATATCCACGGATCTTGGCTTCAGGCACTGAAGCAAACAAGGTTCTGATATCCGTAAAGAACCCGCAGTAGGTGGACGGATTACTACGGGGTGTGCGTCCGATCGGAGACTGGTCGATCTCAACTACCTTGTCTATATGTTCCAGTCCCTTTACCGATTTATGCGGCATCGCCTGCATTTTGCTGGCAGGGAAACAATGGTTGCTTAAAATAGGGTAAAGAGTTTCATTGATTAGGGTAGACTTGCCACTACCACTTACGCCGGTTACCACAATCATTTTACCCAAAGGGAATTTTACACTTACACCTTGCAGGTTATTACCGGTAACACCTTTCAGCTCTACAAATTTACCGTTGCCTTTTCGACGTTCCTGGGGCGTTTCTATTTTAAGATGACCATTCAAATATCCGGCGGTAATCGTATCCAGCTTTAAGATCTCCCGGGGTGTACCCTGTGCCACTACACGACCTCCGTGGTGTCCCGCACGCGGACCTATATCTATCAGGTAATCCGCGGCCAGCATAATATCTTTATCATGCTCTACTACTAAAACGCTGTTGCCGATATCGCGCAGGTTTTGTAGTGAGTGAATTAAACGCTGGTTGTCTCTTTGATGCAAGCCAATGGATGGCTCATCTAAAATGTAAGTAATGCCCTGCAATTGCGATCCTATCTGCGTAGCCAATCGGATCCTTTGTGACTCCCCGCCGCTCAATGTTCTGCTGGGGCGGTTTAACGATAAATAGGTTAAGCCCACATCCAGCAAAAAGCCTAAACGTTCTCTTATTTCTTTAAGAATGTCTTTGGCAATAGCATTTTGTTTTTTGCTTAAACGCAATTCAATGCCGTCGAGCCAGGCAGCCAGGTTATCCAGATTGAGGTTGCTTAAGTAAGCTATATTCTTATCGTCTATTTTAAACCAGAGACTTTCTTTTTTTAAACGGTCGCCGTTGCAGGAAGGGCAGGGCTGTAGTTCCATAAATTTCTCTACCCACTCCCGGAGTCCTTCATTGCTTTGGGTAGATAAATACCAACGCTTTAACATAGGGATGATGCCCTCGTAGCTACCGGAGTAGTAGTCTGGGATAGACTCATCGGTTCCGTCGAGATGCAATGACTGAACCGCATCGCCATCACCGTATAACAGCAGGTCTAGCTGAGCCTGCGGTATATCTTTCAGTGGCTTGCTCAGATTAATTTTATGTTTTCTTGCAAAAGCTTCCACCTGCTTGAATACACTGGCTTCCCGTTCCTCACCCAACGGCGCTATACCACCTTCCTTAATCGTTTTAGAAGGATCGGGCAATACCAGGTTCATATTGATCACCGAACTGGTACCCAGGCCACGACAATAGGGGCAGGCGCCATAAGGCGAGTTGAACGAAAAAGAATTGGGAGAAGGCTCTTCGTAGCTGATACCGGTGTCTTCACACATCAGCATTTTCGAATATTGAGTTACTGTTGCTGCGTCATTTACCAGTACGAACAGTAAGTCTTTACCCAGCTTTAAACCCTGTTGAA
>JBQGCI010000445.1:0-2984 GCA_052038405.1 Acinetobacter pittii
TTTTTGTATTTAAGCCCTACTAAAAACTTTTTTTCAAAAAAGAGCGTTTGCAACCTTCTAAATTAACGACCGGTGTACCGGATGATATTGTTAAACTTAAAATTATAAAAACCGATTCTATCCCCCCTGAAGCGCAGTGGACCAATAATAACCTGGTTTTTGAAAACAAGAGGCTGGATGAGATAGCGGTTATTTTATCGCGATGGTATGGGGTGAGTGTGGTGATTAACGGATCAGACAAAATGAAGGCCGAAAAGTACAACGGCTTTTACGATAATCAAAGCATACAAAACGTGCTCGAAGCGTTAAAGGCTTCTGCGGGCTTCCGTTATAAAATTGAAAATAATACTGTTTTAATAGAACCTTAAACTTTTTTGCCTATGGTTAAATAAAAAGATATGCCATAAAAAGTATCAAGGACGCGGCCAGGCTCCCTTGATCATAAAACGAAAATTAACTTCTGTAAATCGATTGCTTTTCATTTTATCCTCTAAAAGTATGAAAAAAACGAACTGCTATGCTTATAGCCGTGCATTTAAATTTCTCCTGTTAATGAAGTTGTACATTGTTCTTTTACTCTTCACCTATACATCACTATGGGCTAGTGATGTATCCGGGCAACGCATTAATCTGGATTTAAAAGAAGCACCTATTGAGAAAGTGCTGCAAGCTATTAGGGAACAAGGCAGGTATTCGTTTGTGTATCAGTCGCAAATATTCCCTAAAGATCTTAAAATTAATATACGTACAGAGAATGCTTCCATAGATTCAGTTATGGAAAAATTGCTGCTGAATACGCCACTGTACTATAAAAAAATAGACAGGAACCTCTTTGTTATTCTCACAAGAAATGTTCCTCCTCCTGTAACAGATGTCAAACGGCCACCGATAGTAGTTCAGGGCTCTGTTAAAGACCGGGCCGGTGGTATGTTGCAAAATGTATCCATTTATGTAAAAGGCACTCAGAACGGTACCCTGACGAATGAGAAGGGGGAATTCACCTTGAATGCCAATTTGTACGATAGCCTCGAAATATCGTCGGTAGGCTACAAGACCCAGTATGTTTTTGTGGCCGACAACCGCCCGTTGATTATTGTACTGGATGGTGAGGATGGTAGCATGAACGAAGTGGCGGTAGTGGCATTCTCGAAGCAGAAAAAGGCCAGTATGGTTGCTTCCATTACTTCGATCAAACCGTCAGAATTAAGGATGCCCAGCAGCAATCTTACGAACTCTTTGGCGGGTAGATTAGCGGGTATGGTGGCTTACCAGCGAAGCGGGGAGCCCGGGCAGGATAATGCGGCCTTCTTTATCCGTGGTATTACGTCATTTGGTGCTTCTGCAAAAAAGGATCCGTTGATTTTAATTGACGGTATTGAACTGAGCCCCAATGATCTGGCCCGTTTAAACCCCGATGATATCGCCAGCTTCAGTATCATGAAAGATGCGATGGCAACGGCATTGTATGGAGCAAGGGGCGCCAATGGAGTGATCCTGGTTACTACGAAAGAAGGAAAAGAAGGTAAGATGAATTTTGACCTCCGCTTTGAAAATTCTTTTTCTTCTCCCACGCAAAGACTGGAGACTGCCGATCCGGTTACGTTTATGCGCATGCACAACGAAGCCGTTAAAACCCGCGATCCTAACGGGCAAACATTGTACACCGATGAGCAGATAACCTTCACCGAAATGGGGCTGCACCGGGATATTTATCCTGCAACCAACTGGGAAGAGGCCATGTTTAAAAGAATGGCGGTAAACAACCGTTTAAACCTGAGCTTTACCGGTGGCGGTTCTGTTGCCCGCTACTATGTAGCTGGTAGTGTAACCAGGGACAGAGGCAACCTGAAAGTGGATAATAAAAACGACTTCAACTCTAATATTGATCTCTATAAATATTCCATTCGCTCCAATGTAAATATTAACCTGACCAAGACTACCGAAATGTCTACCCGCTTCGTAGCCAATTTTGATGATTATACTGGTCCTATCGATGGCGGCTCTGCCATGTACCGCAAGGTGATGCAGGCCAACCCTGTCCGCTTTAAGCCCTTTTACGAACCAGATTCCAATTTCTCTTATGCAAAGCATACGCTTTTCGGAAACTTTGAAACCGGCAACTATTTAAACCCTTACGCAGAAGCCATGAGAGGCTACAGGGATTACAGCCGCAGTAATATGCTTACAACTGTAGAGTTGAAACAAAACCTGGACGCTATTGCAAAAGGACTGATGGCAAGGGCATTGGTGAATTTTGATCGCAGATCTGAGTACAGCGTGTCCCGCGCGTATGTACCTTTTTATTACCGTATTTCCTCATTCGACCTTGCCAACGATTCTTATAAACTGGTTCGGTTAAATCCAACTACAGGCAGGGAAACACTGGACTACGACGCCAATAATACCAATCGTCAAGTATCCAACTCCTTCTATTTCGAAGGTGCCACCCAATACAATAATAATTTTGGTAAAAACAGTATCAGTGGTTTATTGGTTTTTACCGCCCGGCAGTTTAAGCAAGGGGCACCGTCCTCTATTCAGCTATCGCTGCCTACGAGGAATTTAAGTTTCTCCGGTCGATTCTCCTACGACTTCGATACACGTTACCTGGCAGAGTTTGCTTATGGGTATAATGCTTCTGAGCGATTTGCACAAAACAACAGGTGGGGGTTCTTCCCTTCATTTGGCGCCGGTTGGGTGATTTCCAATGAGCCATTCTTCGAGCCACTCTCAGATATTTTCAGGATGTTGAAATTGAGAGGCTCCTACGGTATTGCAGGTAACGAAGCCATCGGTAGCGCTTCTGAAAGATTCTTTTATTTATCGGAAGTAAACTTAAATGCCCCGCACAATGTAAACTGGGGTGTCAATATGAATGAGAATCCGGGCGGGATTGACGTAAGCCGGTATGCAAACGATCAGGTAGGCTGGGAACGGTCTTATAAGACCAACCTGGCGCTCGAGTTTAACCTGAGAAATGGATT
>JBQGCI010000446.1:0-5418 GCA_052038405.1 Acinetobacter pittii
GTTATATTTATGCAAGCATTTACCTTTTAAAACTTAATTGCTGACTATGATGCAATCAAAACTCACTAAGGCCCTGGCTCTCACATTTTCTATCGTTCTGGTAACTATTTTCCTGTGCTACCGGGCAGGCTTATTTCCTGACCTTATGAATCCCGATACAGCTTTGCAAACCAGCCCCAACGGCAGCAGCATTCGGTCTAATACAATAGCAGGGCCTGCAAAGTTCAAAGATACTTTACCTCACCGTAGGATGTTTTCATCTTCCAAGTCTATTATTTTGGCCGATCCTAAAAAACCGCCACCCATTGACGTATGGAAACAAACATTCAAACCGAAAGCACTGCCCGGGGAGCAACACATGATGAGCAGTTCTAAATCGGGTATGATTATTAAACCAACCCCGAAACCCAGATACACTAACCAGGACTACAAGAAGAATACGGATACGTCACTATTTAAATAACTGATAATGGATTTTTTAAGCCTGATCTTCGGAACGGCTGTCAGCCTGCTGTTTCTTTGCCTGGTATTTATACCGTTAGAAAAAGCATTCCCCGCTAGGAAGGATCAAAAGACGTTCAGAAAGGGCTGGCTAACAGACTTATCGTATTTCTTAGGGCAGTATCTTTTATGGAGTGGTGTTGTGTTATGGGTATTACAATATTTTAGTTTCTGGCTCGATGAACTCATACCCTCTTCTTTCAGAGAGAAGATCGGGCAGCAACCTTTGTGGCTTCAGGCGATGGAGGTTTTATTTTTGAGCGACCTTCTGATTTATTGGGGGCACCGGCTTCAGCATAAAGTAGATTTCCTTTGGCGTTTTCATAAGGTACACCATAGCGCCGAAGACCTTGACTGGCTGGCGGCACACCGGGAGCACCCTATTGACAGTATCTATACCATCGGCCTCATCAATCTGCCTGCTTTTATTTTCGGCTTTGAATTAGAAGCATTAGCGCTCATCGTGGCTTTCAGAGGTATATGGGCTATCTATATCCATTCAAATGTACGACTGCCTATGGGTAAGTTAAAGATGCTGATTGGCGCTCCTGAATTGCACCACTGGCATCACGACAAAGAAAGAGACCGGGGTAATTATGCCAATATTTCTCCTTTAATGGATCTGCTTTTTGGCACTTATGTATGCCCTCCGCATGAACCCGACTGCTTTGGAATTAAAGAGCCATTTCCCAAAAATTACGCCGGTCAACTTATTCAACCCTTGCTGCCGCGAAAAAGCCGTCCAAAGACCACTGATACCCACCCCGAAGACGCTGCCCACACCTGACCCATACTCACCTGTTTGTGGTATAGCCTATCCGTTTGAAGACCACTAACTTAGCGTTAAATTGAAACCAATGGCACTAAATGCATACCTTAAAATTACCGGCAGCAAACAAGGCGTTATCAAAGGCAGTACGATTCAAAAAGGAAAAGAAGGCTTGATACAGGTAATTGCTTTTGAACACGAAATCTTATCGCCACGCGACGCCGTCACCGGCCAGGTCAGCGGCAGGCGCCAGCACAAACCCCTCGTTATCACCAAAGAACTGGACAAAAGTACCACAGCATTGTTACAGGCCCTGGTTCACAACGAAACACTAAGCATCTTTGAATTGAAGTGTTATGCTCCCAATAAAATGGGAGTAGCAGGCGGGCAGGGCACACAGGTGAATCATTTCACGATACGACTGAAAAATGCTTCCATTGCCGGCATCAGAACTGTAATGCCCAATAATAAAAATCCTGAACTGAGTAATTATGCGGAGTATGAAGAATGCTCTTTTGTTTATGAGGAGATAGAATGGCTTTGGACAGACGGAGGCTTGTCAACCAACGATTCCCTTAAGTCAATCCCTTAAGAAGCGCCGGAGAAATAGTCGGCTTCCTCTGTTAAATCGAGGAACGCATATTTATCCATTAAAGCTTTAGCCTTTTCGTAATGCGTTTTCAGGAATTGCCGGTGCGCGTGGGTCTCGGGCTGAAAAGCTTTATGCCGCCTTGCTATAGATACCTGTTTTACTTCCTTCATTATGGGACGGGAAGCCTCGTCGATACAGGCTTCTGTAAACTTTTCCAGTACAAACTCAGTGGCCTGGTAATTAGGATGCGCCAGGTCTATATCATAAAAGCGATAATCGCGGAGTACATCTATTACAAGTTCATAGGCCGGGAAATAATATACCCCGGGGAACTTATCCACCATGTGGTGCACCACTTCAATTAAACGGGCTTTGCTGCGGTTATTCTCGGTAACCCCATCGCGCAAATGTCTTACCGGGCTAACCGTAAACAGTATTTTTATTTTAGGATTAAAGGTTCTCAGCCGGTGATACGTATTATCCATAGCGGCAATGATTTCCTCAATACCTAACAGTTTCTTATAAAACCATTTTGAAGGCGCGCGATGACAGTTGGCTACATGCAAATCATGGCGTTCTTTTTCGGGATTATCGGAAGACAGTATATAAGAAAATGCAGATCCCAGTGTGATCACCACCCAATCGCAATCTTTTAAAAAATGGTGCGCCTGCTCCACAGACTGGTTCATGGAGGCGAGCGCCTTTTCCTTATTAATATCAGAAAAGCGGGAATGATGATGCCAGGAGCTCCACACTTCGTTTAAATAAAAGAGATCTGCCCCGGTATACTTCCTGTTTTCTATATAAGATATCAGGCTATGTCTTACACTGGCCGGTTCAAACAATATGCCGTGGGGATTTTGCAATACATTGAACTTATAATCCGCCAAAGCACTACCAATATGCTCTGTGAAACAGGAACCAATCAGCAGTAACTTATTTCCGTAAGTAATAGGTTCCGGCAAATTCGGAATATGTATAGGGGACATGAAGTCCATACAGAAGAACGTTTAAGATTAAAGGTTAGAAGGTTGATGGCAGTTTAAGGTCGGCAACTGCTTCGCGTGACGCCCCCATGAACTATTTGTCATAATTTACTCATTATTGACCACCGCCCCGTTGCTTCATTACTTCATATAGTATCATGCCGGTTGCCACAGAAACATTCAGGCTTTCAAAGTTATTTTTCATGGGAATGCTGATGCGCTCATCGCATACTTTCAGCAATGCAGGGTACACACCTTTTTCTTCGCTACCCATTACAATAGCAGCCGGAACAGAAAAGTCGCAATCAGCGATATTTTTTGAAGCGGTCATTTCGCTGGCGAAAACAGTAATACCGTTTAAATGCAATTCATCTACCGCCTTCATCAGGCTGTTAACCCGGCATACCGGTATCTTTTCCAATGCTCCTGCCGAAGTAAGGATGGCATCTTCATTCAGCGCTCCCACACCTTTATCAGGAATGATAATTGCATTTACATCGCAGCACCAGGCTGTACGTGCGATACCGCCGATGTTGCGAATATCGGTTATGCCATCTAAAATCAGGAACAATGGGGTTCGCCCCTGCTCTACCACGAATGAAATAATATCCTGTAAGTTATGGTACTGAACCTTTGCGATTTGTGCAATGCAGCCACCATGGCCTTCTACGTTAAAGGTATTGAGCTTTTGAAGCGGCACATAATTTACCGGCACAGCCCGCTCTGCGGCTAATTTCCGAAGTACAGACAGCTCTGCGCTTACGAGTTTCGCATCTACATAAATTTTATCCAAAGCCTTGCCTTGCTGCAACGCATCGATAATTGCGGCAGCGCCTACAATTAAGGAACTTTTTTTGGGCCTTTGCGGCGACCTGAAATTTTTCACCTGACAAAGAAACTAAAAAGCCGCTACAATTCAATAAGGCATGCGCACAGATATTTTACAAAAAAGCCGCTTCAGGTCATGATCAGCGCTTCCAGCCACCGAAACAGTTGAATTACCAGAAAGAGGATCAGCGCCAAAACCAGCAACATAACAACAAGAATGGATATAATGACCGGCCTGGCGCTCCCACGATGTTTCCCCTCGGTATAATGCTCCGTCAGTAATTTCAGGTTTCGCGTATTGGCTTTGAAGGAAAAGTCGAATATCCATCCCAATACAGGTATGGTGCCAACCAATGCATCTAAAGTGGCATTAGCGAGCATTTTCACAACCAGTTTTCCTGAAGCTCCATGCCGCGCCATGGTAATGATCAGCGCAACGGATATCATATAGCTGCTCACATCACCTGCCAGGGGAATCAGGTTCAATATGGGGTCCAGCCCAAACCTGAAGCCACCTATAGAAAACTGTTCATCCATTAATCGGGTTACCCTTTGCACCATTTTAAGCCTTGGATCGCCAATAGTTGGGGGTGGTATGTTTTGCCGGCTTCCTGACATCGTTTAAATTTCTTTCAGCAGTAACATCAACTGCAATTTTTGTATGGCCATAATTGATATAGCATCGGTAATACGGCCATCATTTACCATGGCTACGGCTTCGCTGAAAGGAACTTTTTTCGATCGTAAATCCTGTTCTGTCTCTTCCGGCGCTGCCGTTCCCTGTTCCAGGTTTCTTGCTAAAAAAATAATGCCATACTCATCACTCACCGAATTGGAGAGGTGAAAGCGCTGCAATTCCTGCCAGTCTTTTGCCACTAAACCCGCCTCTTCCAATAGCTCCCGGCGTGCCGCTTCCAGGTAGGTTTCCTGGCCATCGGGGCAACCTCCCTCCGGTATCTCCCAGCTAAACGCGTCTAAAGCAAACCGGTACTGTCCTACCAGGTAGGTATTCAATTGATCATCCAGGGCAATAACGCCTACAGCCGCATTTTTGAAATGCACTTTACCATAAATACCTGTTCCACCGCCAGGATTTACTACATCATATTCAGTAAGGCTGATCCAGGGATTGCTGTAAACGTCTTTCTTGCCGATTATCTGCCACGGGTTGGGGATCTCGTTCATATTTGGTTCAATGTTTGTGTAATAGACAATAATTATTGATAATACAACAATTATAACCAAAGTAAAAGTAAACTTTTGTATAATTTTATCCGTTTAAACCTCTTTAATTAAAAATTAAAAAAGCATTATGAAACGTTCTCATTTACTCCTCGGCGGCATGATAGCCCTGGCAGCGCTGGCTTCCTGCGGCGGTGCCAACAGCAACAGTGATGAAGCTACCGGTGGCGACTCGGCTGTTGTTGCAACAGATAGCACCGATATTATTCCTTCTGCAGACGGCACACTGGTGGCTACGGCTAATCTGATGTCTACTGTAGATTCTACACAACAAATAGGTACGGCGCAGTTCTACCAGCTGGACAGCACACAAATGCGTCTCGACCTCGTAATTGACGATAAATCGAGAGCGGATAGCAATGTAGCGGTTCATTTTCATGAGCATGGCGATTGCAGTAATAAGGGAGAAGGCGCTCATGGCCACTGGAATCCGACTAAGGAGAAACACGGCGAATGGGGATCAGCAGCTTACCACTCAGGAGATATAGGTAATATTCACC
>JBQGCI010000447.1:0-3189 GCA_052038405.1 Acinetobacter pittii
GACTGGCCTCTCAGGATCAATTGCGTAGAACCCGTGGGATCGCCGCTCGGATTGATCACGGTTAAGCCAGCTACTTTGCCCTGGATCAGCTGGCCCGCATCTTTTACTGCACCTTTAATAAAATCTTCGGACTTAACGGAAGCTACTGAACTGGTAATATCGCCTTTACGCTGGGTGCCATAACCAATGACTACCACTTCGTTGAGCGACTGACCGGTTTCCTTCAGCTTAATGGAAAGCGTAAAGATAGCATTAGCTTTAAACTGATACGCTGTCAGCTCCTGATGTTCAAAACCCACCGAAGAAATGGAAAAACTGTATCCATCGCCGGCAGGTAACTGGGAGAAACGAAACACCCCCAGGCTATCTGTTTGGGTGGAAGCTGTAAAGCCGGCCCCAACATTTTTAACAACGACTGTAGCTCCCCTCAGCAAGTCGCCGGCTTCTGAGCGAACAACGCCCCGGACATCCGTTCTGCCCGTTTGGGCGCTGAGCAACGCCGGTATAAAAAGAAAGATGATCAGGGAGCATACAAAATACGGTCTCAATAACAATTTTGTGTTCATGTGCAGCTTTTCGTTTAAGATGATATAATAAGACACCTATCATTGTGCAGGACACAATGATTGAACTGTCAAGTGGCAACTTTTAAAGGCTTATGCTATTTTTTCAGCAGAAAATAAACGCCGTTTTTCTTTGTTAAAATAAAATCATTCAGCAGTGCTATATCGTTCAGGATATTTTCAAGGGAGTCATTTTTACCAATCCGCATTGTAAAGTATTTATCTTCCAGATCAGGCAATGCATATCGTATATCAGCTCCATAATAAACTTCTAACTGTTTTACTACTTTCTCCAGGGGCATTCCGTCGAACTTATACCAATCAGGCTTTTGCACCTCAGCAGCGGCATCCCGTTTGTCGCCAGCAGCCTTTACTGCCAGGTGTTTCACCTTTTGGACTGTATGCAGGCTTGCCGTTTCCAAATTTTTGTTATAAAAAAGCTTGTCGCCCGGCAATAAAAAGAAATCCTTTTTCCAACCAGCCTTAAGCGGACGTGAGGGTTTCACCACCACACGCCCCTCGTGTAAAGCCACCGTGATCACGTCTTTGCCGGCAATTGCTTTAACCGTGAAAGATGTACCCAACGCTGTTGTAACCAATGCGTCTGAAAAAACCCGAAAAGGCTTCTTCCTATCCTTTGCTACGTTAAACAGGGCCTCTCCCTCCAGGTAAATCACCCGCTCTCCACTCTTACCAAACGGTTGATGATAACTGATACAGCCGTACGGTTTCACCACTACTACCGATCCGTCATCCAGCAGTATATCCAACGGTTTATTACCGGTATTCATCCGCTGTATCCACCTGGTGGACGATGCCGCTGATTGCCCGCCGTTTAACAAGACATTACTACGATCCCTAGTCTTATAAAGAGCCGTTCCTGCTACCAGCAGCACGAGCAAAAAAGAAGCAGCAACACCAACCTGCCTCAGTAAGCGCAGTTTCTTTTTCCCGGTAGTGCGCCTGCTAATTCTTGAAAACATCTTTTTTGAAAGCCTTACGTTGGTTGCTTCCAGCGACTCAAGACGATCCCATTCCTGCTCATCCCAATAGCTGTCAAATACCTCAGGATTCGTCTCGAAATATTTCAATACAACATCACGTTCCTCCGGTGTACAATCCTGCCTGAAAAATTTTTCAATTAAATCTTGCGTTATCATTTTAACAGCGTATCATTTCAAAGTCATGTTGATCATTACTTTAAAATGATGATTGAGATTAACTATAATAAATACGTTTGAAATTAAGCAAACACTTAGTGCAGTGGAAAATATTTTTTAAAAAAGAAATAAAAGGGCCAGCAGCGGGAACAATAAATGAGTTAATTGTTTGAGGGCTAGATGTATATGACTCTCCACTGTTCGTACCGATAATGAAAGCATATAGGCAATTTCTTTGTGTGATTTGGCCTCGAAACGGCTTAAGTTAAAAATAAGTCTTCTTACAGGTGGCATTTGCTTCACAATGCCGTTCAACTTATTCTGTAATTCTTTCTCATACAATACATCTAATACATCGCCAACCGTTTTACCCTGGCTTTGATTAGCCAGATGCCGGGAGCGCACAGACTCTTTTCTTAAAAGATCAATACAGGTCGTTTTAGCGATGCGGAACAGCTGCCCCGATACCGGAAGTCCCACCTGTAAACCATCTCTATGTTCCCACAACTTAATAAAAGTAAGTTGCGTGGCTTCCTCTGCAAGGTATGCAGAATTGGTTTTGGATAAGATATAAGAATACACCCTGAAGTGATAATCGCGAAAAAGCTCACCGAATACTACTTCATCACCTGCTTTTAATGCATCAATCGTATTAATTTGAGTCATCAGTGGTTCGAATTGGCGATAAATTATTATAAGCAATCTGATCCTTTCACATGCATTTTGGGTAATACAACGCGACAGGAGTTACCTAAAATTAATCTAAAAAATAATTTTTTGTCTTTTTTACAATTATTTTTTTGAAAAATCTTTTATCACTCAACGTACATTATATATTGGATTTGATTTCAGTCCCCATTCTCATCACTTCAGCGAATAAATGGCAACGATACAAAAAGACTCCCGAGACCAACAGCAATTCTTACGCAATGACAGAAGAAACAACTTTTAACTGCAACAAAAACCTGCAAAGAGTTTAATATAAGTATCAGAACTCCTTATCAGGGCATCAAAACTTTAGAACAGTGGGTGTACCCATTCTCACGGAAGAGGGAAAGAGTTATTCGCTCATGCAACCAACGGATGGACCTCCAGAGTTGCACCGTAAGTAACTGTTAACGAAAAGAGATCGCCCCTGAGGCCGGACAATGAATGACCAACGTCTTTAGTCATTTATTTAGACGGCTTTATCATTTACTTTTTACACCCCGATCTAGCTGTAATTGCTTTGCCCCTAATAAAAAATCGACAATAAAAATGAAGGATTGGATAACATCAGGCAAGGCACGATCACTTAACATCCAGCTTTTTTTTAGAAGTTCATTTGAGCGGGCTTTACAACAAAAAATGCTGGTTAAAGCTAAAAACAGAGCAGTAGGCCACAGAGGGGATAATGCATACAGACCAGGTAGCACGGTGCAAGAAAACTAAAACAAGCATTATGAATAACCGGGAAACAGTTAACG
>JBQGCI010000448.1:0-5078 GCA_052038405.1 Acinetobacter pittii
TTAAATGCATGGTTTGCTGCAAATGTTTTATCGTAAGTGAGAATGCTTTCGTGCATTAACCTGATAAAATTGGTATTCATTTTCATGCCGTATCCCCCCAAACCGCCGGCAACTGATATCTCTCCTGCGGTAAAAGCGGAAGCCGGGAAATAGTAATCATTCAATGAGTTGTTGGTATTGGCACTCATGTTCATGTGATACTTAAGGCCCTTCAGAATAGATATATCCATATAGAAGTTGCTTAGCAGCATATTCGTTCTGGTGACATCCATGGTTTGCAGGCCTTGTACGGGGTTTCTTAATTCACTATAAAAGGAACCGTAAGGTTGCTCGCGCCACATGTATACGCTGCCATCGGCATTATAAGGTTTCAGCGTTGGCGGAGCACTTAATGCAGCACCTACCAGCGACTGTGTTAAACCACCACCATCATTGTTGATGGAGCCTGTTTGGATACGGTCGTTGACAGAACGTGAGAAAGTAGTAGTGGTTCCTACTTTCAGCCAGCTTTTAACAGCGTGATCAATATTAAAACGAACGGAATAACGGTCAAATTTGGATTTTTGTATAATGCCTTCCTGTCCGAAATAATTCAGTGCCATCAATACCTGCGTCTTATCTGTACCTCCCGAAAAACTTAACTGATGATTTTGAATAGAAGCCGTTCTGAAAAGCACATCCTGCCAATCGCTGCCTACGCCAAATGAGTCGGGTTGTGCGAAACGATTGGTTTTGTAGATCTCGTTTTCAATTTTAGCAAACTCGCTGGCATTCAACACGGGAATGGTTTTCGTTATATTTTGTGCGCCATAGTAGCCATCATAATTAACCAGCGAGGAACCTGCCCGGCCTTTCTTGGTGGTAATAATGATTACACCATTGGCCGCCTGCGATCCATAAATCGCCGCCGCCGAGGCATCTTTTAAAACCTGTATCGATTCAATATCGTTTGGGTTCAGAAAGGAGAGCGAACTTACCTGGTTGGCGAACCCACCTACGCCGCTTATATTGCCGAGGGTAGGTGGCCCTGTAACACCACTGGCAGTGGAGTTTTGAATTTGTACTCCATCAACAATATATAACGGTTCTGACGAGCCGTTAATAGAATTCGTACCGCGAAGGCGTACGCTGATGCTGCCGCCCGGCGCAGCATTGTTTTGAGTGATCTGCAAGCCAGGCACCCTGCCCTGTAAGCCCTGCGCCAGGTTGGCGATAGGTGTCTGTGTCAATTCAGAAGCCTTTACGGACGTAATGGCTCCGGTGATCTCGCTTTTTTTGCGGGAGCCATAACCCACTACCATTACTTCGTCCATGCTGGCATCGGCTCTTTGCAGTTGAATAGCATTGATCTCCGGGCTTTGCGCACTGATCTCTTTTTCGAGGTATCCCGAGTAGCTGATCAGTAATGTACTGCCAGGAGCAGTGCTTAAGGTAAAAGCGCCGTCACTTCCGGACAGAATACCTGTTTGTGTACCGTTAACCCTGACCGAAGCCCCACTAACCGGCTGGCCGTTTTCGTCGATAATTTTTCCTTTTACTGTTTGTGTCTGGCCATAAGAGACAGCCATAAACAAGTAAAACAGCAGGGTTGTTAATGCGGCACGTAAAGTGCCTGGCAAGTTTAAGTTTGTTCTTTTCATAAAACAAAATCGTTATATACTTTAGGTTTGGTTGCGGCAATCGATATCACAACTGCAGGCAATTTAGTTGGAATTAAGATGCCGAATGAAGAAAGCGTGAATAAGATGTATCGGGAACGGTGCCGAAACCGTTCCCGGTAAATTAATGGGGCCTAAAAGTTGTGTTCATTTCAATGGATAGGATGGTATTGTTTCGTTGGATACTGGAACTCCGGGCTTTAGAAACCTGCGGTTCTTATTGGAGATAACAAATTTCCTGATAGATCTACCAGCCGCTACTTTTCATATATGTTGTAATGAGCTTAGCCCAATCTGCGTACATTTTCCCGGAAGGGTGTAAGCCATCTGCAGCAATCAGGGAACTGTCGAAGGCTGCTTTCCTGGATACATTTGTAATATCAATATAACTCACGCCAAGTGCTGTAGCTTCCTCCTTATTGACCGCATTGAAAGCATCTATTTCACTTGCAATGGCAGTAACCGAACGATCACTGTTTTTCGCAAAAGGTGTTACACTCCAGTCTGGTATCGATAGTACCACCACTTTGTTGGCCTTACCTCCGGCAAATGTAATAGCCTGTTGCAATAAGGCTTCGAATTCTAGGCGATATTGAGTGATAGGATATCCCCGGTATTGGTTATTAACTCCGATAAGCAGCGTTACCAGATCGAAGTTTGCTGAAGGGATGTAGGTATTAACAACAAGCTGTAGTTCGCCGGTAGTCCAGCCGGTACGTGCAATCATTTGTGGTGCAGCTGCCTGTCTGCCATTTTGTGAAAGCTGGGCCACAAGCTGGTAGGGAAAAGCCTCATTTCTCGTAACGCCTTCGCCTATTGTATATGAGTCTCCCAGAGCCAGGTACCTGAATGCTACTTTATTATGCTGTGTTTTTGCAGGCTGCATTTTATGGCAACTTAAAAGCGCGAATAGCAGAATGAGTAGGAAGCCTTTCATACCATACATACGAGAGATGGCCTGAATTGGATTGTTAATAGTATTGGCTTAATAATTGTCTTAGGAATTCTTTTAATCATCAAAATCGAAAACTATGGGATTTGATCAGTATCACGAGCCCCCGGAAGAGCTATCACAGCCAGTAAGAACATTCGCACGAATGATTCAATCTTTAATCGAAGAAGCTGAAGCGATTGACTGGTATGAACAACGTATTCATGTTGAAAAAGACGAGGAAGCTAAGAAGATTATGAAGCAGGCGCAAAAAGAAGAGTTTATACATTTTGCCATGGATCTGGAGTTTTTGCTACGTAAAAAAGAGGACTGGCGAATTGTTATGAAAAATGTATTATTTAAACCTGGTGATATTGTTGAAAACGGGGAGAAGGCTGAAGAAAAACTGGAAGAATAATTAAGCTCCGGCGGGTTGCAGTAAGCTCACTAAAACAGGTGACCGGGAATTTCCCCGTGCATATAGCAGGTATTTTTGTGTTTTAATAAACCAAAAAATACCGACATGGCCACCCGAAAAAATGCCCCAAAGAAATCTGCCGAATCCCTAAAATCAAAAGTACCGGCTAAAAAAACATCAGCAAAAACAAAGCCTGCCAAAGCCGTAAAGAAGCAGCCCGTACCTGCAGGAGGCGATGCATTGTCCGCAGTAAAAAATGGTGTCATAACCAGTAATAAATTTACCGCAGCAACCGTATTAAAAGACAATACGCTCATCAACATGCAGGCCATTGGCCGGCACTATAAGCTGAACAATGCGTATAAGAATGTACGTAACCTGAAGTTGAATGACCCTTTGTATAAAAGGTTTGATTCGTACGCAGAACATCGCCTGAAGTTTAAGGATTACTACCAGTTTTTGCCATTGATTGAGGAAATGCCCCGTCCCTCGTTTAATTCGAATGAGGCCTATCTTAATTCTTATAGCCTTTTTCGGTTTTTAAAAGGCCGTGTATTAATACTGGTGCATAAAGATGTGTATGCTGCAACCCGTGTTAATGTGGAACGATTCGTATTGGACCTGGCAAGGGACGGATATTGGGCGACGGTTCATGTGGTTCGCGGTGGAGGTCCTTCTTATATAAAAAACTATATCAAGGGCAAAAGCAGGGTAGGTGTTATTATGGTGGGCGCTGTTGCTCCTGCCTGGTTTGAAATGACCGATGATTTTGATGGCGCGGATACCGAGTTTCCCTGCGATTTATACTACACTACACTGAACGGCACCTGGGCTGACGCTGATAATGACGGGAAGTTTAATGCGGTATCAGGAAATATGACGCCTGAAATATGGCTGGGTCGTATATGGACGCCTACACAGAATGGCAATGATGCTCCCCTTATCAATGATTATTTTGAAAGGAACCATCGTTTCAGAACGGGTCAATTAGGACACTCCCGGTCAGCGCTGGCTTATGTTGAAGACGACTGGGTAGATTTTGATGATTGCGAGATGGACCAGATGGTGCCTGCTTCTTTTATTACGAAGTTTACCAATCCGGATACAACGGATGCCGACTTATACAAAACAGAAGTGAATAAGCTGCGCTCGTTTGTGCAACTCTGTTCTCATTCATCTCCCCATGTACACTCATTCAGGATACCGTCTACTAATTCCAAGGAATGGATTTATAACAGTTATTTCCGGGATGAGCGATCGCCCAATGCCCACTTCTACAACCTGTTTTGCTGCAGCAGCGCCAGGTTTACCGAAAGCGAATATATTGGCGGATGGTACATATTTGATAAAGAAGGAGGAGAAATATCGAACGGACTGACCGCCATAGGCAGCACAAAAACAGGGTCTATGTTATTTTTTGCAGACTTTTATAAACCACTCGGGGAGGGCAAATGTATTGGCGATGCTATGGTAAGCTGGTGGCAGGCCCGGGGCAATGTGCATGAGTTATGGCAACGGCAATGGTTTTATGGAATGAGCATATTGGGTGATCCTACACTTACCTGGTCGAAGGGCGCCGTGCCGGTGCTGAGCGCTCCAGCCGATGGCAAGGTATTTAATAATTATCCGCGTAAAACAGATTTTAGCTGGGGTGCAGTGGGTATACCCGGTGCTACTTATAGTATAGAGATAGATGCTTTTGGGGCTATAAAAGCAGGGGAATGGGCTGCCCAGTCTTTCAAGACTTTTGCAGTTTACCATGATATTCATGGGACCAGTTTTACGCATAATTTTGTTGGCGCACAGCCCGGCAGATGGCGGGTGAGGGCTAAGATCGGCGATCGCTATTGTTCCTGGAGCCCCTGGAGATACTTCCGGTACACCATTTAACAGCGGTACTATTTTTTACAACAGGATGCCTGAATCAGGTAAAGGTAGGTTTACTTTTTAGAAGTACGCATGGCCTTTACCTTTTTTATGCCTTCATCTTTTAATAGCCGGTGATAATCGGCAGTCTCTACGCCATAAAGCGCAATCTTACCTTTTTGATCGGCATGTACGCCAAAACCAT
>JBQGCI010000449.1:0-4300 GCA_052038405.1 Acinetobacter pittii
AGTAATGCTTTCAGCCTCGCAAGCGACTTTAATGCCATCTTTCTGGAAGCTGGCGAAAATGGTCCCGAGTCGGTGTTTGAAATACAGTATTCTAATAAATCGCCTTACTATAACTGGGCCGGCTATAACCGGGGCCAGGGTAATTACGCGGTACAGCAAAATGGAGTAAGGGGTATTAATGGCAGCGATGCAATGCCTTATGCTGCCGGATGGAGCACGAATTTGCCTACACAGAACCTTGCCGCTGCCTATAGCGCCGGCGACCAGCGCAAAGCAGTTACTGTACTGGATATAGAGGCCTACAAAAATGCAAACCCATCCTTTAATATTACCTATCAGGTAGCTCCCTATAAAAATACCGGGTTGTATAATCAAAAATACCTGCCCAGGAAAGGGCAAACCTCCGGTCAGATAGAGTTAAACTACCTGAACAACTATCGCACCATCCGTTATGCAGAAGTATTGCTGATGGCTGCCGAAGCGTATAACCGCTCAACAGCGCCTAATGATGATAAAGCACGTAATTACCTCAACCAGGTGCGAGCCCGGGCTTTTGGCGACAACGTGCATAACATAAGCAGCAGCGGCACTGCTTTGAGACAGGCTATCTGGGACGAAAGAAGATTGGAACTGGCCATGGAAGGTGATCGTTTTTTTGATTTGGTACGCACCGGGCAGGCCGCGGGTAAAATAACCGGCTTTATAACAGGTAAGCATGAGCTGTTTCCTGTTCCGCAGGAAGAAGTGAATATCTCCGGACTTGAACAAAATCCCAATTACTGACAAAAATTAATATTATGAAATGGTTGTTAATAATGATTCCTATTTCGATTGCGTTAGGGGCGGTGAGTTGTACCAAAACCGACGCCGGAAGCACCGACTTTTTGACAACGGTGTCTAAGCCCGGTAAGCTGAATGCACTTTTTGAGATAACTCAGGATAACTCGGGTAGCGTAACGATAACTCCCGGTGGGCAGGGAGCCGCCTATTACCGAATTTACATGCCTGAAGATGCAGGTAATTTTGTAAAGGTGAATCCGGGGGCAAGCTACACCCGTACCTACCAGGAAGGTACTTACAATGTACGGGTAGAAGGTGTGAGCTTAAAAGGTGATGCGGCAGAGGTTACGAAGCCTTTAACGGTTACGTTTCGCCAGCCCGAAAACCTCGAAGTGGCTATTGTGAAAAATACTACTAACAATTACGCCGTACAAGTAAGTGCAACGGCTTTATACGAAACGTTTTTCCAGGTGTATTTCGGAGAGGCTGCTAACGAGGCGCCCGTATCTTTTAACGAGGGCGATGTGGCATCTCACACTTATTCGAAGGTGGGCACTTATACGATACGGGTAGTAGCCTTCAGTGGCGGCGCCGCCCAAAGAACCTATACGCAGCAGGTCACGATTAGCGATCCTTTGGTGCTACCGGTTAATTTTGAGTCGGCTACTTTGCCTTACACGTTCTCCAATTTCGATGGGGGTGTGGCAACCGTGGAAAACAATCCTTCATCTACCGGCATTAACGCTTCAGCGAGAGTGGGTAAGATGGTGAAGTATGCCGGACAGCCCTGGGGCGGATCTGTACTGCCTTTGAGTAATAATATCGATTTTTCCGCAGGTAAAATATTTGCCATGAAGGCATGGTCACCACGTGTTGGAGCCAGGGTCTTATTGAAGGTGGAAAATGCTGCAGATCCGTCTAAAAGCTTCGAAAAAGAAGTAGCTACTACAACCGCGAATACATGGGAAGAGCTTTATTTTGATTATAGCAGTGTGAATACCAGCAATACATATAGCAGAGTGGTATTGATTTTTGACAATGGTACCATGGGGGACGGATCGGGTAACTTTACGTTCTATTTTGATGATATAAGGCTGGTAAATGAAATACCCGTGAATATAGCATTGCCGCTCGGTTTTGAAGGCGGTTTTCCGTACAGTTTTACTGACTTTGACGGAGGTAACCTGACCGTAGTGGATAACCTCCATAAAACCGGTATCAATACCAGTAACAAAGTAGCCAAAATGGTAAAAAATGCCGGTCAGCCCTGGGGTGGAAGTGTCATTACAATGACCAGCCCCCTGGATTTTACCCGGAAAACGTTTAAGGTAAAAATCTACTCACCCCGGGTAGGCGCAAAAGTTTTATTGAAAGTGGAAAATCTAACCAACGGGGGCATCAGCTTTGAGAAGGAGGTGCTTACTACGGTTGCCAACGCTTGGGAAGAACTGAGTTTTGATTACAGCGCCATTAATACAGGTAACAGCTATCAAAAAATTGTTTTCATTTTTGATAACGGCACAATGGGTGATGGTTCAGGCAATTTCACTTTTTTAATTGATGATATCACATTAAACTAAATAGTATGACCCCGTATAAGAATATTCAAAAGCTATTGTATGTTTTGGTAGCCCTGCTGGCTTTAGCTATTGCCTGCAAGAAAAAGGAATACAATTTTGGAAGTATTAAAACACCCCAGGATCTGACCCTGACGGCGGCTGTACAAGGTAAAAGTACGTCCAACCCTGATGGTGACGGCAGCGGTATCGTGAAGTTTAACTGGTCGGCTATTCATGCCCTGGCCTACAAAGTCTGGTTTGGTAACGGCGATTCGCTGGTGACTACCAAAGACACGCTTACCTATAAGTACCGCAACCCAGGCACCAGTAATTATCTGGTGAAAGTCAATGCCATCGGTACCGGCGGCGCTATTTCTACAACTGCCGCACAGCTAAGCATTAACGTACTGTTTGATCTGCCCGCAGATATCCGGAACTTTTTAACAGCAGGAAATTCCAAAACATGGGTAACCGCGAAAGAAACTCCGGGACATTTCGGGGTAGGACCAACTGACGTATTCTGGCCCAGTTATTACAGCGCTACACCCAACCAGCGAAGCGCTTGCGTCTACGATGATGAAATCACTTTTTCCAAAGATGCCAGCAACCGCATATTTATGAATCTGGATAACAAGGGGAGTAGTTTTGTAATTGGCGCCGCTACCAGCTATTATGGCCTGTCAGGAGGAGATGATTGTTATGCACTGAACACAGGCGGAAACAAACTATTGGTATTTAGCGATGCAGTGTCTAATTCTACACCGGAGAACTCCACGCGTATTCAGTTCCAGGTTCCTGGAAATGGTATTGTAAATAATGGGTTAGGTAGTAATACTTATGAAATATTAGCCATCAGCAACGGGAGTTTGCAACTAAGAACCATAGGTGCGGATGGCCTGGCGTGGTACCAGATATTAATACCTAAACCATAATATATTCCCGACATTTTTAAAACATTAAAATATGAAACTTATGATTTTTTCTATAACGGCCGGTCTGCTATTAATGGTAGGCGCCTGCCATAAGTCAGCCGATGGTAACACTGGTAATGTTCCCGATAACCTGACGATTACAGCCACTGTAAATGCTGATAAATCGGGGTCTGTTGACTTCGTTGCTGCTGCCAGTAATGCTGTTAGTTATGAGTTTGATTTTGGTAACGGCGTTTACCAGCAATCTGCCACAGGTAAAGTGGCTTACCTATATCCTTCGGGAGGTAACTATAAGGTAACGGTAACGGCCAAAAGTAGTGGTGGTCAAATGAGGTCTGCTTCTGAAAATGTACAGGTGGATATTATTGCTCAGGGTAAGCTGGTCTGGTCGGATGAATTCAATACTGACGGTGCCCCGGATCCGTCTAAATGGGGCTACAACATAGGTACCGGCGATAACGGCTGGGGTAATGCGGAGCTTCAGTATTACACCAATCGCCCGGAGAATGCAGTAGTTCAGGGCGGAATGCTGAAAATAAGGGCGCGTAAAGAAAATTATAACGGGAGCACGTTTACATCAGCACGCCTGTTAACTAAGGGTAAGTTCGATTTTAAATACGGGCGGGTGGAAGTAAGTGCGAAAATGCCGGCGGGAATCGGTACCTGGCCTGCTATCTGGATGCTGGGCGCCGACATAGATAGCAATCCCTGGCCAGCCTGTGGCGAGATTGACATCATGGAACATCTGGGGAGAGATCTTAATAATATTTATGCTACTTTACATTACCCCGGCCGAAGCGGCGCTAATGCAAACGGTAATACAAAGAAAATAGCAGATGCCACTACCGCGTTTCACAAATACACTTTAGACTGGTCGGCCACCGCTGTAAAGATGTATGTGGATGAACAATTAATACATAGTGTGCCTAATTCAGCGGCCATTCCGTTTAACCATCGGTTCTTTTTACTGATCAATATGGCGATTGGGGGCAATTTTGGTGGTGCAGTGGACGGCGCTTTAACCGGTGC
>JBQGCI010000450.1:0-5801 GCA_052038405.1 Acinetobacter pittii
TACATAAACCAGGCATAAGACAGATCATCGGTAACATCAAAATTGGTAGCGGTAACGGATACCGGTTTTCCCAACGGCGCGCCAGGGTTAAGAAGAGAATAGATGTTATGTTCCACGCTGTTATCGGGCAATATCATTGACAGATCAGCGCCTGTTGTCTTTTCCTCCAGGAACATCCATCCCCGTGCGTATTTATTAGCCACCGTTACATCATACTGTCTTACTGCCGACACACCGGTTTTATTGTCTGTTACCTTTAGGGTTACCCTGTAGTTTTCTCCCAAAACAAATAAATCTCCGGTTACTCTAAAAGCAAGATTAGGCGTTCTCGCGATCGTGTCCCTTGGCATTACGTACGAACTGTTAGGTGAATTATTATACATAAACCAGGCATAAGACAGATCATCAGAAGGCTTCGACTGTATGATAGAAGGATTTAATCGCAACGTATCATCGGGATACACAAAGATACGCTGCGTAGCTTTTACATCAGTAACGCTTATCTCATTAATGTCTTTATAGTTATAGTTACCTTGATCTTTATAACAGCCGGTGAGCAGAATAACGACCAGGACTATGGGTATCCGGATATATTTTATAAAATCAGCTTTCATTTTTAATAATTTTGAAGTTAAAGGAAAACAACACGCTCGCCATTTTCGTCGATTAAGGGGCCATTGGCCTGCTCATAATTATACAAAGCCAGCTTCATCGTTTGCACCACGAAATTGATGTCCTGCGGAAAGTTTACGGAGGGCCAGCTGGCGCTGCCATAAACCTGGTTAATAAACTGGTGCTTGGTTTTGGAGTATGTGCCGAAATAAGTAGCCCAGCGCGTATCCCAGGAGGATGGCTTTAGTAACTGATCATGGAGCGATATCCGGTAGTGCAGCTTATTGTAAGGATTTATGGAATTCGCCTTGTCGGTATAACCCGGTTTAAAATCGGCAGATTCACCGATGGTCAGATACGCGTTTACCACGCTATCCTTTAGCCCGGGCCTGCGATAAAGATATACCGGTAATGAAAGTTCGTAGGTATTGGCGGGGATTACCAAAGGACCGAATTGGAAATGATAGCCGCGTTTTGCGGTGGAGCTGTCGTCAATAATAATATGGAAGGCTCTGTCGCGGTCTGCAGCCGATCCCATAATACGCAGGGGAATAAAAAGCGTGTCTGTTGTAACATTGGCCGGCTCTGCGGTAAAAGAGTATTCCACAGTAACTCCCTCCCTGAAATATATGCGGGCATCTTGCGTGTATATCAGCGATTGATCTTCTTTACAGGCCGTTAGCGCCAACGCCAGTAAAACGCTATAAATAATTGTGTTCAGGTATGTCATTTTCATTGAATGATAGTTGTAAAATGAACAAGATTAATTAACGCCAAATTCAATTTCACCCAGTGGCAGGGGAAAAGTGTATTTAGCCTGTGTCATGGGGTTACCTACTCCATCAGGAATAGAGGCTACATTCTTCCTTTTATACCAGAACCACAACTGGCCTTCCCCATACAATTCTTTCCGGTATTCCTTCTGCAACTCTGCATCCAGCAATGCGGGGGTATTAATAACAGACGTACTTAATGCAGGAATCAGCCGGGCCAATCTCACTACATTCAGATAATCCACACCAGCCGATACTGTTGGAGCCGCTTCTGCTGCTATATAGTACATTTCGGGCAGGCGTACAATCGGTACCAACCGTTGCTTTACATTGGTAGTTCTGTCAGAATAATACTTTTTGGAATATACAATAGTCGTAGTCAATTGGTTCCAGATACTTCTGGCCGCATCCGGATTCCGGATATCGGTACCATAGTCAGGCAGCGTTCCTTCGTACATAGTAGCCAGCTTGGTCTTTGTTGAGAAAAGATCATCTGCGTCAGCTGCTGCTGTTTGTGAACTTTTGAAATACTGGTCAGCTGCCAGTTTAAGATTGGATACGCTTAATGAAAAAATATGCTCAGGAGTAAATGTAAGATCCGAAGCATCGGTAGCAGCATCTACCGAAAGAGTTCCCGGATTGATAAAGTCAAAATTGCGGCTGTTGATAACTTCTGTTGCATACTTCAATGCATTCGTTTTATCACCTTTAAACAAATACAGCCGGGCCAAGATCGCCTTTGCAGCCCAGTAGTTGATATGGTTCTGACGATATGCCAGTAACAGCTCGGCAGAAGTAGCGCCCTGATTGGCCGCAATCTGATCGATGCCCGGATAGATGGAAAGTAATTGCTCCGCTTCTTTCAAATCCTTTTCACATTTACTCAATGCCTCACCCAACGATAATCGGGCCTGGGGCAAAATCGTAAACTGCTCCATATAAGGAATGGCCCTGGCGGTATCGTTAGCTCCGTTCAGCGGAGCCGGGGCAAACATGCGCAAGAGATCAAAATGAACAGCTCCCCTGATTGCTAACGCTTCGCCTTTCACAATATTGAGCGCTGTACCCGCCAATACGTTTCTTTGCTCAATGTTCTTCAGTATATAGTTGGCCTGCGCAATAGCACCATAGTAGCCGGACCATATAGAATTGATCGCGGCACGTACATTTTGCTGGGTATTTACATCTGAAGTGTAGGCGTACCGCGTAGTCTGCCCATAAAAAGTATTGGTCTGACCTGATTTATTCTCGTAATATTGAGCCAAAACGTCAATAAAACGGTAGGTTCCCAAACCGCCATAGGCGCCCAACTCAGCCATTTTTTGATACGTTCCGAAAAGGGCATCAAAATAACCCTGTTGCGACGAAAATTGTTCATCTTCTGATATCCTGGTAGCAGGGTTTACCTCCAGCCATTTGTTACATGCTGTGAAACTCTGAACAAGCATTGCTGCTATCAGCAATACCAACAGCTTTTTAGAATTATTTTTAAAATACATGATAAAAACTTATTATGATATTAGAAAGAGGTTTGAATCTGCAGGCTGAATGTCTTGGCAAATGGATAATCAAGACCGCGTTCTCTCCTGATACTTGAAACACGGAATACATCAGAAGTAAAAAAGCTGATCCTTGTATTTTCCAGGCCCAGTTTTTTATTCAACTCGTTGGAAAAACGGTAGTACATAGTGAGGTTTTCCAATGCCATCAGATTGTCGTCCTGCACAAAACGGGAGGTGGTATAAGTGGGTTCGGTGATAGCAAAGCCAGCATAATCTATGAGGCCCTTAAAGAAAGTTACATCACCGGGTTGACGCCAGCGGTCTTCATATACTCTTCTGTCAACATTATAGTAGGCTACCGCAACATTTTCTACACGTTCTACTAAGGTTTGATTATATGCCTGTCCGCCGTAACGGAATCTGAAAAACACATTAAAGCCTATGCCATTTAATTCGAGATTGGTACCGAAGGTCCCTTCTAGCTTGGGCCTGCTGTCTCCGATAATGACCTGGTCGCGCGGATCGTAGATATTACTGAGGCTTCCATCCTTTTTTACGAAAATTTCATAACCCGTAGCCGGATCAATACCCAATGACGGCACTGCCCAGATCGCGGATGTACTTTGTCCTTCGGCATACCGGGTGATCGGCCGGCTCGATCTCGCGGTGTCTGCCCTGGCATTCATTGCCGCGATAGTGCTGGAAACCTTTTCAATTTTGTTGCGTACTGAAAACAGGTTGGCGAATACCGACAGGTTGTTACGTTTTACGTTATTATTAAGAATATTGTAGCGCAGGTACAGTTCCCAGCCACGGCCGATTACATCTCCCATATTCTCTGCATAAGAGGTGAACCCGGTTGAGGGAGCGGTTGAGATGGTAGCGATACTACCCTGCGTTTTTTCTATGAAGTAGTTACCGGTAATATCGAGTTTTTTGAATAAGGTAATATCTGCACCAAAGTTGCTTTTTGCCGTTTTTTGCCATGCCAGTGCATCGTTACCAAAGCCCAGCAAATAGGTACCTATCACGCCGCGGTAATCGCTGGATGTATAATACTGGCTGGTAGATATCGCTTTATAGCTTTCAAAGTTTTGAGAACAGGTGTAACCGAATGAGTAACGCAGTTTTAGACTGTCTATAAATTCAAGGTCCCTGATGGCCTTTTCATTGTGGATATTCCAACCTGCGCCGGCAGACCAGAAGGGGGCAAAACGCCTCCGTGAGCCGAATTGAGAAGAGCCGTCAGTCCGGAACGAAAAATCCAGTAGGTACCTGTTATCGTAAGAATAACTCACATTGCTCAGTAATCCAAACAACCTTGTCAGGCTTTCAGTGCCCGTAGGTTTACTATCCTGCGGGAAGCGGTTACCCAGCACCAACTGATCCAGCCTGGGGTTTGGGAATCCTTCCACCCGGAAAGTTTCTGTATTGTATTTGAGTTGCTGAATGTTGGCGCCCAGTGTGCCAAAAATCTGGTGCCGGCCAATCAGTTTGTTCATATCGGCAGTCACCATACCTTCCATACTTTGTCTTTTACCGTATCCCTTGGTATAGGAGCCCTTTTCAAAAGTAGGCTTGTTTGCAAATGCCGTGTGTTGCGCCGGCAAAAACTCATCACTTTCATCAGCCTGGTATTGATAGGCAAAACGCCCGGTGAATTTTAACCATTGCGCAGCCTGCCATTGTGTTGAGAAATTATTTACAATATTGTTATATGAAGTCTGATCAACAATATTCAAAGCAGCGTTATAAAGCGGATTGGTAGGCCGCCCGATCCGGGGCTCAGCCGGATTTACAAAAAGTGAAGGATAATCATACCAATGCAGGTTATCATATGAATCAAAATTAGTTAACCTTGCTCCATCCTGATTACGCACATCCTCCAGGTATATTTTCATATTACCTACGCTATCGTAGGGAGTCCAGTATGGATTGAGCCGGGTATACTTAAAGAAAGAACCGTAAGGTGAATTATTGGCTTTATTCACATTGATAGTCAGGTCATTTCTGAACTGAAATTTTTTAACCCGGTAAGATAAAAAGGTATTACCTGAAAGAAGCTGCCGGTCGGATCCCTTCATGGCGCCTGTAATCCTATTGTAGGTTAGGTTAACACCGTATAAAGCATCGTTGGCTCCTCCTTCAACATAAATAGCATGTTTGGTGCCGATACCTGTTTGCACCGGCTGCGAAATCCAATCCGTATTAACGCCTCTTTCAATAGCCGCCAGTCTCTGGTTATAAAAGAATCCCAGCTGTTCGACTCTGAAATTCCAGTTGTAAAATGAATAGGCATTGACTACATTCTCGAGGTCAAATTTTTCCCTGGCGTTTAACAGGTTGTAGCTGGAAAGATCAGGAATTTCAGCGGAGATATTACCAATGTAAGAAACTCTCAACTTCCCTTCTTTGGGCCGTACGGTTTCAATTACGATTACACCGTTCGCGGCCCGCGAACCGTAGATAGAAGTGGCGGCCGCATCTTTTAAAATGTCTACTTTAGCTATACGGTTCATATCCAGGTCGTTGATACGCTGTAGCGGTACTTCAAAACCGTCCAGTATAAAGAGCGGTGTATTGGCGCCATTTGCGTAATCAAAAGGTACCGTAGAACTGCCCCCCAGATCCAGTAAACTATTGCCACTGCGTAATACCACATCGGGCAAAACGTTGGGGTTAGATCCCAGGTTCAGGTTCTCCATTAACTGGAAAGAAGGGTCGAGCGACTGAAGTGCATTCAGCACATTCGAATTGCTTACCCGTGCAATATCTTCTGCAGTAAAAGAACTGGAAGCTCCGGTAAAGTTAGATTTAGGTCGTACATATACACCGGTAACGACTGTCTCATTTACTGAATTGGGACTGGTAGCCAGCTTAACTTCATAAAAATCTGACTTCCTTACAATGATTT
>JBQGCI010000451.1:0-3594 GCA_052038405.1 Acinetobacter pittii
AGGATGAACCTGATCGACACCAGTTGAACTTTCGAAAATTTAATCGAAAGATTCGGGGTAAATGCCACCGGGAGCTTTTTGTCCCGGATTTTGGGCAGAAAGTAAGATAGAATAATAAGCCCAAACAAAAGTGGACAATAAAAATAATTGGCTCACTAATTTATACCTTCCATTCAGGATCTGTGCCTATTGATTAAGTATATCCCTGTTTATGGTAAACTTATTTGAAAAAGAGTTCCTGTATTTTTTTATAAAATCGGATGGGTTCATATTAAACTGCCTGCTGAACTGTTCGCGAAAGTAACGGGCGTCGTAAATACCTACCAGGTTGGCTACTTCATTCACATTATAATTAGTATCAATAAACAGCCTGGCTGCCTTTCTCAGCCTGATAAACCTTATAAAACTATTCAAAGATTGCCCGGAGACGGTTTTTACTTTCTTAGTAATAGAGGAGTAACTCATACCCAGCTCCGATGCCAGCTTCCTGCTGCTGAATTGTTCGTCGTCCAAATGATCTTCCACCACTTTTATACAGGTTTCAAGGAACTGCCGGTACTGTTCAGGTATCCTGGTATCCTGGTTATGAAGCGTTATTTCATTATAAAAATAGCGCTGAATATTATTCCTGTTTTTAAGAAGGTTTTCAACCCGGGCCAGCAGCAGATCTTTATCGAAGGGCTTCATGATATAATCATCGGCCCCTTCCCTCACTCCTTCAAGTTGTATCGTTTCGTTGGTGGTGCCCGTTAATAAAATAACGGGTATGTGGCCCAGCGCCGGGTTTTGCTTTATTTGGCTGCATAAGTTAATGCCGTTGGTATGCCCCATCATAATATCGGATATAATAATATCGGGAAATATCCGTTCGGCCAGCTCAAATCCCTGGTCGCCGTTTACCGCCTGGTAAACCTGGTACAGCGGTGAAAATAGCAAGGCCAGATACTCACGGGTAGTTTCATCGTCGTCAACTACCAGTATAGACTGCTTATCAGTGGCTACCACATGCTCGGTTGGCTGAGCTACTTCGCTAAGCATTGGAGCCCGGTCTTCACTTTTAACTTCTGCGTTTAGCACTTCAAGTAGGGAGATTTTCTCAGGTGCAGGAGTAATGCCGATTTGATTGAACTGATCATTTGAAAAGTGAGTCGTTCCTTTACGCAGCTCTACAAGGAAAAGACTTCCTCCCGACACATTATTCCGGTATTCAATAGTTCCTCCGTGCAGATTGGTAAATTGTTTGGCCAGGTAAAGCCCTATACCAAACCCGGGCTGCGTAATATTGTCCAGGCCCCTGGCCTGGTAAAATTTTTCAAAGATCTTTAACTGCGCACTACTCTGTATACCCGGACCGTTATCGGAGACGCCTACCGTTACCGTTTCCGGTGACTCATGAAGCGTAAAATATACCTGGCCTCCATAAGGCGCATACTTTAAGGCGTTGGACAACAGGTTATAAAATACAATTTCCAGCTTCTCCCTGTCGCCGTAAATATAAACAGGTGTTTCGTGCTTTATCAGTTCGTAAGTAAGTTCCTTTTGACGGGCCTGGTATATAAAGCATAAATATACATCTTTGCAAAGCTCTGAGAGGTTGAGTTGCTGAGGATAAATACGGTCCATACCTGTTTCTTCTCTTCGGAACATCAACAACTGGTTGGTCAGACTCAGCATTCTTTTTGCATTGCGATAAACAATCTTTAGCTCCCGCTCTTCTTTCTCAGGCAAAATCCCATCCGTATCAAGAATATCCTTAATAGGATTAATGATTAACGACAAGGGCGTGCGAAACTCATGGGATATATTTGTGAAAAATGCAGCTCTTCGCTCATCTACTTCTTTTTCCTTATCGGCCATTGCTTTTTCGGCCTCCCGTTCAGACCGCTCTAAAGCCCGTTGCGTTCGCTCGCTTGCCAATTCTGCGGCAAATCTTTCATGTTCCGATTTTTCGAGGGCCAGCTCGGCGGCTGCCCGGTCCCGTTCGGCCTTCTGATTCTGCACTTCCAGCTTCTGTAAAGTGACCTCATACAGTAATTTAGCCTGCCTGGCGCGATATTTTATATATAAATAGAATAAGGCAACGAAAACACTCAAATAGAACAAATATGCCCAGATGCTACGGTACCAGGGCGGATACACCCGAACCGGTATGGCGATCTCTTCTACCCATTTGCCATCGCCGTTGGTGCTTTTCACTCTGAATACATAGCGGCCTTCGCTCAGGTGTGTATAGGTTGCCGTTCTTGCCTTACCGCTATAATTCCACCCTTTGTCCCATCCTTCCATATAATAGGCATAAGATATTTTGTTGGGTACCGTATATTCAAGCGCTGCAAAGCTAAATGAAAACACAGCATGATCGTAGGGTACAGCAATGGCACCGGCCGTTCCGTTCGACGCGTTTACTATGTAACCAGGTGTTTCTTCCAGTTTTTTCCCGTCCACAGTTATTGCTGTAAGACGCAGCTGGGCGTTCCTGCGGGAAAAATAGATACTGTCGGGGTAAAAAATATTGTAGCCGCCAATGCCTCCAAACACAAAAGCCCCCGATTTAAGTTTAGTGGCGGCGTTAAAATGAAACTGATCGCTTTGTAGTCCATCGCTTCTATAAAAATTCTTGAACTTCCTGCTGCTGATATCAAACCTGGAGAGCCCGTTAAAGGTACCTAACCAAAGGTATCCGTTGTTGTCCTGCAGTGTAGAAAAAATACTGTTATTAGACAATCCTTCAGCAACCGTATAGCGTGCTTTTACTTTTTTCCTATCGCGATCGAATAGCACCAGACCGCCACCCTCTGTACCCAGCCAAAGATTCCCCAAGCCATCATCTGTAATAGTTCTGATAAACTGGCCAATGTAAAAATATTCGTGTTGCCGGGTATTCTTGTTAATTTTAACCAGGTCGGTAAGACCGCCTCCCCAAAAATTGCCCTGGCTATCTTCAGACAAAGAAAATAAATCGGACAAACAATCGTCAAAGATCTCGAATTTATCTGCCGGCCGGTTGTACTGATACAATGCACCAAAATGATTACCTCTTCTAAGGGCGGATGCCCAAAGTGTTCCGGACCGGTCTTCATATAGTGTATTAAATACTTTGTTCTCGAGGTTTTTTGCAGGATTAACGGCAACATACCTTTTGAACTTCCGGGCGGAAGGATCAAATCGGCAGATGCCGTCTGTGTAGGTGGCCAGCCATATACTTCCATTATGGTCAATAGTAATATTATTTACATTGTTACCCGATAGAGAACTTACGTCTGCGGGGTTGAATTGATAATGGGTAAAGTAATCTGTACAGGGCTCTTTTACATTTAAGCCATTCTCCTCTGTAGCAACAAAGAGGGTACCGGCAGGAGACTCTGCTACAGATGTAATAAAGTTGCCTGAAAGTCCTTTTTTATTGCCAGGCTCGTGGCTGATGGTCTGGAATTGCCTGCGTCCTTTGTCCACAATATTGATACCACCTCTTCTTGTTCCCAGCCATATTCTTGCTCCTTCATCCACGAACAGCGAGTAAATACCACTGCTTGTCAGATCGGTTTTACTATCGCCGCCACTAATACGTTCCATTTTACCGGTTGCCTTATCATA
>JBQGCI010000452.1:0-2744 GCA_052038405.1 Acinetobacter pittii
GCGATATCACGGTAAAGATCCGGAAGATCGGCTATAATATTCATTTCGAACAGTCGGCGGTCTGCAATACGCACGTTCCTGTAGAATGGTCTAAGCTCGCGAAACAGCGGTTACGGTGGTCCCGTTCACTGGTTCGTTTCAGGCTGAGAAAACATTATGACATCTGGCTTCCCAATAAGAATTTCAGGTGGTCTAATTTCTTTTCTTTCTTTGAAAATGTCTTTTTCGGACTGGTATTGGATATCACCTGGATGATTTACATGATAAGAATCATAATTGAGAATCCTGAATTCTTACTTTTTTGGCTGCCATTCAAATATTTAGTATATTTGCTGCTGTATTTTACGCAGTTTCTGATTTGCTTGTTAATAGTGAAAAATAAAAAGAAATATTTATCAAAGATCATTTACGTTCCGCTTTATCCCTTGTATATGGGTTATTTTATGCGTATCGTAAGAACGATCGCTTATTTTGATGAATTGTTCTTTTATGATTCTTATAAAGACCCGTGGAACCCCCAGAAAACCTCTAAAAAAGCCCGTGAATTCGGCGCATGACACTTCACTTAAACAACCCTTATAAAATAAAACTTAACCCTTAATGACTAGAAAGCTAACCGCAGCCATGGGATTTTTCCTTCTTGTTGCTGCAACCGGATGTTCGTCTGAAGACAGTCTTCTTCCAGACAACAATGAAAGTTCCAAATCCATTACCAATGGCGATATTACCCTCCGTTACGGAAGCGGTGACCTGAGCCAGAGTATTGAGATGAAAAACTCAGCTGTAGATTTCGTAAAATTTGACCCAAACAGTCAGAAATTCTCTTCTACGGCAAAAAATGTAACGTATACCCCAAACCTTTCGGGAGCCATCGCAGCGACAGGAAGCAACTGGTATAACATCAACAACGGAGAAACGTATTACATTCCTGAAGGAACTACTTTTACAGGTGGATTCAACTTCAATTCTGCCGGAAAAATCATCATTCTCGGAGAATTGGGAGGATCAAACTGGATCAACGTACCGAATGGCGGTAAAGTGGAAGTAGGAAACAACGGTAAAATCTCAAGTTCGGCCAATTTCCACCTTAATTCAGGAGGACGATTAGACAACTACGGATTTGTAACTTACACAACAGGATCTGTGGACGGGATCATCAACAATTACAACAATTTAAACTTCAACAATTCTGAAAGCCTTAACGGAAGCTCTACAGTAAACAATTACTGCAGAATGGTCTTCAATGCGCAGAACAACTACCTTAACGCCAGCCTTAACAACGAAGGATATCTTACATTTGAAAAAGGGTTTCACGTGAATGGTTCTGGCGTTCTGAACCTTAAACCTCAGTCATACACTGAAGTAACCGGAGGCAGCGTATCGGTAGACGGTAAAGTAAGCAACAGCGGAAGCGGTGTTGCAAGAATGGATTTTTCAAATATGTCTTTCAGCAACCTTAATGCATCGCCTGCGTTTACAGGACTTATCGACATGAACTTTGTCAATACTTCTTATGCGGTATTACAGAGCAATAACAAGATCAACAACCAGGTTACTTTAAACACCAATGCCTACATCGCCGCAGCGGACTGTAAGCCGCAGAAAGGTATTGCACCTTGCTCAGACAGCCAGCTGCAGTTTACCCTGGTAGCGAATGTGGTAAGCCCTGTGCTTAGCAATACGACATTAAGCGCTACGGGGGTGACCATGAACAATGGTTTTGCTTATGTTTCTTACCATACGAATGATGCGGCTGCAGGAAGCACTACGAAAGGAGCGATCAGAATCCTTAACGTTTCTGATTACAACGCGCCATCTCTGGTAAATGAAGCTCTATTCAACAATATTGAATTTAATAATGTTGATGTGGTAAATAATAAGCTTTATGCTGTTGGTGGTGATAAAAACGGTGCTAAACTGGTTACTTCTCCGCTTACCAATAACGTATTCAACACTCAGGATCTTTCTTCATTCCTGAATTATAAACTTCCTAGTTCTACCGCAAAAAATTCTTATTTCCTAAATAATTATTTGTATGCTTCGACAGGGACAACCGGTGGCGGATTCTTCAAGCTTGATCCAAACAATGGTTATGCGATCTCCGAACAGTTCAATTTTGCAGGTGAGAGAGCTAAATATGTGGCGCACAACAATACATACCAGGTATTCTTTGCTACTCAGGCAAACGGCGCATCTCTCAGAGTTGCCAATAACGACGGATCAAATCCTAAGGTGTATAATTATCCTGAACTTGCACAATCCGTTACGGATGGAAAAAATGTAATCGTTCTTGATGATCAATACGTTTACCTTGCATTAAGCGATAAAGGGGTAGCTAAAATCAGACTAACTGACGGACAGCTGATGAACAGCTTCGTACCGAGAAACTTTAAAGTGAACGATCAGAATGTATTCAGCCAGACCGGTCTTACCAATGCGGTTGCCGTAAACAACTGCTATCTTTATCTTGCCAACGGTACCGACGGTGTTATTGTTTTAAATAAAAACACGTTCAAAGTAGTTGGATATTATAAAATTAACGGTTCCGCGAACTACATTTACATCAATAACAATCTTGCATTTGTCGCTACGGGACAGGCAGGTCTGAATATTTTGAAAATCAATTAATTTTTAAATTAATCTTTTTCACCATCATAATCCGGAAATATTTTCCGGATTTTTTTATGGTTTATTTTAATCACTTTAAAGATTGGCTCTGTTTTTGCGATGCATGGAATATGAAA
>JBQGCI010000453.1:0-1789 GCA_052038405.1 Acinetobacter pittii
TAGGGTGCTTATTGGAGTATACTGGTAGCCAGGTCAATGTTGTGCCCAACGAGTCGATCAATCTTTTTATAAATGGTGATGTTCGAAAATCGGTACTTCTTAAGAACAGTAAGGAGGAACAAATGATTATATCGGCTACAAACGATGGTCCCGTACAAGTATTAAAATTAAGAATTCCGTGAAGATTATTCTTTTTATACTGATTATAAGTTCAACATTGCCGGTACAAGGTCAAATCCAACAGCCGCCGGGAGCTGAGGTTTTGCATCGTTCAGAAGAAGTCCTTACTTCGGTTATTGTCAGAGATATCTTTTCTCCCCCCGTGGCCAGCCGTATATACTTATATAGCAATATAGCGGCTTACGAGGCTTTAGCAGGCCTTCAAAAGCGCTATCAAAGTTTATCAAAGTCCCTGACACAGTTTCCGGTTTTAAATACTGCAGCAAAATATGGAAAAATCAACCCCGAGCTGGCGGCCACTTACGCATTTTTTAAAACAGCACAAAGACTGGTTTTTTCTGAAAAAATGCTGCAGGATTCTTTGACGCCTGTATTTAAATGTTTTGAGTATTTAGACAGCAGTATCATCCATAATAGTTTAAAATACTCAGAGGAAATCGCAGACAGCATTTTAGCCTGGGCTCAAAAAGATAATTATCTTAACACCCGAAAACTAAGAAGATACAATTACCTTAAAGAACCTGGCAAATGGATGCCCACCCCGCCGGGCTATATGCCAGCTGTTGAACCTTATTGGAGCAAAATAAGAACAATCGCTCTTGATTCATCATCAGAATTCAAACCAGCCGTACCACACTCATTTAGCATCCGGCCCGAAAGCGCCTTTTACAAAATGGCGGATGATGTGTACCGCGTTGCTAACAGCCGAACTCATGAACAAACGGCCATAGCTATGTTTTGGGACTGCAATCCTTTTTACCTTAATACCCGGGGACATCTGAATTTTGCAACAAAAAAGTTGTCGCCCGGAGGTCACTGGATTTCCATAGCCGGTATTGTTGCCAGAAAGAAAAACGCAGATTGCATTACTGCCGCAGCATCCTATGTATTAACCTCGATTGCCTTGTTTGATGGCTTTATAAGCTGTTGGGACGAAAAATTCCGCAGCAATCTGATCAGACCGGAAACATATATCAACTCCTATATAGATGAACAATGGAAGCCATTACTACAAACACCGCCATTTCCCGAATACCCAAGCGGTCACAGCGTTATTTCGTCGGCAGCAGCAGAGGTACTATCCTCGTTTTGGGGCGATCATTTCGCGTTTGATGACAGTTCAGAAATTAATTATGGTTTGCCTGTAAGATCTTTCCCGAGTTTCCGCGCAGCGGCTGCGGAAGCGGCCATTAGCAGATTGTATGGCGGAATTCACTATATACCTGCCATTGAAAATGGTCAGAAGCAGGGGATACTGGTAGGATCAAAAGTCATTCAGCGCATTAAGCTTAAATAAGTTAAGAACCCACGTTAATATATTAAAATGAAGATTATTTTTCCTTTTTTTTTCGCATTCATAGTATTCACAATAAACGCCCAGCAGCAAGGCATCCACCCCTCTTCCACCCAATACGAATGGCCAACCGATCCGCAGGTAAAGCAGAAGCTGGATCAATGGCAGGACCAGAAGTTTGGCATGATCATTCATTGGGGCCTGTATGCAGTGCCAGGCATTATTGAATCATGGTCGCTTTGCTCAGAAGACTGGATCACCCGTGACAGTAACTCTTATTATGGCGATTATAAAAACTGGTACTGGGATTTGCAA
>JBQGCI010000454.1:0-14390 GCA_052038405.1 Acinetobacter pittii
CCCGGTTCGATGCCGCATATGTAACCAATACCACTGAAATACTGGAGCATGTTTACAAAAAGCCCCTGCCTAATCGCTACCTCGCGTCATTTGCCCGGTTTCTGGCCGACAACCGGGGACATTACATGATTGAGAATATCATCGAAGATGGATTAAACGATTTCTTTTTTACGCATTTGGGTAAATACAATGAAGCGTGGAAGTATCCGATCAATTTTGTCGGAGGCATTGCTTTTGGTTTTAAAGATGTGATTAAAGACCTTTGTGCGACCTATAATTTTGAACTGGGAAGAATACTGCAAAAACCAATGAAAGGTTTGATCGAATATCATAAGGAAGCTTAAGACCGGGGAAATAAGATAAACCGGTATCTATATGAAACGTCCATATAGCATTTTTTGACACACAGGAGGATGGGTATTCAGGGCGTTACCTGTTTGCCAACAGGCAGGCATCCGACAAAAATAATCGCGGCGGAGCCGCAACTAAAACAAATTACGGATGAATCAAAAAGTAACGGAGCAGCCCAGCAGGTATAACGACCTGGAGAAGATGAGCATCAAGGAGTTGCTGGGTTCTATTAATAAAGAAGATCAAACAGTCCCTGTGGCTGTGGAAGCCGTTTTGCCGCAAATAGAGGATCTGGTAGATGCCATCGTGGACCGGATGCTTTCGGGAGGGCGCCTGTTTTATATAGGGGCCGGTACCAGCGGGCGATTAGGAATACTGGATGCCAGCGAAATTCCTCCAACCTATGGTATGCCTCCCGGAGTTGTTATTGGCGTAATTGCAGGTGGTAATAAAGCCATCACCACCCCGGTAGAGAATGCGGAAGATGATGAGGAGCAGGGCTGGAATGATTTGAAAGAACATCATGTAAGCGAGAAAGATGTCGTAGTAGGTGTGGCGGCCAGTGGCACTACACCCTATGTTATAGGGGCTTTAAGGCATTGCCAGGCTGGTAATATTGTTACGGGAAGCATTTCCTGTAATCCCGATGCTGATATCAGCAAAGTGGCCGATCATCCGGTAGAGGTAATTGTAGGACCCGAATTCGTTACAGGAAGTACGCGCATGAAAAGCGGTACTGCGCAAAAACTGGTGCTGAATATGATTTCTACTACCGTTATGATACAAATGGGCCGGGTAGAGGGGAACCGCATGGTTAATATGCAGCTGACGAATGACAAGCTGATAGACAGGGGCACCCGTATGATTATGGACCGCACCGGTATAACAGATTACGAGAGGGCGAGGCAGTTATTGTTGGAAAAAGGTAGTGTAAAGCTGGCTATAGATGCAGCATCCTGATCGCAGTAGAAGTGCCGGTCAGTACAACCTGAAAAAGGAAGGCAAAGCCTTCCTTCAAAAAATATATTGAATCGATTCCTTAAGCTGCTTTAGCCGCATTCAGTCTTTTAGCCAGCTTGCTTTTTAAGTTAGCCGCTTTATTGCGATGAATAACGCCTCGTTTTGCTAATTTATCAATCATGCTTTCAACAGAAGAGAACTTAGATGCTGCTTCAGTAGTTTCCGCTGCTTTCAAATCCCTGATAGCATTACGCGTAGTTTTGCCATAGTATCTGTTTCTTTCGCGGCGTTTAGCTGCCTGACGTGCATCTTTTTTTGTAGCTTTATGATTGGCCATCTATTTCTAATTTTTGGACGGCAAAGGTAAGGACTTTCAGACATACTACCATAATTTTTTTTGATTTTTTGCAGGCAGCAGCTGGTGTGATCCAACAAGCCGGCAAACAACACATTAAAAAGTCCTAAGAACGGGTATCTTTTAACGCTTTCTATGCATCTTTATTGTTACCGAAAGAAATTAAATCCTAATTTCGCGGAAATGTAGTTAAAGCATCTTTTAACACGCTCGAAAACTTTAAGATTAATCATATTATTTATATATTAACGATTCATTTATAATGAAAGACTTTTCTTATATCACGAACTCATCGCCTGCATTTATCGAAAATATGTACCATGAGTTTGTTGCGGATCCTGGGAATGTAGATGCTGATTTTCGCAAATTTTTTGAAGGCTTTGATTTTGCGGTAGGAAGCGGGCTGGCTGGAAAAAACGGTACGGCTGTTTCTGAAAATGGCACTGTCAATACATCCACAGGAAAGAACGACTGGAGAAAAGAACTGGCAGTATACCGGCTTATTTTGGGTTATCGTAACAAGGGACATTTGCTGGCGAGCACCAATCCTATCAAAAAACGGAAAGATCGCGGTGCTAATGTTGAACTGTCTTTTTACGGTTTAAGCGAAGCCGACCTGGATACCACCTACGAAGTGGGCAACCTGATCGGGCTGGGAGCAACCACCCTTAAAAATATATTCACCCACCTGCAGAACTGGTACGCAGGTCATGTAGGTGTTGAGTTTAAATATATCAGCGATCAGAAAAAGATAGACTGGATTACGAACGAAATTGAAAGAAACTTTTCTGCTCCCTTTCCGCTGGAAAAGAAAAAAAGGATCCTGGAAAAACTGAACCAGGGTGTTATGTTTGAAAAATTCCTGCATACTAAATATGTTGGTCAGAAGCGTTTTTCTCTTGAAGGAGGTGAAACGACGATTGCCGCGCTGGATGCCATCATCAATAAATCTGCAGAGCTCGATGTAAAAGAAGCCGTGATTGGCATGGCACACCGGGGCAGGCTCAATGTGCTGGCCAATATTTTAGGTAAAACTTACGAGCAGATCTTCAGTGAGTTTGAAGGTACCGGTGAAATAAACCAAACCATGGGAAGCGGTGATGTTAAATACCACCTGGGGTATGGTAGTGAGATAGAAACCGCCAGCGGCAATAAGATTCATCTGAAATTAATGCCCAACCCGTCTCACCTGGAAGCGGTGGACCCTGTTGTATTGGGCTTTGCCAGAAGCAGTGCCAATAATATACATGACGAACAATACGATAAAGTACTGCCCATTTTGATACATGGCGATGCGGCGATAGCAGGGCAGGGGGTTGTGTACGAATTGTTGCAGATGTCTAAACTGCCTGGTTACCAGGTAGGGGGTACCATACATTTTATCATCAATAACCAGATCGGTTTCACTACCGATTTCTCGGACGCCCGTAGTGCAGATTATTGCACCTCCCTGGCGGCAATGACCCAAAGCCCGGTGTTTCACGTAAACGGCGATGATCCGGAAGCTGTAGTAAAATGTGCAGAGATCGCAACGCGTTACCGGAGTACGTTCCATGACGATGTATTTATAGATATGGTATGCTATCGTAAGCATGGGCATAATGAGGGAGATGATCCTAAATTTACACAACCTGCCATGTACGCATTGATCGATAAGCATCCTAACCCGCGTGAAGTATATGTAAAGTATTTACTGGATAATGGCGAAGAAGATGCAAAGGATCTGGCTAAAGAAATGGAGACGAAATTCTGGGCAGATTTGCAGGATAGACTGGATGATGTAAAGCAAAGACCCTTACCTTATACCTACCAGGCTCCGGAACTTTTGTGGAAGCAGTTAAGAAAGGCCACGGAAGACGATTTTGATAAGAGCCCGGTAACAGGCATTACCGAAGAAAAGTTTACCCGGGTCTTTAACGCTGTTATGACGATTCCCGAAGGTTTTACTCCTTTGAAAAAGGTAGATAAGCTGCTGAAGGATAAGGTGAAGTTATTTAACGAAGAAGGTAAGCTGGACTGGGCCACTGCTGAATTGCTGGCTTTTGGGTCGGTAATGGTCGACGGCGCAGACGTGAGAATGAGTGGCCAGGATGTAGGTAGGGGTACTTTTAGTTCCCGCCACTGTGTACTGAGAGATGAGATAAATGACAAGCCTTATAACAGGTTGGCAAATATACCGGGTGCAGACGGTAAGATCAGGATGTTCAACTCGCTGTTGAGTGAGAATGCGGTATTAGGTTTCGAATATGGATATGCGCTCTCTTCGCCCAATGCCCTGGTGTTATGGGAAGCCCAGTTCGGAGACTTTGTAAATGGTGCGCAAACTATTATCGACCAGTTTATAACCGGCGCCGAACAAAAGTGGAACCGTATGAACGGCCTGGTGATGTTATTGCCACACGGATATGAGGGGCAGGGTCCCGAGCATAGCAGCGCCCGTATGGAACGCTTTTTAATTGCGTGTGCCGAATTGAATATTGTCGTTACAAATATTACCACGGCTGCCAACTATTTCCATGCTTTAAGAAGACAATTGGCGTGGCCGTTCCGCAAGCCATTGATCAATTTTGCTCCTAAGGCTAATTTGCGTCATCCGGGCACCTATTCAGCTCAAAAAGATTTCTTAACCGGATCTTTCCAGGAGTTGATAGACGATAGTTATGTGCAGGCAGATGAGGTAAAGAAAGTGCTTTTCTGTAGCGGTAAGGTTTATTACGACCTCCTGGAAAGGCAGCAAAAAGAAGCCCGTAAAGATGTGGCAGTTGTAAGGTTGGAACAGATCTATCCTTTGCCGGGCAAGCAGCTGGCAGCTTTATATAATAAGTACAAAAATGCTGTATGGTATTGGGTTCAGGAAGAACCTTTGAATATGGGTGCCGCATCCTTCCTGCAAATGAATCTGAAGCATATTAACTATGGTATCATTGGCAGAAAAGCCAGTGCGTCTACCGCGTCAGGTTTTATGAAAGTGCATAAGGCAGAGCAGGAAGAAATTGTAAATACAGCGTTTACGATCTAGCAGTCAATAAAATAAGAACAGTTTGAAATATCGGGCGGAATAGACATTCCGCCCTCTTATATTCAAAACTAAACATGAGATCTTTATATTAATTTTTGGTTTAATGCCTTAACTACTGCCTCTGCAACAGAATTTACCTGTAATTTTTCGTATATTTTTTTAATATGTGTATTCACCGTATGTATGCTTAAACCGCAAGCCGATGCTACCATTTTATGGCTGAATCCTTTCACCAGGTAACCCAGCACTTCCTTCTCCCTGGGCGTTAGCGATATTTCCTGATTGTTTTCATAAAATACATTTTTCTGGAAGGCCGTCAGTACCTTTTTGGCTATTGAAGCGGTCATGGCAGCATCGCCATTATAAACGTCCTCCACTGCCTGCAGCAGTTGAGCCGGTGTAGATTTCTTCAAAATATAACCAGAGGCGCCGGCGCAGATGGAAGCAAATATCTTATCATCGTCTTCAAAAACGGTCTGCATCAATACCTGCACCTTGGGAAAATTCATTCTTATCAATTTGACTCCCTCAATGCCGTTCACATTGGGCATATCAATGTCCATCAGCACTACATCAGGCGCTGTTTTCCTCACATCTGCAATCACATTGCTGCAATCAAAGAAGGTTCCTGCGCAGCTCATTCTGGGCGCAGAATTGATCAGCATACATAAGCTGTCCCGGCGATAGGCGTTATCGTCGAAAACAGCTACTTTAATAGGGAGGCTACTCATCTTACAATCAAAGATAATTGAAGCAGTACTAGCAATTCATCACTAATTCTGGGGATGTTTTGGAGGAGCAGGTCACTTTTAAAATATCGCCACGTATTTAAAGCCGTTTTTTTGTCATTTTTACGTAATTTGCCAACCTATTCTATAAAAAATCATTTGTATTTATGGCTGTTGATATTAAGGTGCCTACGGTGGGCGAGTCGATAAGTGAAGTAACGCTTTTGAAATGGGTGAAACAAACAGGCGATTATGTGGAAAGGGATGAAGTGATTGCCGAGTTGGAGAGCGAGAAAGCTACTTTTGAAGTGAATGCCGAGAAAGCTGGCGTATTGACTACATCCGTTGCCGAAGGCGACTCTATCAATATAGGCGATGTAATAGCCAGCATTGATGATGCTGCTGCAAAGCCCGGTGGGGGAAGTGCCCAAGCCGCTGCCAGTGAGCCCGAAGCAGCCGCGCCTGAAAAAGCAACTGTGTCCGGGCAGGAAGAAGAGCCGCTGAAAACAACCGGGAAAGAAGTTGCTGTTAAAATACCAACCGTAGGCGAATCCATCAGCGAAGTTACCTTATTGAAATGGGTGAAAAAGTCAGGTGATTATGTAGAAAGAGATGAAGTGGTGGCAGAATTGGAAAGTGAGAAAGCGACCTTTGAAGTAAATGCTGAACTGGCAGGGATTATAGAAGCTTCAGTTGCTGAAGGTGATACCCTTAAAATTGGCGACACTATTGCTGTTATCAAAGAAACAACAGGCAAACCAGCTAAAGCTGTATCTGATCAACCTGCTCCGAAAGCAGAAGAAAAGAAAGTAGCGGCGCAGCAGCCAGCTGCAACAGCAGACCTGAAAGCAACACCAGTGGCTTCAGCAATTATTGCAGATAAAAAAGTAGATCCTAAAACAGTGAAACCTTCCGGGTTCTCTGGTAAGATCATTAAAGACGATGTGCTGGCGGCTTTGGCAAATCCGGGTAAAAAAGCTTTTGACGGAGGGGAATTGTTCACACGCAACCAGCGTGCGGAGAAAATGACCAACTTGCGCAAAACCATTAGCCGCAGATTGGTTGAAGCTAAAAATACGACAGCTATGTTAACCACTTTTAACGAAGTGGATATGCAGCCCATCATGGACATTCGCGCCAAGTATAAGGATAAATTTAAAGAAGCGCATGGGGTGGGGTTAGGATTCATGAGCTTCTTTGCCAAAGCTTGTGCCATTGCCTTGTCTGAATGGCCTACTGTTAATGCTTATATCGATGGAGACCAGATCTTGTTTCATGACTATGCAGATATCAGCATAGCCGTAAGCACTCCAAGAGGTTTAACCGTGCCTGTAATACGCAATGTAGAGAGTCTGGGAATGGCGGATATAGAAAAAGAAGTAATCAACCTGGCCAATAAAGCTAAAAACAGCAAGCTTACTGCCGAAGATCTGACAGGCGGAACCTTTACCATCACCAATGGAGGTGTGTTCGGCTCTATGTTAAGTACACCCATTATCAATATACCTCAAAGCGCTATATTGGGTATGCACAATATTATTCAGCGCCCGGTGGCAGTTAATGGCCAGGTGGTGATACGCCCGATGATGTATGTAGCTTTAAGCTATGACCACCGCATTATTGACGGACGGGAATCGGTAAGCTTCCTGGTAAGAGTAAAAGAGTTATTGGAAAACCCGGCTTTATTACTGGTGCAGAAAGACCCTGTGAAAGCGTTACTGGAATTATAAGACGACCAATCAATAATAAGAAAGTAATAGGTTCGTGTTCACCACACGAACCATTTTTTTAACAGCAACATGAGCAATACTGATAAACACGGGCCGGTATTCAGGCGGTTTTATTCGCACTTAAACAGCGCCGCAACCATCTTACAGCTGTACGACGGTCTTATCCCTTTTGCTCATTTTATAAAGAATTATTTTTCCCAACATAAAAAGTTTGGAAGCAAAGACCGCAGGCAGATATCTGAACTATGTTATTGCTATTTTCGGCTGGGAAGATCCTATCCCCAACTAACTACGGAACAAAAAATAGTAATAGGGTACCGGCTTTCAAAAAGCACCTGGCCGGATGAGTGGTTGTTATTTTTTGAAGATTTTCACTTACCCCGGGAGTCTCCCGATCATATCTTTCCTACGGGGCTTTTATTAAGTGGAGGTATCAATCACACTGCCTTTAACAGCTCTCATCTGGTACAGCCTGATTTGTTCCTGCGCATAAGACCCGGACATAAAGATGCCGTGCTCAATAAGCTCCAAGCAGCCGGTATCCCCTTTGTTTTGACAGCAGATAGTTTGCGGTTAAGTAACGGTATGCGCGTTGAAGATGCGGTGCAGCTGAATAAGGAAGTAGTGGTACAGGACCTCAGCTCGCAAAGCGTGGCCGCATTACTGTACTCGTATAAAAAGGCAAATAAAAATGTACCTGTTCCGGCTGTTTGGGACTGCTGCGCCGCCAGTGGCGGAAAGTCGATACTGGCCCGTGATATACTGGGCCCCATAGAGCTCACCGTATCGGATATAAGACCCTCGATTATCCTCAACCTAAAAAAAAGGTTCCTCGAAGCAAGGGTTGAAAATTATCGTGCATGGGTTGCAGATGCTACCCGCGCCAGCCCCGCTCAACCATTTGACTTAATTATTGCAGACGTTCCCTGTAGTGGCAGCGGCACCTGGGCGCGTACTCCTGAACAGCTGCGCTATTTTGAAACAGGCAATATAGAGGCTTTTGTAAGCCTGCAGTCGGCTATTACAGCGAATGTGGCCCGATATCTGAAGCCCGGAGGGCATTTGCTGTATATTACCTGTTCGGTATTTGAAAAGGAAAATGAGCAACAGGTGAAACGGCTTCAGGCTGCAGGCCTGCGCCTGGTGGAACAGCAGGTGTTACAGGGATATGATAAAAAAGCAGATACCATGTTTGCTGCACTGCTGACAGCTCCTTAGAGCCACACTTTTTAAACTGGTTAAAAAGCTGTACCTTTTGATCAATTCTGTGTAACGATTACAGGATATGTATTACAAATTTGGAGAACGATTGCCGTATGATTCTTTCAAATTACAAGGTATTGCTGGCGGTGTCTTTACTGGCTGTAACAGCCGGGGCATGGTATTTTTTTTCTTCGGAAAAGAAAGTAGATTTTAATGCCGATGTAAAACCTATTCTTAATAAAAAATGTATCAGTTGTCATGGCGGCGTGAAACAAAGCGGTGGCTTTAGCGTGCTTTTCAGGGAGGAAGCTTTGGCTAAAACAGAAACCGGTAAGCCGGCAATCATCCCCGGTAAACCAGACGAAAGTGAGTTCATCCGCCGCCTGACGGTGAATGACCCGGAGGAGCGGATGCCGTATAAACATGAGGCACTTCCCGACGCAGAAATAAGGATCCTGAAAAACTGGGTAAAGCAGGGAGCCGAATGGGGCAGGCACTGGGCCTATATTCCGGTGCAGAAAGAGATGGTACCTGATGGTGATGACGATTGGAGTAAAAATGATATAGATCGCTTTATTTACGATAAGCTGGAGGCTGCAGGCTTGTCTCCGGCGCCTGAGGCCGATAAGCCTACTTTATTGAGACGTGTTAGCCTGGATCTTACGGGTCTTCCCGCTTCTTCAGCACTGTCTCAAAAGTTCTTAAATGATCCTTCTGAGAAAGCGTATGAAAAGCTGGTAGATGCTTTATTGGCTTCGCCTGCTTACGGAGAGAAGTGGACATCCCTTTGGCTCGACCTCGCGCGTTATGCCGATACAAAGGGTTATGAGAAAGACGCACATCGCTCCATATGGCGATACCGCGACTGGCTGATCGGGGCTTTTAATAGTGATAAACCTTATGACGTCTTTTTGATCGAACAAATAGCAGGAGACCTTCTGCCTAACCCTACTGATGCACAGTACATCGCAACTGCATTCCAGCGCAATACCCTGACAAACGACGAAGGCGGCACGGATAATGAAGAGTATCGCACTGCCGCGGTAATAGACCGGGTAAACACTACCTGGGAAGCTTTAATGGGAACTACTTTTGCCTGTGTGCAATGTCACAGTCATCCTTACGATCCCTTTAAGCATAAGGATTATTACCGGTTTATGGCTTTCTTCAACAATACCCGGGATGAAGATACTTTTGAAGATTTTCCTTTGCTTAAAGAATACAAAAATGGCGACAGCCTGAAGTTTGAAAAACTGAAAGCATGGCTTTCACAACATGTAAAAGGGAATGAGAAAGAAGAGGTCATTCGTTTTTTAAAAACCGGGCAACCTGCCATTAACTCGGTAACAACGGACGCTTTTACCAATAGTGCATTGGCCGATACCAAGTGGCTCTCGCTTCGTAATAACGGTAGCAGCCGGCTTAAAAAAGTAGATCTGACCCATAAGACGGAACTGATGTTTCGTTATGCTACAGCCATTTCGGGCGGTTTGTGGCAAGTACATGCTGACTCATTAAAGGGGCCTGTTATAGCAAGTATGGTATTAAAGCCTACCGGGGGATGGCAGGTGGCAACCGTTGATCTGAACGCCCCCCAAGGTGTGCATGATATCTGGCTCAGCTATTATAACCCTGCTTTGAAAACTTCCGAAGACAACGGCGCCAGCTTCAGCTGGTTTTATTTAAAGCAACCGTTCCCGGGAAAAGAATCGCCTGGTTATGACAGCGCTTATAAGTATTATCATGAGTTGGTCCTGTCTGCTGATTATACCGCTACCCCCATTCTTGTAGAGAATCCTGCTGATCTGTTTCGTACCACTAATATTTTCGAAAGAGGCAGCTGGCTGTCGAAGGGGGAGGTGGTACAGGCCGGTGTGCCGGCTGTTTTAAATGTAATGCCGGCTAGAGCACCCAGAAACAGATTAGGCCTGGCGATGTGGTTGACAGATAAAAACAATCCGCTTACAGCGAGAACCATGGTGAACCGTTTATGGGAGCAGCTATTTGGGACCGGTATTGTAGAGACATTAGAAGATATGGGAACCCAGGGTGTGGCTCCTACACATAAAGAATTATTGGATCATTTGGCATGGGGTTTTATGAACGGGAATAAATGGAGTGTAAAACAACTGCTGAAGGAGATGGTGATGTCGGCTACCTACCGCCAGCGTTCGGAGGTGTCGGACGAATTATTGGAAAAAGACCCAGCTAATAAGCTCTATGCGAGAGGCCCCAGGGTGCGCCTCTCTGCCGAACAGATACGCGATCAGGCCTTGGCCGTAAGCGCTGTGTTAAGCACTCGAATGTTTGGGAAAAGTGTGATGCCTTACCAGCCATCAGGTATCTGGAAATCGCCTTACAATGGGGCCGAATGGAAACAGAGTGAAGGTGGCGATCAGTATCGCAGGGCCGTATATACCTATTGGAAACGAACGGCTCCTTATCCATCGATGATAGGCTTTGATGCAGCCATGCGGGATGTGTGCTTGCCACGGCGTATACGAACCAATACTCCCTTACAGGCTTTAAGTATGCTCAATGATGCTGCCTATCTGGATATGGCCCGGCATTTTGCCAAAAGAATGGAAAGTATGGGCGGAACCGACGCCAAAAAGCAAATTGGAAAGGGATATGAATGCATGATGTATAAGCCCATTCAACCTACCAAACTAAATGTGCTGCTCAATTTGTATCATCAGTCTTTAAAAACATTTACGGCCAGTAAAACAGAAGCTGCTGTGTTAGTAGGAGATAGTACGGGTACCCAGGCGAATCCTGAAATGGCAGCCATGATTGTGGTGGCTAATGCGATGTTAAACCTTGATGAATGGCTGACGAAAAGTTGATAGGATTGAAATACACAACGGTAACCGATAGCTTCATTAAATTATTGTTCGCTGTATGACCAAGGACGAATTACATAACAACCGGCTTCAAAAAGAAGCGGCTCATGCGCAAATGCAAATGCATACCCGGCGGCATTTTTTAAAGGAAAGTGCATTGGGTTTGGGTGCGCTTGCTTTTGGTTCTTTATTTGGTGGCTGCGGCCGAGGGGCATCCGGATCTGCTAATCATCTTTTCGATCCGGTTAATCCTTTGGCGGCCAAGCCACCCATGTTCCCGGGTAAGGCGAGATCCGTTATATATATTCACATGGCCGGTGCGCCATCCCAATTGGAATTGTTTAGTTACAAGCCGGAGCTGGCGAAGCTTGACGGCCTGGATTGCCCTCCCTCTTTACTGGAAGGGAAAAAATTCGCGTTTATCCGGGGCGTACCAAAGATGCTGGGGCCACAGGCCAGGTTCCGGCAGCATGGGCAGAGTGGTCTATGGTTATCTGATAATTTGCCGCATCTTTCCAATGTGATAGATGATATTGCCTTTATCAATACGGTCACCACTGATCAGTTTAATCATGCGCCGGCGCAGTTATTAATGAATACGGGTTCCGCGCGCAGTGGCAGGCCCAGCATCGGCTCCTGGATCACCTATGGGTTGGGTACTGAAAATAAAAATCTTCCCGGGTACGTAGTATTGACATCCGGTGGCAATAATCCAGATGGCGGGAAAAGCCTGTGGGGGAGTGGTTTCTTACCCAGCGTGTACCAGGGCGTACAATGCCGTAGCGAAGGTGATCCGGTTTTGTTTATAGCCGATCCGCAGGGAATGAACCGGGATATCCGTAAAGCCTCCATTGATGCTATTAACGAGATAAACCGGGAGGAGTATGAAGCTTATAATGATCCTGAAATACTGAGTCGCATCGCCCAGTATGAAATGGCTTATAAAATGCAGATATCGGTGCCCGATGTCATGAATATTAATAATGAACCGCAATACATTCATGATATGTATGGCACCAGGCCGGGAGCAGCCTGCTTTGCCAACAATGTATTACTGGCCCGGAAACTGGTAGAAAAAGGAGTGCGATTTGTACAGCTATTTGATTGGGGCTGGGATGCGCACGGAGATTCGGCAGGTAATGCGGTTGATATTGGTTTGGTTAATAAATGCAGGCAGGTTGATAAACCAGTTACTGCATTGTTGCTGGATTTAAAGCAGCGTGGCCTGTTAGATGAAACCCTGGTAGTATGGGGCGCTGAATTTGGCCGCACTCCTATGCAGGAGAACAGGGACGGGAAAACAATGGCATTCAAAGGACGTGATCACCATGGCGATGCTTTTACTATTTGGATGGCGGGCGGTGGTATAAAGGGTGGAACCAGTTATGGTGAAACAGATGAGATCGGGTATAGTATTGTAGACGGTAAAACAGATGCTTTCGATATACAGGCCACAATATTAAACCAGTTGGGATTTAACCACGAGCAATTTACCTACGAATTCCAGGGAAGGCCCTTCCGCCTTACCGATGTAGGGGGTAAGGTTATCAACGATATTCTCGCTTAAACGATAAGAACGATATTCATGAAACACAACAGGAGGCGTTTTATCAGGGCTTCAGCTTCTGGTTCCGCTGCATTATTGCTGGCATCGATGGATAGTTTAGCCACGTTCAATAAGCCGCAACACCTACCGGTAAAAGGGTTCGGTGTGAAAATAATGGCAACAAACTGGGGCATCGAAGGCACTATGGATGCTTTTTGTAACAGGGCTAAACAGGCAGGCTATGACGGTATTGAGCTTTGGTGGACGGATGATAAAAAGAAGCAGGACGAAATATTTGCGGCCATTAAAAACTATGATCTTGAAATAGGCTTTTTATGTGGTGGTTGGCAAACCGACCCCGCAGAGCATCTTGCCGCTTTTAAAAAGATGACAGATGGCGCCACCGGACAGTCTCGTAAACAGCCGCTATATATCAATAATCATTCAGGGAAGGACTATTTTAACTTCGACGACAATGCCAGGTTTATAGAATATACCCTGGCGCTGGCGAAACAAACGGGTATAAAAATGTGCCATGAAACACATCGGGGACGTATGTTATATGCGGCGCCTGTGGCCAAAACTTTTATGGATCGATATCCTGATTTAAAGCTGACATTGGATATATCCCACTGGTGCTGTGTGCATGAAAGCCTGTTGGCCGATCAGCAAGCGACGGTGAACCAGGCCCTGGGTAGAGTGGAACATATACACGCGCGCATTGGGCATCAACAGGGACCACAGGTAAATGATCCTAAAGCTCCCGAATGGCAAAATGCAGTTAAAGCGCATTTCGAATGGTGGGACCAGGTAGTGGAAAGGAAGCGGAAAGAAGGAGGTGATATCACTTTTTTAACTGAGTTCGGTCCGCCTGATTATATGCCTACCATGCCTTTTACCCGAAAACCATTAGCTGATCTATGGCAGGTAAACGTAGGCATGATGCAGTTACTTAAAAAACGTTACGCTTACTAATCAATCATCCTGGTAAATGTTCCAATCATTTGTGACTTTAAATAGTATAACAGAACTGGGAGGGCGTATGCATCCGGTTGTAGTACATTTACCGATCGGTATCCTGCTTTTGGTTTGCTTATACTATATTTTCACAGGCGCCGAAAAAAGGCAGTCACAACATAACTTTATCAGTGTGGCCCTGCTCTCGGGAATGCTAACAGCCGTTGGCGCATGCATATCTGGCTTGTTGCTGTCTCGTAGCGGCGATTATGATCAGGCATCGGTTAACCCACATCAGTGGGTGGGAATTATTACGGCAGTTATAGCCATCACTTGTTATATGATACACCGGTTGCAAGTAAGATTTCTTAAGGCTTTGATGATATTGCTGGTGCTCTGTATTACGGTTGCCGGGCATTTAGGCGGATCTATTACGCATGGTGCTGATTATTTATCAGAGCCTCTGAAAACTACAACGGCTTCTATGGAATTTAAACCTGTTGTCAATGTACAGGAGGCAATGGTATATAATGATATTATCAAACCTATTCTTTCCACCAAATGCTATAGCTGTCATGGCAGTAGTAAGCAGAAAGGAAAGTTAAGACTGGATGAGCCGGGTTACATTTTAAAGGGTGGTAAAGGAGGTGTTGCTGTAGATTGGAATCATGCAGAGAAGAGCATTTTGATAGAACGTA
>JBQGCI010000455.1:0-8874 GCA_052038405.1 Acinetobacter pittii
GGGTATCTGCACGGTCGCCGGGAAGCCTGCGACGAAGCTCCTGTATGGGTTGTTTAGATAGAATGGCTACCCCGTTCCAAGATTTTTGACCCAGCCATACCGCATCGTAGCCCGCTTTCTTCAATGCCTCTTCCGGGAACCTTTCCTGCGGCGCTTTCAGCTCCTGCAGGCACACTACGTCGGGGGCCGACTTTTTCAGCCATTTCAGTAATACCGGCAGCCTGCCGTTAATACCATTGATATTAAAAGTAGCGATCTTCATGCGGGGACCTTATAATTGTTTACCGGTACCAACCTAAGCAAAAGCTATGCCCTGTTAGTGAAGCGGGTGGTTAAAGAAGGGTGCATTTACTCAGGCGGTTGTATCAATAGTTACAGCGCCTTATCGACTGCTATGCTGTATGTGCTTATTGGCGCCTGGCTGGTTAAACAGGTGAAAGCCGGCCCGGGCTTCTTCCAGCTTTTTGGGGGGAATTGTTTTGTGCCTGTCAAGTAGCTGCACTTCGGCGCGTCCCGTTTTCGGGTTCTTCTGCCAGGTACCTGCTATTTCATTGCCGTATAAAACGATGGGTTTAAAAATACCGTTCCCGATAACAGCGCTATCCAAAACCTGCGGTAACGCAACATTTCTTCCTTCGGTATATCCCACCGTATATTCATCATAACAGGGCAATAAAGTAACAGTTTTTGAGGAGGGTATTTTTCCCCCGATTTTAAAATAGTAATACTTCAGGTCACTAAAAGTGAATGCCTCCAGCTGGCTGCCCAATTCGGCAATTCCTGTTTTGGCTTCATTCATACTCAAGCCACTCCACCATGCAAAATCCTTTACCGTTGCCGGCCCGCGCGATTGAAAATAGCGTTGCGTTAATAGAATGATGGCTTCAGTTCTGGAGAGAGCAGCAGCCGGCGGTATCCTTCGGTCAAAAAGCGCATAGCTGCCTTTGTTGGTGCCATTACACAAAAGCATTTCCAGCTCTGCCCTGATAATGATTTGTGTAGCCAATAAAGAACTAACAGTTATGCGCTGCTGCGATAAAGCCGATAGGATATCTTCCTTCGTGATTTGATCGGTATGGTTGAGCAGTTGCTCTATGATCTTCCGGCACTTTTTAAACAATTCGTTGGTAAGTCCTTCTTTTTTGTCTACAAACTGTGTTGCCTTTTTTACATAGGGGGCAGAAAGCTGCATCATCCACCGGATATCATTTGGGTGCACGAGGTGCCAGGTGGGGCGCAAAATATGCGTTCTGATCAGTTCGGCTGCGTGCACGGCGCTTTCAACAGCATCCCGGTCAGGCGTGCTGAGGCGAAGGCCTGCCGCCCAAACGGACATATTAAAGTCCTGTGCCTGCATGGCTCCAAAATGCGCTACCACTTCCTGCGGTTTTTCAAAACGACAGGCAGATAAACCCTGGTTCCACAGGCGTAATTGTAGCATGTCTGCTCTTTTCATATGTTTCAATAATAAGTGAATCAATACAACACCATCAGTTGCAAATAAAAAGACATTAGTTGCCGGGGCCTGACAACATTTAGCTACCAGTGCTTGATATTGATAACGATTTTTGCCAGCGATTTCCAGATGTCTTTTATGGAATTGATCCGGCTTTAAATGTACATCAGAAAAACCTTACTATCCTTTTTAGTATTTGATAACATTGATAATTGGCGGTAGCGGTTTTATCAATGATCGGGAAACAGGAGTATACCCGCCAACTTTCGCTTTGATCAGAGGTAGTGCTATGACGGCCGCACTATACAGGAAGACCTGCAAGTGCATGGGGAGATTGATTCGGTTTATTCATTCGGTACCGGCGTTTGCAACAGGGGCGGGCCGGAAAATTTTCGAAAAAGGAATATCCATAAAGTCGCAATCAATAAAGTTAAGGCGGTAATAGCGATCCGGACTTAAAAGGCTGTGATCTATGATTGCTGCTTTGTAAGCCAGCGAGCGTACCAGGATATCCAACGCACCTTTTTGGCGCAGAAGGCCTCCCCCGTAAAAGCTTTCTTTCCATTTATATTTCAACGCCCGGAAGGCAAATACCGATAAAATACTGTTGCTGGCCAGCAGCTGCAAGGTGGCCGTAGGTATAGTGAGCCGTTATGTAGCTGACATCGAGGTTCATGATGCAGCGGCCGGCATCTACGCATCGAGGTTATAATACTTAAATAATTCCCGTGTAATCAGGCAGCAGTTGTACCCCAGCTGGTCAAGTGTGCAATATTTCGTGGCCAGCACTTCGGGAGGCGTGCTGCCGGGTTGTATGAGGCTGAGGCGGATGGGTAGGTTGTCAGGGGTGTAGACCAGGCCATTCAGCTGGTCAAAGACGGCAAGGGCAGCCTGAAGGTTAGTATTGATAAAAAAGCGGCCATATTCGATGTAACCTTCCGCCGCCTTCATGTCTGCTGTAATGTGAAATATGTTATTCATTATAGTACGGTGTTTTAACGAAAAAATACAGGCCCGTATCACGGGCCTGTAAGCTGTGTTAACCAATTTCAATGAGCCGTGGCGCTTTTTTCCGGGCCTCCTCTCGTTTGGGTATGGTAAGATGAAGTAAGCCATTTTCATAGCGGGCGGCTATTTTATCCGCATCCACTACATCCTTGGGTAATTCAAAGCTTCTTTGAAAAGACTGATAGCTGAACTCTTTACGGCTATAGCCTTCTTCGGCTTTGTCCTCCTTGCTTTGTTTTTGAGAGGCAATAGTAAGCATATTGCCTTCCAGAGAAATATGAAAATCTTTTTTCTCCATACCCGGAGCTGCCATTTCCACTTCGTAACTGTGATCGGTTTCCTTGATGTTAACCGATGGTACAGTAGTACTTGTAGCCGAAAAATTACTGTTGTTAAAGTTAAAAAGTTCGCGGCTAAATAGGTCGTCGAACAGTGTTGGGAATGATGGGAAATTCGCATTCCTTTTAATGAGTGACATAATCAACCTCCTTTTTTATTTAGTGAAACAATAATTTAAAGAACGATACAGCATGCTGCTTTATAAGACCTGTAAACAACACCTGTGCCACCCGTTTACGACCGCATTTTTTTCAGTTTTACTGACATTTTTTTCTGTCAATTTTTCGCTTCAGTCTTTCAAAAAGTATTCAATGAACCGGCAAATAAAATAATCACCCCCGATCATTTTTTCGTGCCCGGTGCAACATCGGGGCGCTGCAGATTACTTACATGAAATGGCTGGCACTACTGTTAAAAATGCCTGCGCCATTCCCCGGACGCAAATCGCAGCTGCCATAAAAAAAAACTGAAAAATACTTTTGAAATTAATTTTCAGTTTTTAAATTAGCGTGCCATTTTATAAAAATTACCGGTAACCAATTATTCAAAAGACATTTTTTACAAACTACAATTATAATTTTAGTTATTAGATCATGTTAAAGGAATCTTTACTTACTCGTAGGGGCACGTTGCGGTTGTCTCCGTTTTTTGTTCTTTATTTTTGGTGTTATTCATTATGGGCACAGCAACCCGTACCGGTTGCAGATGGTACCAGTACTTTTACTGCCAGATTAATGAATATAGAAGCCCCAACCAATGAAACCTTCCGGTATACCGCCACGCTACATAACGGATCGCCGGATACCCGCGTATATGAATTAAAAACAGATCTTCCTGCAGGATGGCAGATTGCCTACCGGGTAGAGGGCAGCCAGGTACGGTCGCTGAACCTGGAAAGCGGTAAGTCGCAGGATATCTCGATCGAGGTAAACGCTACGGCATCGGCAAAGCCCGATAAATACCTGTTGCCGGTAAAAGCGGTTTCGAAGGCAGATACATTACAGCTCAACCTGGAGGCTGTAGTTAAAGGCTCCTACAGCCTTGAGCTTACCACGCCTACCGGCAGGTTAAGCAGCGAGATTACTTCGGGTAGCCGCGAAGAGATTCAGTTGCTAGTAAAGAACTCAGGTACGTTACCGCTTAATGAGTTGGAACTGTCGGGCCAATTACCTCCTCAATGGGAGTCGGTTTTTGAACCGGCGAGACTGCAACAACTGGAACCCGGGAAAACGGAAACCATCACTGTTACTGTAAAAGTGCCTGATAAAACGATTGCAGGGGACTATGCCGGCACCTTCACCGTTAAAAATACCGGCAGCTCAGCCCAGGCTAACTTCCGAATGGTGGTAACCACTTCTTTGTTATCGGGCTGGATCGGCATATTGGTAATTGTAGCGGCTATTGCGTTAGTATATTACCTGGTACGTAAATACGGAAGAAGATAGACATACAGTATTACCTGATTCGTATTACCACCACCTGCCGCGCCCGGCCACTGCTGGCGCAGCAAGTGGTAGGCATCACCTAACAGTTACAAATGGATTCTATTATACAGCTAAAGAGCCTGACCAAGTGTTACGGCACCCTTAAGGCGGTTGACAATTTAAGCCTCGATATTATAAAAGGGGAAGTGTTTGGCCTCCTCGGCCCTAACGGCGCCGGTAAAACCACTACCATACTCATGATGCTGGGCCTGAGCGAACCAACGGCAGGCAGCGCATGGGTGTCTGGCATCAATGCCACATCGAACCCTATCGCAGTAAAAAGAAAACTGGGCTATATGCCCGATAGTGTAGGGTTTTACGATAACATGACAGCCCTTGAAAACCTGGTATACCTGGGCCGGTTAAATGGTTTGCCCGAGCGGGAAGTAAAAAGGCGCGCCGAAGAAATGATGGAGGTGGTAGGCCTGTCGGGCGCTATGCATCAAAAAACATCTACTTACTCAAGGGGAATGAAGCAACGTTTGGGTGTTGCAGATGTATTGATGAAAAAGCCGGAAGTGATTATACTGGATGAGCCCACACTCGGTATCGATCCGGCGGGTGTTAAAGCGTTTCTCCAGTTAATCAAGGAACTGAGCGCCAAACACGGATTAACGGTGCTGCTTTCTTCCCATCATTTACACCAGGTACAGCAGGTATGCGACCGGGTAGGTATTTTTGTGAAGGGCAGGCTTCTGGCGCAGGGGAGTATCCATTCCCTGTCGGGCAATCTCTTCGGTAAGGATGGGTATACTACCACCGTTACTCTGGCTGCTGCTCCCTTGCGGCCATTGCCATGGGAGGAAGCCGGAGGAATAGGGGATGTGATCCGCCAAACGGAAGTGGAAGGGAACGTTGTTCATATTTCGAGCAGCAGCGACATCACCGCACCCCTCGTGAAATTGTTGGTGGACAACGGCTATGATATTACCGGGGTGCAACGAAAACAGTACGGTCTGGAGGATATTTACCAGAAATATTTTGAACATTCAACAGAAGCAACAGCAAATGAAAAGTCAGATCATTTTATCCGGAAATCTTTTTTCAAAAAGCCTAAGGCCCGGTAATGCCACCGAACCTAAAGCCCGAAGTCCTTTTGGGGTAATAGTGAGTAAGGAAATGGCCGATCACATACGCAGCTGGCGTTTTATAGTGTTGTTCCTGCTTATTGTATTGACGTTCCTGGCATCCCTGTACGTGTCGCTCGGTAACCTGCGGTCGGCCGTTGGCAATGCCAGCGATCCCGATCATATCTTTTTGTATCTTAAGTTGTTAACCGCCACCGAAAACTCAATGCCACCGTTTCACGTGTTCCTGAGCTTCCTGGGACCTTTACTCGGTATCAGCCTGGGGTTTGATGCCGTTAACGCCGAAAGAAATAATGGAACGCTCGTAAGGGTGATGGCGCAACCGGTTTACAGGGATCATCTTTTACTGGCCAAATTTGTAAGCGCCATTTTGATCATAAGTATCCTGTTTGTCGTATTGGTAATGTTGATGATAGGAGGCGGTGTTTTAATAACCGGTGTACGAATGGAGCCGCAGGAGTTAGTGAGAATTCTTGCATTTGTAATGATCAGCATTTTATATGTGGGCTTTTGGCTGAGCCTGGCCATACTGTTATCTATCGGGCTGAAGCAGGCAGCCACTTCGGCTTTGACGGCTATAGGCCTCTGGCTTTTCTTTACGGTATTTTACCAGATCCTGGTGAACCTGGTAATTCGTGCTGTATTGCCCGATCCTGATTTTCTTTCGTCTGAACAAATCGCCGGCTACAACGAGTGGATCTTAACCTCACTTCGCCTATCGCCCAGCCAGCTCTACACCGATGCCACCACTACCTTATTAATGCCTTCGGTGCGTAGCCTGGGGCCGGTAACCATGGAGCAAATGGCCGGCGCTATTCCTGCCCCCTTGCCATTTAAAGAGAGCCTTATGATTGTTTGGCCACAGGTAAGTGGTTTGGCGGCATCAACAATGGTTTGTTTTGCTATAGGTTATTACATTTTTATGCGACGCGAAATCAGAAGTTAAGGATGCTGCGGCACAATCGCCGGTAACGGATGCTACTTTTAAAGCAGCCCTCTATTGATCCGGCATCTTTTTTGTTTTTCTTATGGTACCATGGTAGGCGCACCAACTTGAGAGACATCCTTAATAAGTGTTGTTAGCAAGTGCGCCTTCTTTTTTTCTACCAGCAATTTCTTTTCCTGATGCGGCTCAAGGTTTCAGGTGTTACACCCAGGTAGCTGGCAATATGGTATTGCGGCAGGCGGTTGAGCCATTGCGGACTTTCCTTTACAATACGCCGGTATTTTTCGTCGGGAGTTTCGGTGGCTAGTGCGCCCAGCATATTTTTAAACCAGGCTACCGTACGGCCGCGGTTTTTGATCTGGTATAAGGCATAATCAGGAATCGTTCTCGTAGCTTCTTCCCAGGCTTCGCGACCCAGGATCAGGATCCTGCAATCTTCCACTGCCTGCATACTCGCTATAGAGGGGCTGCGGTTGATAAAGCTATCCATTTCCCCGCACCACCAGCCCTCTTCGGCAAAAAAAAGGTTGCGTTCTGCTTCGCCGGCGCCCTCCTGGTATTGCCGCATACAACCTTCAAGTATGAACCCCAGGCTTTTGACGATGGAACCTTCTTTAAAAAGCAGTTCATTTTTAGCGATGCTACGTTCCTCAAACAATGCTTTCAATTGCTGATAGGCTTCTTCAGTAAAATGATGTACTTTTTCCAGGGTTTCGCGCAGTGGATCTGGTAACAGGGGTTTGTGCATGGGCAACAAAATAACAAAAAAGAAAAAATATTGTATCAACGCACGGCTTCTTGTGGCCACCCTGTAAATATGAGAAAAAAAGTCAGTATTTTCTTGTCGCGCGTCAACTTATTTATCAGCGGTTACCCTTTGCTTTGCTGGTCTAAACAGAAAAAATATGGAAGCCTCTGAATTAATTGACCTGGGAAATGGCCTGGAAATACATTTTTGCCTGGATGCTGCCGATACCAATGCGCAGTTTACCCTGTTTAAAGTGGTAATACAGCCCAACGCACGGGTACCTGCTGCTCATTTTCATGAAAACTTTGATGAAACGCTCTATGGTTTGAAAGGAAGCCTTACCCTGCGGGTAGATGATCAGCTGCTGCAACTGAACCCCGGTGATCATTTCTTTATTAAAAGAGGACGGATACATCATTTTGTAAATGAAACGGCTGAAACCGTGGAAATACTGGCTTATGCCAACCCCGGTGTTTTTACAGCTGATTATTTTAAAGATATGCTGGAGCTGATGAAAGCCGGTGCTCCGCCCGACAGGGAGCGTCTCAGAAATATTATGCTGCAATACGGATTGGTGCCTGTAGCCTATTAATACTATCTCTCGGCACGTGTTACAGCCAATCACTATAATTGTGTGACTGGTCTCCTTTGGTTAAAAAATAAAAAATGGAAAAAATACCCGATGCTGTTTATAGCCGCATCAACAACCAAGTGTACGAAACACCGGGCGATATCTGGTGGAACACTAACAGTGTACTGCATATTTTAAAAACATCAGTAAATCCCTGGCGGGTGGGTTATGCTGCCCGTGTATTAAAGCAACTCAATATAGATGGTACCGGGAAAACAGCACTGGAAGTGGGCTGCGGAGGCGGTATCCTTACCGAGGAAATCTTCCAGATGGGCTTCGAGACCACAGGTATCGATCCGGCTGATGCCTCCGTGCTGGCTGCAACTAATCATGCCAGGGCTAAGGGATGGCCCATTCGGTACCAAACGGGCAGCGGTGAGAAGATCCCATTTGATGATGCATCTTTTGACGTAGTGTTTTGTTGTGATGTGCTCGAGCATGTGAAAGACCTGTCCGCGGTAATAGCAGAAATAACACGGGTCTTAAAGCCAGGCGGAGTCTTTATTTATGATACTATTAACCGTACCTTTATTAGTAAGCTTGTAGCCATTAAAATATGGCAGGAGTGGAAGCGCTGGGCCTTTATGCCCCGCAATTTGCACGTATGGGAGATGTTCATTAAACCGGCCGAAATAAAGCATTTGCTGCAGGCCAGCGGGCTGAAGTGGAAAGAACATACCGGCTCTAAACCCAATATATCGCTTCCAGAAATGTTGCGTTACCTGCGTAAAAGAGCCAAGGGGAAATGGAGCTTTGTTGAATTAGGTCAGCATTTCCACCTGGTGGAAGATAAGGACAAGAATATGTTATATGCAGGCTATGCCATAAAGCCTCTGAATGGCTTGGCGGCTATTGATCATTAAGATAGCCGTTAGTGAAAATAACGCATTACTACAAAACTAAAAGGTTTATGAAAAAAACAACCAAAGTGCTGCTGGGCATCGTCATTTTTATTGTGGCCGGGGTGTTAAGCACATGGATGTACCTGGCTTGGTACCTGCCGGTGGCCCAACCCGCGCCCGATATCGTCATTGAAGCCACGCCGGCGCGTATTGCCCGGGGACACTATATAGCGCACCACGTGGCGGTATGTATGGATTGCCATAGCACCAGGGACTGGTCGAAATTTGCAGGTCCCTTAAGCGGGGGACTGGGAGCGGGGGGTGAGCGGTTT
>JBQGCI010000456.1:0-33517 GCA_052038405.1 Acinetobacter pittii
GCCGCCGCCAACCAGGCCCAATGTTAAACCAATTAACAATGCTGCTATGTAGCCTGCTATTTCCATATACCAGTATACAAATATGCATATTTTAATTATGAATCGTATGCCGGCCACCGTTTTAGAATTATAAATCGAGGTCCTTATGATTTAAACCATCTAAGAAGAATCATATGCTTTCAATAATTCTTTATCTTCAGTGCGAACAAAACGCTTTCAGAAAAATGGAGCAACCGGCGTAAATTATTCGACTTTTAATAATAAAACTTGAGATAACAACGCATACCCGCCGTTACAGTTTTGGTGTTTACAAAAATTACGCATGAAAAAACAGCTTGGTCTTTTCGATCTCACGATGATCTGTGTATCCTTTGTAATAGGGATGGGTATATTCAGAGCCCCCGTAAACGTTGCCAGGGCTACTCCCGATGTACTGACTTATTTTCTTTGCTGGCTGGCAGGTGGTATCGTTGCTTTTTGCGGGGCACTGACCTATGCCGAAATAGGCTCCCGTATGCCTGCCACGGGCGGATATTATAAGGTTTTTTCTTATGCTTATCACCCTTCTATTGCATTCGCGATCAATTGTATCATCCTGGTAAGCAATGCGGCGTCGCTGGCCATGGTTGCCCTGGTGGGCAGCGAATACCTTACCGGTGTATTGTTTCCCGCATCAACCGGTACCCAGACAATAGAGCTTTTATTTGCCATTATTGCCATCATCATTTTTTATGGGGTGAATATGCTGGGTCTCAAACTCAGCTCCCGCACCCAGAATATACTGATGATTATTAAGATAGGTATGGTCCTTTTGCTGATCGTATCTATTTTCTTTGCTCCCGCCGCACCCGTTATAAAGCAGGGGAATACTACAACAACAGCTATTACCGACTATATCAAAGCTTTTGGGATTGGCCTGGTTGCCGTAAGTTTTACTTACGGAGGTTATCAACAAACCATCAATTTCGGAGACGAGGTAAAAAATCCACTGCGTACCGTACCACGCAGCATCTTCTGGGGCATTTTTATTATTGTTTCTCTATACCTGGTGGTGAACTATGCCTATGTAAGGGTAATAGGCTTTGAACAGCTGAAAGACAGTAAAAACATTGCAGCTGTTATGGCTTCGAAAGTACTGGGTACCAAGGCTGAAAATATACTATCGGTTTTATTGTTCTTCGGCGTGCTGGGTTATATCAATGGCTCTCTTCTAAGCAACCCCAGGGTAATGTATGCCATGAGTAATGACAAGGTGCTCCCGGCTTTATTTTCTAAAACGAATAAACACGGCGTACTCACTTCCTCATTAACTGTTTTTTCAATGATCGCTGTATTGGTTGTTTTTTGGGCAGAGGAGTTCGATAAAATACTGAGCTTTTCTATTTTCCTGGATTGTTTTGGTATGGCACTTTCAGCAGGCAGCATCTTTTACTTCAGAAAGAAAACACGGCACCTGGATAACACCGGAATTTACAGTATGAAGCTCTATCCGCTTTTGCCGGTTATCTTTATCGCGGCTTATGCCTTCCTGGCTATCAGTATCGCAGCCGATTACCAGAAAAATGACCATGCAGCTTTAACAGGCTTGATTGTATTGACTTTTTTCATGGCGATCTATTTTTTATGCTACCGAAAAAAATAAAAAATTCTGAATAAATGAACTTCTCACATATAATCAATGAACTTGGCGAAAACAGGGATCAGTATTTCAATGCGGTAACGCCGCCGATTTGGCAGGCCAGTAATTTCTCGTTTAAAGACGTGGAAAGTTTTAGTAATGCTTTCGAAGATGAAAGAAACGACTATATCTATAGCAGGGGCATTAACCCCACTACCGATATCCTGCGTAAAAAGCTGGCAGCTTTAGAAGGTTCGGAAGATTGTTTGCTTTTTAGCAGTGGTGCTGCGGCCATTTTTGCAGGGATACTGGCCAATGTAAAAGCCGGAGACCATATTGTATCGGTTAACAACCCTTACAGTTCTGCGAAAAAAATGTTTGATGCCATTTTACCGCGTTTTAACGTAACTGTAAGCTACATTGATGGCAGGCAGATTGACTACTGGAAGGAAGCAACCCGTGAAAATACGGTACTATTTTACCTGGAGTCTCCCAATAGCTGGACTTACGAGTTACAACCATTGGCCGAAATTGCCCGGCTGGCTAAAGAAAAAAATATTATCACGTTCATAGATAATACTTACTGTACGCCTATTTATCAGAACGTAATGGAATTGGGCATCGACATTGCTATGCAAACGGCTACCAAATATATAGGCGGTCACAGCGACACACTGGGTGGCGTTCTGTGTGGTACAAATGTCATGATGAAAAAAATTTTTGACACTGAATTGATGACAATTGGCAGTGGGCTGCAGCCATTTAACGGCTGGCTGTTATTACGCGGCCTGCGAACCCTCCCTATGCGCCTGGAGCGAATCAGGCAAACCACCAGCCAGATTATCCAGTTTTTGGCATCCCATAAAGAAATTGAGCGGCTGATCTTTCCCTTCCATCCGTCTTTCGACCAATATGACCTGGCTCAAAAACAAATGAAAGCTGCCCTGGGCCTGGTTACCATCGTTATTAAAAATAAAAAAAGGGATGCCATTATTAAATTTTGTGAAAGCTTGCAACATTTTTTAATGGCGGTCAGCTGGGGAGGGCATGAAAGCCTGGTTATTCCGCGTTGCGCCTTTATTAAAAAAGCGGTATACGATGAGGATAATGAAAACCATCGTCATATCCGGCTTTACTTTGGATTGGAGGAGGCCGACTACCTGATCAAAGATCTTCAAAACGCACTTTCCCGGTCTGCCGAAGTTTAGGCTCAATATTATAATTTATTTAAAATCAGGCGCTAACTCTGTTTCTTATTAAAAAAGCAGGTGTCATCCCTTTAAACCAAAGCCGATCAAACACCGAAGGCCAAATATGAGGCAACACTTATATTTGCGGAACAAATTCTTTTTTGGTATATGTTTTGCTCGAAAAAGGAGTTTGCAAAGTTTTAACCTTATTTGATGTAATATGAAGAGACTTCTGGCTGTAGTATTTGTTCTTTTTTTAACGACAAATTTTTCTTTTGCGCAAAAAGGGCAGCGGTTAAAGAAAGTGGTGAGTAAAAAATCTGATATATCTGCAACTTTACCGCTGTCTGTTGTTGAAATTCCTACCGGAACCTTTGTAATGGGCGATGACGCTGATACTTCCTCGGTTTTAAAGAAAGAACTGTCTAAACCTGTGCTGATCAGCGGATTTTATCTTTCACAGACAGAAATCACTAATGCACAGTACAAAGAATTTGTTTATTGGGTAAGAGATTCAATTGCAGCACGTACACTCGGAGGAGCATATGTTACTATTATTGCAGGCGACACTGCTGTAAACTGGAAACAGGCCTCGAAAATTAACTATTCAGATCCACAGATTATGAGCCAATTGGGCGATTTGCTGATGGATCCTTCTAAAACCATCAACAACAAGAGAGCGATCGACCCTCAAAAGCTGGTTTACCTGTTACAGGGCTTTAACTACCAGGAGGCTGCAAAAAAGGAAAATAAGGATAAGGCCCCCAGTGAATTTATTTATAAATATTCCGTTCCCGTGTACCCCGACACACTTACGTGGATGAGGGATTTCGGATATTCCAATAATGAGCAAATGGCGGTGGGGTATTTCAGCAGCCCTAAGTTTCAGAATTATCCTGTTGTTGGCGTGAGCTGGAACCAGGCTAATGCATTTTGCGACTGGATGACCAAGCAGAAGATCAATTCTTACCAGGCGAAGAACAAAATGGCCGAAGGAGGTAAATGCCGTCTTCCGACAGAGGCGGAATGGTCGTATGCCGCCAGCCTCGATCTCGTGGGTAACGAGAAAAAGAAACCTTCGAAATCGAAAGATGGCGATCAGGAGAATGTGCAGGCACAGGGCAAGATCTTCCCGGTTTATGTGAACGATGGTAAAAAAGGGCAGGCCGGACTATATAATATGGCCGACAATGTATCAGAGTGGATGGTCACTTCTTATTACGAAGGCGGCGAAAATTTCCAGAACCGGTTTAATCCGGATATACAGTTTGGAACACCCCAGTCCGAATCAAAATTCCAGAGAAGAAAGGTAATAAGAGGTGGAAGCTGGAAAGATGCTCCATCGATGGTTACGACAAGTAACCGGTCTTACGAAGACATGGATGCCACCCACTCGTATATCGGTTTCCGTGTGGTTATTAATCTTCCCGAATAACCGGTAATCATCATTAAAACTGAAATATAATAAAAAAATAAACTATATGCCTGCAGAAAGAAGCTCCAACATCCAGCGTTATTTGAATATTTTCTTCTCATTGGGCGCTGTGCCAGTGTTACTGGGAGCGCTGTTCAAACTAACCAATACGGCTCCTATTGGCGACCCTGACACCTGGCTGAAGTTCGGTATGTATACAGAAGCACTAGTTTTTTTAATATATGCAGCCGTTTATGCTTTTAAGCCCGAGGTCCTGGATGATGCGACAACGGTAGCCGTGGTGGAAGCGGCTCCTGCCAAAGTATCCCGTACAGGAAGTGCATTGGCGTCTATGGACGAGATGTTACAGGCAGCCGATATTACCCCCGATTCTTTGAACCGGCTGAGCGATGGTTTCAGATCATTGGAAACCAACATCAATAAAATCAGCAGTGCGTCGAACAGTATTATTGAAACCGAAGAATATGCCAGGCAGGTGAAAGAAGCTACGCTATCCATTCACCGGGTAAATACCTATTATAACAAGCTGGCAGAAACCTCGCACGCTTTAATTAACAGTGCGGAAGATGCAAAGGCTACTCAGAAGGAAATGGCAGAACTGGCCAAAAACCTGGCAAAATTAAACCAGGTTTACAGCAGCATGATTACTGCCATGCAAATGAAAGGTGTATAAGCAGTATGTAACCGGCAAATTCCACCGGCCTGTATTTACTCGTGAAAATCTCCTGGATTTAATACAATGGGTATACCAGAGGGAACAGCATCTAAAATGGATATTGAGACCTTCTGCATTTCCAATCAAAACTCATAAATCGGCAATAATTTATGGCTTTACCTAAAGAGCCCCGGCAAAAAATGATTAACGTGATGTATTTGGTGCTAACAGCATTGCTGGCGCTGAATATATCGAGCGAGGTATTAAATGCTTTTAAAACTATGGATAAAAGCTTCTCTAATGCCAGCGCTACCATTGATAAAAAAACGGCTACCATATTTTCATCGCTTGAAAATAAATTAAATGATCCCAAAACCAGGGATCTGGCAGCGATATGGAAGCCAAAGGCTGACCGGGCCAAACAGCTGTCTGATGAAATAGTAGCTTATATAGATAATATAAAGAACCAGATTACCAATGAAGCAGGAGGCGCCAATGGTGGCCATTTTAATGCTAAAAATACCAATGCCGCAACAAAAATATTGGTAGATGGCGATGGCGGACAGCAACTGTTCAATAAACTTACTGATTATAAGAAAAGCCTGTTGGGAATTGACGCTAAAATCAGCGCCCAGTTCCAGAACAGCCTTCCGCTTGACCTGACCATGCCGGATGTACAGAACAAAAGCAACAAGAACTGGGAAGATGCTTATTTTAGAAGAACGCCGGCGATTGCCGCTATCACGGTTCTTTCAAAATTCCAAAGCGATATTAAAAATGCGGAAGCACAGGTTGTTGAATTCTGCCATAACCAAATAGGAGAAGTTCAGGTGGTGTACGATGAGTTTCAGGCTTTGGCCACAGCCAATGCCCAGTTCCTTTTGCCGGGTAGCGAGTTTACAATTACAGCGGGGGTGGGTGCATTCAGTAAAAATGCAAAGCCCAGCGTAACAATCGACGGGGCAGCGGTACCTTTAAACGCCAATGGCCTGGCGGAATATAAAACAACTGCGGGCGGCCCGGGCACTTACACCAGAAAAGTAAATATCTCTTTTGTCAAACCCGATGGAACTACCGCAACACTTTCCAAAGATATCACCTACACGGTAGCCTCTCCAACGGGTCTTACGGTAAGTGCAGACGCCGTAAAAGTGTTATACGTAGGACTGGATAATCCGGTGTCTGTAGGTGGAGGAAGCGGAACGAATGCCGCCAATTTGCGTGTTTCCATCAGCCAGGGCTCTATTTCGGGCAGCGGAGGCAAATACATTGCGAAGGTGACCACACCCGGTACCGCAAAAGTTACGATTAATGACGGTAAGCAGGCTACCAGCTTCGATTTCCGCGTAAAATCTGTGCCAACACCCACTGCAATGGTAGGCGCCAGCCGGGGCGGCCGCATGCGGGTTAATGAATTTAAAGCACAGGCCGGCGTAAGGGCTGAATTAGAGAACTTTGTATTTGAAGGCGTTAAATTTACCGTTGTAGAATACACGATGACATTTACAGGCGCAGGATACCCCGAGTTTATGCATAAAGCAGTATCGGGTAACTCTTTCAACGCAGTGCGCAGCCTGATAGAGAGAGCAAGACCTGGAAGTACCATCACTATTGATGAAATCAGAGCCTCCGGTCCGGGCGGGACCCGAACATTACCTCCCATTGCATTCAACCTGTTTTAGTGGTCGGTTTGGTTTAATGTTTGCGGGCTAGATTATCACATTCGGCAACGGGGATATGAAAATATTCGCCGGTATGCCAGGAAAACTTATAAAACTGAAGAAATGAAATTTCGTATTACCTATAGTATCGTATTGTTTTTGATAATCAGCAGTTCGCTGGCGGCGCAACGACGCAGCGCTTACGATAATACGCCATCAACCCCTGCAAAAAGCGCAGAGAAAAAAACTACAGATAACAAAAAAGTAACGTCCAAAGATCAACCTGCACCAAACGGAACTGGTGAGAGCAGCGACTATAACCGGGCTCCCGATCTTCCTATTGAGGTAGTACAGGATGAGGGGGAAGGTGGTTTATATGGTGTGTCCAAACAATCGCTCCGGAAGGATAATATCCTCGAAGACGATCATACAGACAGCGCTGCCACCCCACTGGCTTATACACAATTATATGCTGCAGACGCAATGTACCGTGTAAGAGTATGGCGTACCATTGATGCACGCACCCCCAAAAATGCCCGCTATTTCTATAACAAATCCATTGATGGCGATGATGATAAAAGACTGATCAACATCATACTCCGGGCAATTAAAGAAGATAGTGTGCAGGCCTTCAGCAATATAGACGATCGTTTTACCACTCCTATCAGCTTCGACGAAGCGGTTGCCGGATTTGGTGGCGGAGTAGATACGGTGGCCAAGTATGATATGGAAGGGAATATCGCAGGTTACCAGGTTAGAGCCCGCGATGTTGCGCCCGATTCGGTATGCAAATTCCGTTTAAAAGAAGAATGGATATTTAATAAGCGTGATGGCAAAACCTACGTAAGAATTCTGGGTATTGCGCCGCTTACCAGTTACACTACCTCCGATGGTTATACGATGGAAAACAGTGAACACGCTGTATTCTGGATATATTATCCTGATCTCAGAAAGGCCCTGGTACGCAATGGCATCACCAACCCGCTAAACATATCGGGTTATGTAACCTGGGAAGAAGTATTTGAAAACCGTCTTTTCGAAAGTATGATCCAAAAATCGTCGCTGGATGCTGAAAATGGATTCAGCAATACACCTCTGAAGCCAGACCAGGCCGAAATAATCCAAAAGCAATTAAATAACCTGAGCGCTAAAGGCTGGGCTAATAAGTAAGTTGTTTACCTTAATATTATTATTATGACCGTTTCTTTGAAGAAAATTCTTTTAGTTTCAACAGTAATATTCGGCTCTTTAAGCCTGTCAGCCCAGAAATTCAATCCGCAAAAAAATAGTGTTGGTTTTAATTTTGGAGCGCTCGGCTACTCGGGAAGGTTTGCAGTTGACGCATCTCTGGCCAGCCATACGTCCCTGTATGCATCCATAGTATACCGGCGGAAAGTTTGGGACAAGCTATATGTTCGCGCTGAGGCATTCGGCGGCAGAATGAGAGGCAATAACTCAAATGTTGCCTCACAGGCATCTAAACCTAACGGGCAGTTCCAAACGGAAATGGCGGAGCTAAGCGTAAAAGGTGAATATGATTTTATCGACCTCCAAAGTCATAAGGTAACTCCTTTTGTTAACGTTGGCGCCGGTCTTTACACCCTGTTTAATTTTTCCTCCACTGCCGGATCTAAAAAAGGCAGTGATAAAACAGGTTTTGTAATGCCTGTGGGTGGCGGTGTTAAATATAAGCTTAACAACAGGGTGAAGTTATTGGCCGAAGGTAACGCCCGGCTGTTCTCAAAAAACCTGGACGGCCGCGCCGGTTCGGGCATTAATAACCCTAACCTGTATTATAGCTTTGGCTTCGGTGTTATTTATGAATTGACACCTTCCAATATTTTGTGGTAAAACGCAGCTTATTCCAGCTGTTTTACAATTTAACTGAAACCGGAGGACCTTTACTTAAGTCCTCCGTTTTTTTGTATAATTAACTATATCAATCTCTTTTTTGTCGGCCAGGAATGATCCGATCAAGTAAAGAATCCAGAACCGGCTTGATATCGGGCGAAGGTTTTAACAAAAAAACACCAACAACAAAAAGCATTAATGCGAAACCGGTTCTTATAAACAAACCGGTCAGTCCGTTCCAACTATTAAATAAGCACCAGGTAATTGCCAATACTGTTATTGCAAGACCTACAACATACAAAGATTTAATCGTAAAGGGAAACAGCTTAAACTTCCTCCATAAAAAAACGATCCGCACAAAGTTATAAATTGACGTAGATACAAGTCCGGCTATACTTGGCCCGATGATTCCAAACTGCTTTGTAAGAATGTAACTCATAGGCAAAATAAATAGTAACAAAATGATATTGCTGATCAGCTCAAACCGCCAGAAATTCGATGTACCTATTATTTGGGCATTAACCCCGGTACCCAGGTCAATAACACGTGTAAGACCCAGAAAAATAAACGGAACAAATCCCAACAGATATTCCTTTTGCAAATCGAAAGTATGAACGGCATGTTTGTAGTTGAGAACAATTAATACAAATAGCATCGTAGCGGCTAATAAAAGATTGATAGAAGATCGCTGATAAATAGTTGATATCGAATGTAAGTTCTTGTTCTTCCAGGAAATTGATAAGTGTGGAATAGAGGCCGCAATAATGCCCCGCTGCGGTGCCTGAACAATACTTGCCATTAACTGAGCCAGGGAAAAAATGGCGGCACTTTCCAGCCCATCAGGCATCACCGATGCTATGACAATGGTGTCGAATATGCCCGACAATGATGACACTACACTTGCGCTGAAAATAAATAAACAAAACGTGATTACTTTCTTAAAAAGCTTTTGGGTAACCCTGCTCAACTTAAAAGAAAAATGAATTTTCTTTCTATAGAACAGATACCCCAGTAAGGTTACAAAAAGAATAAGGTAAGTAAAAGAATATAAGATGACAAAAGTATCAAAGCTCTTGATAAAGCCTGCCGAAAATAATACCAATATTACTGTTATTAATAAGCGCCATTCCACTTCCCTGATAAACGTTGTAAGAACAGATTTATGTAGCACCCACCCATAGGCCTCCAGGATGCCATACAGGATCAGCCCGAAGACAAAAGGAAACAACCATTTATAATAAGTTACAAATAAGGCAGAGGAAGACCCAAATTTTTGAATAACAACACCCTTAAATAACCAGCCCCCGATCCCCACCAACACACAGCCCGCTAACCCCATTAGTAAAGCCCATGTCAACTGATCATTATCCCGCGGCGTTAAATTGTTCTGATAAAATGGAAAAAACTTATGCAAATAAGAGGGCATTGCCAGGCTACCCAGAGACGACAAAAATAATCCTGCCGCAATAAACATATTGTATAACCCATATTGTTCGGGACTGAACGCCCCGTTTCTGGTAAACAGGAACACATTAACGAGGCCTACCAAAAAGCCGCAATACACCACCAATGAAGAAACGATACTTTGCCGCCTGATTTTTGCACTCATTATAAAGTTGCCTGTTTACGTTTATATGGCTGCGGACCCGGTATTTTTTATTGCAGTTATAAGGTCTTGCCGCTCTACTAAAGAATACCTGATGCAGTAAAACAGGCTTCAAACTTAGAACATTTTTAATTGGCACCATGAAAATCAAACCTTAAAATCATATTTCCTTTACGGTTATGTAAAAATCCGGTACTGCCTTTATCGTACCTCCCGCTTCTTTAAGGCTTATTTTCTGAAAAGTTCCGGAAGGATGCAGCCAAAGCCCGTTGCTTAGTAAAACCGGCATATTAAAACCTTTAACCGTATTTGTCCATCTGTATAATACATCATCGCCTTCTATCCTGTATTGTAGCTCCGGTATCCGGGTGGTACGCAAATATTGGTCGAAGATCTTGCTCAGGTCCTTTTTGCTTTTCTGGCTTATATAACGTTCTACCTGCTGTGTTGTTACGGTTTGATGATAGAAGTCTTTATTCAATCCCCGCAAAATACTTTTGAACAACGCATCATTGTTTATGATCTGCCTGACGGTATGCAGCATATTCCCCCCCTTATAATACATGTCGCCACTCCCCTCCTCGTTCACACCATAAACACCAATAACGGGTATATCATTGATGACATTTTTACGGGTGCCTATCACATATTCGCTTCCTGCCTTTTTCCCAAACGCACATTCGGTAAACAGTGTTTCGCTGTAATTGGTAAAGCTTTCATGTATCCACATATCGGCAATGTCTTTAGAGGTTATATTATTGGCGAACCACTCATGGCCGCTTTCATGAATAATGATGAAGTCGAACTTCAGTCCCCAGCCGCTGCCGCTCAGATCCTTACCCAGGTATCCCATTCCGTACTTATTACCATAAGCCACAGCACTCTGGTGCTCCATGCCTAAATGTGGTGCGTCCACCAGTTTGTAGCTATCTTCATAAAAGGGATAAGGCCCCATCCAGCTTTCGAAGCAGTGGATCATGGGCTTTACTACTTCAAATTGCTTTTTTGCTTTCTCCAGGTTATAATCCAACACCCAGTAATCCAGGTCCAGTTTACCCCTCTCGCCCTTCATCTGATCTTTAAAGTTCACATACTTGCCTATATATGGAATGATATTATAACTGTTAATGGGATTTTTTACTTCCCAGGTCCAGGTTGCGGTACGATCGCCGTTTTTTCGCTCATCCGTCAGCCGGCCATTACCCACGGCCACCAACGTATCGGGCACTGTAACAGCTAAAGATGCACCCTTGTCGGGCTTATCGCCCTGGTAATCTTTACACGGGTACCAGACGCTGGCGCCTAAACCCTGACACGCCACGCTGATCCAGTCACGCCCCTTTTCATCCTTACTCCAGATCCATCCGCCATCCCAGGGCGCGTTTTTTGCGGCCCTGGGCATACCATGAAAGTAAATACTGATCTGCCGGGGGCCGGGTTTTATTCTGTACGTCGCCCGGGGGTTTCTGAACTCAACCCAGTAAACGTTACCCTCCCTTGTTTGTGGCAGCAGCTTTCCATCAGATACCACACTATCAATTTCCATCGGCTCCTGCAGATCAATTTGCATCAGCCTGGCACCGGTATCATAAAATGTAATGGTGTTTTTCCCTGTAATCGTTTTTGAGGCAAGATCAGGTTTTATTGAAATGTCATAACGTAGTACATCCCACCCCATTCTACCCTTACCAATGCTACCTCTCAATGTATCCTGGCGGGTGAAGCGTTTCTTTGAAACACCTAATTGGGCTTGTGCCGGCAATACAGATATGGTTATAAAAAATAAAACAAGTATTTTGGAACAATTTTTAAGCATACACCGATGATTGAAGTGTAAATTTAACCGTTCAACCTTAAATCTGTTTTTATAAATTGATAAGCGGTCGTACATTTTATATAGCTGATTTACGCCCTGAGTCCTGCCCGGCAGCAGGGGGCTGCAGAGGTGAAATGGCTACCGCATCACCGCACCGGCACAAAGGGGCGGCAGGCAGCCAGGCCTCGCAGATATTATTAATGGTTGGCTCATTGTTATTTTTCATTTCCTGCTCCACCAGAAGTACATCAGAAAAAAAAATATTCCATTACAATGAATATACTGGTATTGCATCGCTGGATCCTGCATTTGCCAAAAACCAATCTACGATGTGGCCGGCTCACCAGCTGTTTAATACCCTGATAGAAATTGACGATAGCCTGAATATCCGGCCTTCCCTAGCTACACACTGGAATATCTCCGATGATAAAAGAGTATATACTTTTTACCTGAGGTCCGACGTATTATTCCACGATGATGCCTGCTTTCCGCAAGGCAGAGGACGGCGGCTGGTGGCCTCAGATGTGGTATTTAGCCTGAACCGGATTATTGACCCCGCTATAGCCAGCCCCGGCGCCTGGATCTTTAACGGCAAGGCAGACAGCATTCAGCCGTTTACCGCATTGAACGATACCACTTTTCAACTCAGGCTGCTGCGGCCTTATCAACCCATACTGGGCATCCTGTCGATGCAGTATTGCTCCATAGTGGCGCCCGAAGCCGTTCGGTTATATGGCAAAGATTTTCGCCAACACCCCGTGGGCAGCGGACCGTTTAAATTTGTAAAATGGGAGGAAGGCCAGGCTTTGATCTTTGGGAAAAATGAAAAGTATTTTGAAAAAGACAGCGCCGGCAACCGGCTGCCTTACCTGGACGGGATTAAAATTAGCTTTAAAGACAGCCGCGCCACTGAGTTTCTTTTATTCCGGCAAGGACTGCTTCACTTTATCAATGAGCTCGATCCGAGTTTCAAAGACGAGGTACTTACCAAAAAGGGAACCCTGCGCGATATCTGGAAAGACAAAATAGAACTGCAAACACAACCCTATTTAAATATAGAGTACCTCGGTATTTTAGTAGACAGTACGAACCCTATCGTGAAGTCTTCACCGCTCCGGTTAAAAAAAATCAGGCAGGCCATTAACTACGGTTTCGACCGCCGCAAGATGATCCTTTATTTAAGAAACTCCTTAGGCACACCTGCCGAGAGCGGGTTTGTCCCGATGGGTTTACCTTCGTTCAACGACTCTATGGTAAAAGGGTACACTTACAATCCTGATACAGCGGCACAGCTTTTAAAAGAGGCCGGCTTTCCCGGGGGAAAGGGACTCGCGCCGGTTAAGCTGCTGACTATTTCTGTTTATGCCGATTTTGGCAATTTTATAGCACGCCAGCTCGAAGAAACAGGCATCCCCGTACAGGTAGAAGTGGTTCAAAAATCATTGCTGTTTGAAATGACTTCAGGCTCCAAAGCCGCATTTTTCCGCGGCGGCTGGATAGCCGATTATCCCGATGCCGAAAACTATCTTTCTGTTTTTTATTCAAAGAATCCGGCACCGCCTAACTACACCCGGTACAATAATCCCGCCTTCGATAAAGTGTTTGAACAAGCTATACAGGAAACCAATGATTCAGCCAGGTATGCCCTGTACAGGCAGGCAGATCAGATAGTAATAAACGACGCGCCTGTGGTGCCTCTATGGTACGACAAGGTAATTCACCTGGTGCAGAAAAATATAACAGGTTTTCCTCCTAATGCATTAAACCTTTTAGAACTCCGGAAAACGCGAATAAACTGAAGTACGATGATATATTGCACTGAACTAATTGTTGCACCCTTACTTAAAGCTTTTGTAAATGAATCGGTATCATCATTTGTGGGATGGCTGGGCACCGGGTTTTATTTACTGGCGTATCTGCTCATCAGCTTTAATAAAGTAAAAGCTAATAAGCCGGCCTATCATATTCTCAATATACTGGGGGCTGCCGGGCTCATCGTACATGCCATATACATGAATGACGGCCCCAACCTCATCTGTAACCTTGCATGGCTTTCCATAGCAATCTTTGCCATCAGCGCTATATGTTTCAAAAGAGCTAAACAAAATTAAGCAAGGCTACTGCCTGTTTTTTATAACGTTTCAAACCTGCTGCGTACTCTCTTTCATCTTTAACCAGGCTCAGGTAGTAGTATGCGCCATCCACCAGCACGAAAATCAGGTCGGCGGTAGCAGCGGGATTGGCCACCTGGAGCAATCCTTCCTTTTTGCATGCCCTGATATACTCCCCCATATTGCTACGCAGGGTATCAAGTAATTTCTTATAGCGGCTTGCCAGCGCGTTATCACGCAACGCCAGCGCATAGCAGCTATAAGAAACAGTGTCATCGAATAAAATATTCCATTTTTTTGAAAATACATTGTCGATAATCCTGAGCAATGTAGACTTGGGCTTCCCGGCTAAAGAGTCTGGTACATGAAAAATACCCAAGTAGCGGTCTAATATGAATTCGATAAGCCCGTTTACCAATTGTTCGCGGGTCTTAAAATAATGTATGATCAAGCTCGGATTCATCCCTGCCAGTTCGGCCGTTTTGGCTAAAGAAGCATTCTCAAGGCCTTCCTTTTTTGCTATCTGGTAAAATACTTCAATAATTTCTTTTTGTCGTGCGTCTTTTAAACTTCGTCTTCCCATAGTAGTTAAAATTAGATTCAATATCAAAACCCCGCTGAAATATACAAATATAAAACACAGGTTTCTTAAGCTCGTTAAAAAATAGAAATTTTATCCAATCGCAAAGACCGGTAACATTTACTTAATAATAAATTAATTGAATGTTCATTCAAAATAATTTATTAGTATTGTGACGCCATATATTTTTGCCGCCATAAAAAAACTCATAACCGCACGGGTACAATAAGCAGGCTCTGGTAATGCAGTACTACTGGCTCATTACTAACATGACCGCTCATACCCTTACTGAAACCATAAATAAATATGAGACCAGCCACTCATCTATATCATGTTACCTGCAAACAGGAACGAAATTCGACTCAGCCTGCACAGGCCGGATCTTACATCGAGCAAACGTTTGCACAAAAATCATACAAGCAATATATTGAACAAATGTTCAATTTATATTTGTATACATGTGCATCGGCCAACATTCCTAACCGGCATACTTAAAAATTCAAATAATCCATATAATTAAAACAACAGTAGTATGAGAAAGTCCATTTTAATTTGCTGCCTGTTACTAATGATCAGCAGCATTTCCCTTGCTCAAAAACTGAGGGTTTCAGGAACCATCAGATCAGCAAGGGACAGCAGCACATTACCCGGCGTTAGTGTGATGGAAAAGAACGAAAAAAACACAGTTCAAACCAACAGCGAAGGCTATTATACTATTACCGTTACGCAACCCGCTGCTCTTGTTGTTACAGCCGTAGGCATGATGCAGCAAGACATCATTGTTAATAGCAACACTATAGACATTTACTTAAAAGATGCGCAAACCACTGACCTTTCGGAAGTAGTGGTCACAACGGCATTAGGCATCAAAAAACAACAAAAGGCCCTGGGATACGCTGTACAGGAGGTCAAGGGCGAAACCCTTGAAAAAACCCGTACCCCAACAGCAATCGGATCTCTTGCGGGTAAAGTAGCGGGTTTAAATATCAGCAACACTACCGATCTTTTCAGAAACCCGGGAATCGAATTACGTGGCAAAACGCCCTTAATTGTAATAGATGGCATCCCGGATCCGAATGCCGACCCCTATAAAATAAATGCAGATGACATCGAAAGCATTACTGTTTTAAAAGGACCGGCAGCCGGGGCATTATACGGGCAATTGGGCATAAATGGCGCCATCATGTATACCACCAAACGGGGTAAAAAAGGAGTGGTGAGCGTAGACGTTAACTCCTCCACCATGTTTCAGGGGAGTTACACGGTAATTCCAAAAGTTCAATCGCAATACGGAGGGGGCGATGCAGGAAAGTATGCCTACGTGAACGGGTCTGGAAGCGGTATAGAAGGAGGAGGCTGGCTTTGGGGCCCGAAACTTGATCAAAAGGACCCTAATACCCCCAGTGGTTATGTTGAACTACCGCAATACAACAGCCCCTATACACCCGACAAAACGTACACGGTCACCTTCCCCGACGGAACTAAGTCAACAGGTAATTATCAGCCGATTCCCTGGGTCTCAAGAGGCAAAAACAATATCCGAAATTTTTTCCAGACCGGCATTTTATCGACTAATAACGTATCGGCTTCTGCCGGTAATGATAAAGGTTCTTACCGCATCTCTGCAGGGCATATTTATCAAAAAGGTGTAGTGCCGAATACCGGGGTAAATAATTCTTCATTCTCGATTGGTGGAAACTATAATTTCAGTCCAAAACTTGCAGTTGACGCAAAGCTTACCTATAACCGCGAGTACTCAGATAATTATCCTACGGTTGGTTACGGGCCTCCCAATATTCTCTACAATCTATTATTATGGATTGGTACTGATGTGGACATCAATGACCTGAGAAACTATTGGGTACCCGGTAAAGACGGGCTGCAACAGCGCAATTATAATGTATCGTGGTATAACAATCCCTTCTTTGTTGCTTATGAGCTGCTTAACGGGTATAAAAAGAATAATGCTTTCGGCCAGGTTACATTCGATTATAAATTCACGCCAGACCTGTCACTGAAATTCAGGAACGGTTTTAACCAGTATGCTGAAAACTCAGATATTAAAGAGCCGTACAGTTATGTCAATTACAGCTTCATATCAAAAGGCAATTACAGTGTTACCAATACCAGCTATTTCGACATCACATCTGATCTGATTTTAAATTACAACAAGCAATTTAGCGATCGTTTCAGGATCAATGCAAGTGTGGGTGGCGCAAATGCCTATAGAAACCTCAAAAGCGCCACCAGCGCTACAGACGGCCTGACCATTCCGGAATTTTACAATCTTACCAATACCACGAACCCGTTAACGGGTAGTAATAGTTTGCAGGAACGTCGCACCGCAAGTGCATACGGAACTTTGGACATAGAAGCTTTTAAATTCCTGTATGCAAACTTTACAGGCCGCTATGATAAAGCTTCTACACTACGTTTAGACAACAATACGTACTTCTACCCTTCGGCCGGTTTATCAGCAGTAATATCAGAAGCCGTGCAACTGCCCCGCGCCATTTCCTTTTTGAAAGCACGCAGTTCCTGGGCCAAAGTTAATACCGGCTTTGTTGACGCTTCCAACCCCTATGCGCACATACTCACCTACTCTATCGGTAACAAATGGAACAATATACCATCTGTTGTGTGGCCAGGATCAGCTATTACTCCCCAGTTGATTCCAAGCACGGTTGAGTCGGCTGAATACGGCATTGTGCTGGGTCTGCTACGCAATCGTATTAATATAGATGCCGCATTCTTCCGCAACAAAGAATATAATGGTTTTACTACCGTACCCCAGTCGCAAGCAAGCGGATATAATGGCGTGGTTCAAAATGCCGATATCTATGTAAGAAAAGGCTGGGAATTTGTAGTAGGCGGCACTCCTGTAATCGGTCGTCACTTTAAGTGGGAAACTACTTTTAATTTTAGTAACAGCCATGTTTGGCTTAAAGAAGCAACTACTCCGGGCGCCGATGGTTTTGTTCGAAACATCAAAGAAGGCGATAGAACAGATCGCATTTTTACAACATACGCTCAAACAGCCGATGGAAGGCCCATCTTCAATACCAATGGCTCACTGGCATTTGATGCCGATCCGCATTTCTTCGGTTATGGCGACAGTAAATGGATTTATGGCTGGCAAAATACATTCGCTTATAAAAACATCGCGCTGAGTTTTTCGCTCGATGGCCGTTTGGGGGGCTTGATCTATTCAACCACCAATCAGAAAATGTGGTGGGGTGGAGCAGCGGTTGAAACCGCCAACTCCTACAGAGATGATGCGATAGCCGGTAAAAATACATATGTAGCACCTGGCGTTATTGTAAAGAGCGGCTCAGTAACCTACGACCGCCGCGGAGAAATCGTTTCAGACAACCGTCAATACGAAGAAAACAAAACCCCGGTCAATTATATCTCGTTTATGCAAAGCGACGCCGGTCATGCACTTAATAACTACTTCTACTACAGCGGCACCTACCTGAAGATGCGTGAACTGGTGCTGAGCTATCAATTTCCAGGTAGCTGGACCAAAGGCGTTTTTAAAGGGGCTTCGGTATCTTTTATCGGCAACAATCTATTCATTCTTTCCAAACTGCCAAATGTTGACCCAGACGCTGAGTCGGATAACCTTCAAACGCCGTCGGTAAGAAGCCTGGGCTTTAATATCAATCTTAAATTCTAAAAGCATCCTATTATGAAGCATATATCACTTTATATACTTTTTCTGGCAGTGATCACTTCTTGTAAAAAGTTCGAATACTTCCAGGAAAATCCTAACAGGCCTACAACAACAGACCCATCGCTGCTATTACCTAATATTGAGCGGATCGCATTCTCGAATATAAGCGTTGATGCTGCACTTGCCGGCCGCCAGCTCGTATACACACAGGGCAACAGCACCTCCCAATATTATAACTGGAACAGGAGTTCGATGAGCTATGGTAATATATCACAGGTAGTACGTATGGAGCAGGAAGCGACCCGCCTTAATAAACCCAATTATAGATACCTGGCGAAATTTTTCAAAGCCTATTTCATTGTATCCATGACGCAAACTTTCGGAGATATTCCTTATTCCAAAATGATGCAGTCCATTGAAAGTAATTACTTCACAGACTCTGCAGCCGTAAGGCCGGCATATGACAAGCAAAGAGACATTTATTTACAGGTGTTAAAAGAACTCAAGACAGCCAGCGATTCACTGGGTACCGGTTCTGACGCCATTACCGGAGATATCGTATTCAGCGGTTCGGTTACGGCCTGGAAAAAGCTGATCAATTCCTTTACATTAAGGGTATTAATGAGCCTTTCTAAAAAAGAAGCGGATGCAGAACTCGGCATTAAGCAACGGTTTAATGAAATCGTATCTAACCCCGCTAAATACCCCCTTATTGGAGCTAACACAGAAAACGGCAAACTTCCCTACTACGATATCAATGGTAACCGTTATCCCTACTATAATAACAATTCCATGAAAACGGATTACTACCTGGATAGCTCTTTTGTTGATATACTTCAGGAATTAAATGACCCCCGGTTATTCACTTACGGGCAGCCCGCAGGAACAGTAAGCGTTGCAAACATTAAAGACTTCAGTAAATATGACGGACTGGTAGGCAGCGCTCCTCTTTCCTATAACACCGGTAAAAAAGGCAGAAGCCAGGGTTCTCCTATCAACAGGCGCTTTGCTTACGAGATCATAAACGAGCCCAGCATACTGATAAGCTATTCAGAAGTAGCGTTTCTCCTGGCGGAAGCTGTCATTCGTGGCTGGATACCCGGCAATGCCAACGATCACTATAAAAACGGCATAAAAGCCTCCCTGCAATTTTCAAATTTCAATTACCCCGCAGCGAGCGGTGTGCCTTATAACGGGCAGGTATATACAGCAGACGATATCAATAATTACCTGAATCAGCCGCTTATTAACCTGCAAAACGGCAAGGAAATTGAACAGATCATTACCCAGAAATACATTAGCATGTTCATGAATACAGGATGGCAGATATTTTATGAACAACGCCGTACCGGCTTTCCGGTTTTCGAAACTGCTTTTGCAGGAGTACTAAACGACAAGAAAATACCCAAAAGATGGATGTATCCGCTGGACGAACAAAACTACAACGGGGCCAATCTCCAGGCGGCAATCCGAAGCCAGTATCCTGAAGGAGATCATATCAACGGCGTAATGTGGCTGATACAATAACTCCTGGTTTAACAATATCATTCATTACTTTTAAGAGCAGTTATAAGTTGCCTTAAATGCTTTCACAACTAAAAAATTCATTGTACAATGAGTCAAAACCGCAGAGATTTTTTAAAAAATGCTACGATACTTTCAGGAGCTGCCGGTTTAAATAACGTGCTGCCAGCAAGTATTAAAAAAGCCCTTGCCATTAACGCGCCAGCGGGCACTACATTTTATGACGCAGAACACATCGTTTTCCTGATGCAGGAAAACCGGTCGTTCGATCATCTGTTCGGTTGTATGAAAGGTGTGCGCGGGTTTAATGATCCACGTATTAAAACCCTTCCCGATAACAACAAAGCATGGATACAAAAATCAAAAAACGGTGATGCCCATGCCCCTTTTCATTTAGACATTCACAAAACAAAGGTTACCTGGCAGGGCGGCCTTCCGCATTCCTGGCCCGACCAGAGCCGGGCAAGAAATAATGGCAGGTACGACCAATGGATACCCCAGAAAACAGAAATGTGTATGGGGTACTTTAACCGGGCGGATGTACCCTTTTACTACGCCATGGCCGATGCTTTTACCCTTTGTGATCATTATTTCTGCTCATCACTCACCGGTACAACGCCCAACCGTTTGTTTTTCTGGACGGGCACTATCAGGGAACGTTTAAGCAGCGATGTCATCCCAGCGGTCAATAACTCGCAGGCAGAATCCCGTGATGGCACTTACGTAGACTGGAGCACATTTCCTGAGCTTCTGGAAGACCATGGAGTAAGCTGGAAAATTTATCAGAATGAGATATGGACCGCGAAACTGGAAGACAGTACCGATTACTGGCTGGGCAATTATGGAGATAACGCCATCGAGTACGTAAAACGACACCGGGTGCAGCTGGCTGCCTACTTCCGTAAGAACGGAAATGCGAAAGCCCAGCCTGCATTAACAGCAGAAGAAGTTTTGGCACGATATAACCAGCTGAGCCAACGTGAAAAGAATCTGATCGATAAGGCCTTTTCCAATAATATGGAAGTGGATGAATACCTGCAGTTGAAACCCTACACTTTTACAGACGACAAAGGCCGGAAGCAGACCGTGAATATACCTGCAGGTGATATTTTTCATCAGTTTAGGAAAGATGTCGATTCGGGCAACCTGCCCACCGTTTCGTGGTTAGCCGCGCCCCAGGCATTTTCTGATCATACCAGCTCCCCGCTGTATGGTACCTGGTATGTGTCGGAAGCACTGAATATTCTTACTAAAAATCCCGAGGTATGGAAAAAAACCATTTTTATTTTGAACTACGATGAAAATGATGGTTACTACGATCACCTTCCTCCCTTTGTTGTTCCCAATCCTTCCGACCCCGGTTCGGGTAAAGTTTCTGACGGAATTGACATCAGCTCAGACTTTGAAAAATCAAAAAACTGGCCAATAGGGCTGGGTTACCGGGTTCCAATGATCATTGCTTCACCCTGGAGCAAAGGGGGCTTTATCAACTCGCAAATACACGATCATACCTCTACCCTGATGTTTCTCGAAAAGTTTTTACAGAAAAAAACCGGGAAGCCCATCCGTTCCCAAAACATCAGTAGCTGGCGCAGAACAATATGCGGGGATTTGACCTCTGCATTCAGGCCCTACAACGGCGAACGTTATCCCCTGCCGGATTTTCTGAAGAAAATGCAGGTAATTGATCGTATACAAAACGCTAAAAACAAACCGGCACAAATGATCCCCCAACCACTGTCTGAACAAGAGATCGCATGGATCAATCAGCATCAATCTTTCTCGGGCGGCGGAGCTAACTGGATGGCCGAACAGGAAAAAGGCACCCGGCCTGCCTGTTCAATACCCTATGTGCTTTATGCTGATTGCTTTTTGAATAGCGGCAATAAAACAGTAACATTACAATTTAAAGCAGGCGCTAACGACCAGCATATAGGGGCGCCATTTAATGTTTATACGCCATCATCTTACAAAAAAGAAAAAGGGAAAACCTGGTTTTATACCGTGAAAGCAGGCGATCTGTTAACGGATAGCCTGCTGTTGAGTCATTTCGATGATGACATTTACGATCTGTGCATTGACGGCGCCAATGGTTTCTTCAGGCATTACAGGGGCGATGCGGAGGACCCGGGCCTTAAAGTTGCCTGTACGTATGAATCAGCTAAAGGCCTGGTTAACCGTTACACGGGAAATATTATCCTGGAAATGATTAACAATGGCAAAACCCGCGCTAGCCTCTCACTAACCGATAATGCTTATGGCCGGGCGCCCCAACAAATTACAATAGAGGCAGGTAGCAGCAAGTCGCTGAAAATAGACCTGAAAAAAAGCAGCAGTTGGTACGATTTTACGCTAACTATGAATGGTAATAAAGTATTTAAAAAACAATATGCCGGTCATGTTGAGACTGGTGAAATATCAATCACAGATCCGTTTATGGGCGGCTTGTTGAGTTAGTTGATTTACGCCCGTATTTCCGGTTACGGCCTTTGCCACCGGAAATACGCTCTATTGCAGCTGCTATGCGTTATCTCGTGTAGCATCTGTTTTAGTTTCGCCAATTCATTGAATGTATTCTTTACGACGAGAGTTGAAACTTCTCAAGAGATTGCAGTGCTGTTATCGCGCGCCTAACCAAAAAGCCGGCGCACAATACTGTTTAAATACTGCAAGGCTACATACCATTTTCTCTTGTAATCAATGAGGGAGCTCCCGTTTAATCGATGCCGGGGTATTGGGCAGCGCCTTGCGAACCATGGCTCCCCGTTGTTCTGATACAGGCTTTGCAAAATCAACAGCCTTTGTAATGCAGGCGGCTGCCCGGAGGATCCAATGTTGGTGTGAGAGCAATTAAAAAAAGCAGGCTTGGAGCCTGCTATAAAATAAGTCTGGAACTTATCCACATTAATTACCGCTACCGAAAAGATTACCCACAGCGCCTTCGAGCATCGGGAATTTTTCCACCACGTAGCTTTTGATGGCTTCTAAAGCTTTAGCTGCCTGCTCATCAGTTAAACCAGCTTCCGCCTTTAACTTTTCTACTAATTCGTTCATTGAAATTTATTTAAGAAATTTAGAAATCGGATATCATTTAGGCGGCTTTCACCAAACCCATTTTACTTTTACTAAACTTACGTTCCGCATAATCCCTGGTAAGAGTAAAAGTTTTTTCGGAAGAAGAAGGCAGCTCATACATAGCATCGGTAAGTATGCTCTCGCAAATGCTTCTTAAGCCCCTCGCTCCGAGCTTATATTCCACGGCTTTCTGAACCATAAAATCATACACTTCCTTTTCAACTTTTAACTCAATACCTTCCAGCTCAAACAGTTTCTTATACTGCTTCATCAGCGCATTCTTGGGTTCGGTAAGAATATCTCTGAGCGTATCCGGGTCTAATGGTTCCAGGTGCGTTACCACCGGCAGCCTGCCCAGGAGCTCAGGTATCAGTCCAAAGGTTTTTAGATCCTGGGAATTCACAAATTTCAACAGGTTCTTTTTCATATCCTCCTGCTGGGCCTTATCTACGTTAAAGCCGATGGTATTGGTTTGTACCCGGCGACCGATAATTTTATCTACCCCATCAAAAGCGCCGCCACAAATAAACAAGATATTGTGTGTATTTACCTTGATTAATTTCTGATCAGGATGTTTACGACCGCCCTGCGGTGGTACCAGCACATCCGTTCCTTCGAGCAATTTCAATAATCCCTGCTGCACGCCTTCTCCGCTTACATCGCGGGTAATACTGGGATTGTCGCTTTTACGGGCTACCTTATCAATCTCATCGATATACACGATACCGCGCTCGGCAGCTTCCACATCGTAGTTGCACACCTGCAACAGGCGTGTCAAAATACTTTCCACATCCTCACCCACATATCCGGCTTCTGTAAATACGGTAGCATCTACTATGGCAAAGGGCACATTTAATACCTTGGCAATACTGCGCGCCAGCAAGGTTTTACCGGTACCGGTTTCTCCAACCATCACAATATTACTTTTTTCGATCTCCACTTCGTTGTGCGGATCGATGTCCCTTCCCGACCGCTGCTTGAGCCTTTTAAAGTGATTGTAAACAGCAACGGCCAATACTTTCTTGGCATCATCCTGTCCGATTACATATTCATCTAAAAAAGTCTTGATCTCCATAGGTTTTTTCACATTCAGTGAAAAACCCTGTGTCTGCGGATCTTCTTTGAGATGTAATTCCTGGTCTATAATTTCCTGGGCATGCTCCACACAATTTTCGCAGATATGGCCATCCTGGCCGGCAATCAGTATTTCTACTTCATCGCGGCTTCGACCACAAAACGAACAGTGCAAAACAGAACCTGATATTTTTTCCTTCATATATAATTACAAAGTTAAAAAAACCACCTGTAACAAGTGGCTTTTTTAAAAAGTATTCACTATTGGAAAATTTTACCGAAAAAATATATATTTAACTAATAGTCAATGTATTATTTCAGTAAATATTTTTAATAGCTGTTATAAAACTTATAATTTTTCTACTATTTTATCTGCGATGCCGTATTGAATCGCTTCCGCTGCGTCCATCCAGTAATCACGGTCAAAATCGCGCATGATCTCATCGATGGTTTTACCACAATTTTCAGCTAAAATTTTGGCGCCAATATGTTTAACCCGCTGTGTTTGTTTAGCTTGTATCTCCAGGTCAGAACTAACACCGCGAATATAGCCTCCCAGGGAGGGCTGGTGAATCATTACCTCCCCGTGCGGATAAATATACCGGTTACCTTTTTCTCCCCCGCTTAGCAATATACTACCCATCGAAGCTGCCAGCCCCATGCAGATGGTATGTACCGGGCTACTGATCATTTTCATGGTATCGTAAATAACCATACCGCTGGTAACAACACCGCCGGGACTATTGATATAAAAATTAATCGGTGCCCCCGGTTTATCAGCCTCCAGTAATAACACTTTAGTGGTTACCTCCCGGGCACTTTTATCGTCTACAACGCCCCACAAATAAACCGCTCTTTTGTCAAAGAACATTTGCTCCAGGCGCTTGTTCAGCATCATCAGGTCATCACGCTTATCCTGCGGTTCTTTAGGTTCTTCCTCCCCGCCCTCATCGTCATTTACTATAGGGCTCGCCCATTTGTTGTTATATATATTTGAAAAGTTCATAGTATCGTTTTATTTCTTTTTGTTAAGTAATAACACTTCATCAATCAGGCCGTATTCTTTTGCTTCCGGAGCCGTCATCCATTTATCGCGTTCAAAATCCCTTTCGATCTGCTCGATAGGTTTACCGGTATGATCATTCACAATTTCGTACAACTCGTTCTTAAGCTTACGGATTTCATTCACGGTGATTTCGATATCGCTTGCCTGACCGCCAATGGCGCCACTGGGCTGGTGCATCATGATCCTTGCATGTTTCAAAGCAGCACGTTTGCCCTGTGTACCGGCCCCCAGCAGAACGCAGGCCATAGAAGCAGCCATACCAATGCAAATAGTAGCCACATCAGGCGATACATATTGCATGGTATCGTAAACGCCTAACCCCGCATAAACACTTCCACCCGGGCTATTGATATACATATTGATATCGCGCACACGGTCGGTACTGTCGAGAAACAATAACTGGGCGGTAATAATATTGGCTACTTCGTCGGTTACCGGGTAGCCCAGGAATATAATGCGATCCATCATTAAACGGCTGTATACATCCATTACCGCTACGTTCATAGGACGCTCTTCTATAATATTAGGCGTAAGCGCTGTAACCAGGTGATTACCGTAGCTATGCAGGGTATTGCTTGAGATGCCCTTATGCTTAACGGCATATTTTTCAAATTCTGAATTAAAGGTCATAGTTCTAAAATTGATTATTAGTAAACGTACAGAAAATTTTCCATTCAGTTTAAACGCCGGGAATGAAAAATGTACAAAAGGACGGGATCAAATATCTGTCCATTTAAAAAAAAATAAAAAACTGTGACATGTTGGCTGTAAGCCTGGTAATTTATTGGCCAATAGGGCAGTTAATGCTCATTACAGCTCTCCGGTTGGCGGCAGCATGATCTGAATATGGTGCGGCTGTATTTCGGCAGAAATGGCATCTATTTTTCCTATATATTCTCCATCTACCTGGAAATGGGCTCGGTGCCTGGCCAGTATATTTACCGACCTTGTTTGATGGATCTCTATATTCTTATGGTCAAAACCCAGCGAGAGCATTATTTTTAAAAAACCCCATAAGGTCAGGCGTTTTACAACCACAATTTCGAATAAGCCATCGTCTATTTCACCTACTGGGTTAATAACGGCGCCGGTACCATATTTACCCGCATTGGCTATCACCACCATCATGGCCTTCCGGCAAAAACTTTCCGCTCCACTTTTTATCGTAATCTCCAATGCCTGCCTGCGTACCAGGGTTTTCCAGGCTACTTTGAAATAACCTACCTTCCCCCGGGTATCGCCGTCTTCAAAATTTTTGATGAGTTGTGCGTTGATACCTACATCACTTAAATGCAGGCACAGGTGTTCATTATTCAGCAGAATGGTGTCCATACCGGTTTGGCGGCCGCTTACAATTATTGCAAGCGCCTCCTCCAGCTTTACGGGAATCGTCAGCTCTTTAGCCATTCCATTGGCCGAACCCGCCGGAACAACGCCCAAAATCATATGAGTGCCTGCAACAGATTTTGCAACCAGTGAAATGGTTCCGTCTCCCCCTACCGCTACGACCTTACCGGCTTTGGCATCTTTTATGTACTGGTCAAGCAAGTCACAATCAACAGGATCGGGAAGATGGTAAAAATCCAGCGCTATATCTTTTCCGTCAAAATAAGATTCGATATCGGCCTGCCAGTCGGTATCGTTCTCGCCCGAAGCTTTGTTAATTATAAACAAGATTTTATCCGCCATAAAATAAAAATAAGTGTTTAAAGAAGCCCTGTATAAAAAACTGCACCTCATCAGAAAGCCACATCTCAAATTGTACGAAGGGTTTGGCAATAACGCTCATTGCACTCTCATGGGACATGCGTTAGCGCAATCAGCCTCTCCCCGAGAAATTTATAAAAACGGCCTTTTTCACAACACCCTGGCACTGCTCAAAACATTTATGATAAAAACAATGCCAGATGCATGGATTAAAGTGAAATGGCAGGGAAAAATATGGGAAACCCATGCCGCTGCAGATGGATTTTTCACGATTGACTTACCTAACGAAAAGCCGTTGGAGCCCGGCCATTACCCGGTAGAAGTAACGTTGATTAGCAAAACCGGCCAGCAGCTACTGGATAGCGCTGTTTCCCGTATTGTAATACCTGAGGCTAACCAGTTTGCTTTTATTTCCGATATAGATGATACATTCCTGATCTCTCATTCCGGATCTATCTTTAAGCGTTTGAGGCTATTGCTCACGCGAAATGCCTATAGCCGTAAGCCGTTCGACGGAGTGGTGAAACATTACCAGGCGCTTCGGGTAGCTCAAACAACTGCAGATAAACTCAACCCTTTCTTCTACGTGAGCAGCAGTGAGTGGAATTTATACGATTTTATTAAAAAATTTATTGAAAAGAACGAACTGCCCGAGGGCATATGCCTGTTGAATCAAATACAAAATTTGTCCAATGTTCTAAAAAGCGGGCAAAAAAATCACGCCGGTAAATTTGCCCGTATCGTGCGGATTCTTGAAGCTTATCCTACCCAACGTTTTATTTTACTGGGAGACGATTCTCAACATGATCCTTACATATATAGTTCATTGGTAAAAAACTTTCCCGAGCTTATTTCAGGAGTGTATATACGCTGTGTGGGCAAAAAAAGAAAAGAGGCTGTGGTGGCTGAGCTGGACCAGGTATCGGGCCGCAATATACCCGTTTGCTATTTTTTACACAGTAGCGAAGCGTTGAAACATTCTGAACGCATCGGCCTGATCTACATGAAAAAAGGCGCTTAAAAAGCGCCTTTTTCTTTATCGTCTTAAAATTCATGTTGTTAATGGTGTGCATGCTGATGCTCACTTACCATCTTAGAGAAATCTTCAGCACTGATTTGCTGTGCAACAGGCTGGATCTGTGTTTCAGCCCATTCAAATACTTTCTGAGACTGGATACGGTTATATGCATCTTCTACATACTTACGGTCTTTCATCATCCTGTCTATATAGTCATTTACCCATGGCTGCTCTGTATCGTTCTGCATCATACCGCCCATATAGCTAAACAACTGTGCCTGAGCAAATGCTCTTAACTCGTCTTGCTTTACGTCGATCTTTTGATCGCTGATTATTTTTTCGGAGATCAGGGTCCATTTCAACTGGTTCAGGAACGTCGGCATTTCCTGGTCAATCTGCTCTTCCGTTTTAGCAGGCTGACCTTCCTGCCCCTGTGTGTTTTGTGTTACCAGCCATTTGCGTAAAAAAGCCTCAGGAAATTCAATGGCAGTGTTATCTACCAGCTTATGAAAGATCTGGTCCTGAACCTGGTTGCGACTTTGAGAAGCCCAGTACGCATAGATCTGGTCCTTTACTTTCGCCCGAAAATCTTCTTCTGTTTTTACATCGCCTTCGGGGAAAAGCTGATTAAAGAATTCTTCATTTAATGCTCTTTTTTCAAGCTCAGAAACCTTAGTAATATCCAGCCTGAAAGTTTTATTCCTGTCGGCTTCATTATCCTTGCTTAAACCCAAATCTGAAGCAATAAACTCCAGTTCCTTATCTTCAAATGCACTGCCCAATACCACGGTAATGCTATCCCCTGCCTTTTTACCACTCAGTTCTTTTTGAATGGATGCTGCAAAATAGCTCAGCAGCAAAGAGTTATCTTTTTTAAGGCCCCCTTCAACGGTCTTGCCTTCGGCATCTACTTCTTCAAAAGTAATATTAAGTACATTGTTGGCTCCGTCTACAGCTTCTTTATCTGTCGTATTACCATAACGGTTCTGAAGTCTTTCCACTTCTTCATTGATCATTTCATCGGTAATATCGATATTGTAACCTGTAATATCCAGCTTGGCCAAATCGGCTAATTCAACTTCGGGCTTTAGGCCGATTTCAAAATTGAAAGTATAAGCGCCCGGATTATTCAGATCGAAGGCAGGCACTTCCATTTCCATAGGAAGCGGTTGTGCAAAAATTTCGGTTTTTTCGGTTTGCAGGTGACTGATCAGTTCTTTATCAACTGACTTTAATACTTCGTCAGTAAATAAAGAAGGGCCATACATTTTTTTGATCAGACCGGCAGGAACCTTACCCGGCCGAAAGCCTTGTATGCTGGCTTTTTTGCTATATTCTTTAAGAGACTTTTCGAAGGAAGGAAAATAATCGGCCTTATCGATTGTTACACTGATCTTTTCGTGTAATTGGCCTATCGGTTCTTTAGTAATTGTAGCCATGAGTATGTTTAAAATTAAAAAGTCCAAGGTTTAAGGTTACTAACTTTAAACCTGCCCCTGCCCGTCCGGCGGGCGTCCAATCAGGCGGGCTTTTTAACCTAAAACCTTAAACATCTTATAAAGTCCGGATGAAGGGACTCGAACCCCCACACCTTGCGGCATCAGATCCTAAGTCTGACGTGTCTACCAATTTCACCACATCCGGAAAAAGAACAATATTCCCGATATTTTATCGGAAGGGCAGCAAAAGTACGGCTTTTATTTAATATTGCAACTTTTAATTCACAGTACTCACTATTAAAATTCAGCAGCGGTTTGGCGAAAAATCCGGATCGTAAGCATCGGATCATTTCGTTTTATGAGAGGATTATTGCACTACGATCTGCATCTTTATTGGTTTAGAATTGTTATATTTTTATATATTACAGTTATAAAGCCGCCCGCAGCGCCTTTTTGAAGCATATATAAAGACCAGACGCAGGAGACAGACAATGAAGACTATAGAGCAGAAACCCAAATACAATTTAAACGAAGAGGAAGAAAAAAAGCTGATCGTACGCGAATACCGCTCACTATTGCGGCTATTAAAGGATAAGCTGAAGCCCGGCGACAAGGATCTCATTCGACGGGCTTTTGAGATGGCTGCCGAAGCACACAGCAGCATGCGCCGTAAAAGTGGCGAGCCTTATATCCTGCACCCCATTGCCGTGGCCAAAATTTGCGTGGAGGAAATTGGTTTGGGCGTTCGTTCTACCATTTGCGCCCTGTTGCATGATACTGTTGAAGACACCGATGTTACCCTGCAGGATATTGAAAAGGAATTTGGTTCGGAGATATCCCGCATTGTAGACGGTTTAACAAAGATCTCCAATGTCATTGATACCACCACTTCGCAGCAGGCCGATAATTTTAAAAAGATCCTTCTAACGCTTACAGATGATCCGCGTGTCATCTTGATCAAGCTCGCTGATCGCCTCAACAACATGCGTACGATGGATAGCATGAAGCGGGACAAGCAGCTCAAAATATCGTCGGAAACGGTGTACATATTTGCGCCCCTCGCACATCGGATGGGCTTATATGGTGTTAAAACAGAATTCGAGGACCTGGCCATGAAGTACCTGGAGCCCGATATTTATAAAGATATCGCCCGGAGATTGGCTGAATCAAGAAGGGAACGCACCCGATATATCAACGAGTTCATCAAGCCCATCAGGGAAAAACTTGAAAAAAACCATTTTAACTTCGAGATTTACGGCCGCCCCAAAAACATCCATTCCATTTGGAATAAGATGAAGAAGAAACAGGTTTCCTTTGAAGAAGTATACGACCTTTTCGCCATCCGTATCATATTAGACAGTCCGCAGGAAAAAGAAAAAGAGGAGTGCTGGAAAGTGTATTCACTGATCACCGATGAGTACACACCTTCGATCGAACGTTTACGTGACTGGGTGAGCAATCCCAAGGCCAACGGTTATGAGGCTTTACATACTACTGTAATGGGCCCCAGGGGCAAATGGGTTGAGGTGCAGATACGCACCAAGCGCATGAACGAAATAGCTGAAAAAGGCCTTGCAGCGCATTGGAAATACAAGGAAGGTACCGCCAATGAAAACCGCTTCGACAAATGGTTTCAGCAAATCAGGGAGTCGCTTAATAATGAAGATCTCGACAGTGTTAATTTTCTTCAGGATTTTAAGACCAGCTTTCTTACAGAAGAGATCTATGTTTACACGCCTAAGGGAGATATTAAAATGTTACCGGCAGGCAGCAGCGCACTGGACTTCGCCTTTGCCATTCACTCGGCTATAGGCGCTAAAACGATCGGCGCCAAGGTGAACCACAAACTGGTACCCATCAGCCATAAATTGAGCAGTGGCGACCAAATTGAGATTATTACCAGCAATAAGCAAAGCCCTTCGGAAGACTGGCTGAAATTTGTGGTAACCGCTAAAGCCAAGAACAAGGTAAAAGAAGCACTGAAGGAAGAAAAGAAAAAAGTAGCCGACGAAGGAAAATACACCCTGCAACGAAAACTCGAAGGCCTGGGTGTAACCATGTACCAGGGCAATATTGAAGCTGTGGCTCAGTTTTATAAGCTTCATTCCAACCTCGAATTATTTTACCAGATAGCGATTAAAAACATTGATTTAAAGGAATTAAAAGATTTTAAAATATTTGGCGACCGCTTGGAGGCTCCGCAACCTGTTAAGATTACCGAAGCAAAACCGGAAACGCCACATGTGGCGCCTGCTCATCATCACAAGGATGCCGAGTTAATTATTTTTGGCGAAAGCAGCGACAAGATCATGTATAACCTGGCCAATTGCTGCAAACCTATACCAGGCGACGACGTATTTGGATTTGTTACCACGGGTAAAGGACTTACCATACACCGCACCAACTGTCCTAATGCCGCTAAACTAATGGCCAATTACGGGCATCGTATCGTAAAAACGAAATGGGCTAAAAACAAAGAAATATCGTTCCTCACCGGCGTCAGGATTATTGGTATCGACGATGTAGGTATGGTAAGTAAGATTACCAATTTGATCTCTGGTGAATTAAAAATCAATATTGCCGCACTAACCATTGAAGCCACAGAAGGCGTTTTTGAAGGCAATATCAAAGTTTTTGTTCATGACAAGGAAGAACTAGATGTGTTGGTAAACAGATTACTGGAAGTGGGAGGAATTGAATCGGTAGAGCGATTTGACACCGAAGATTTGCCCAAATAATCGCAAAAAAGGGCCTGCCACGAATAGTTCCCGTACTCACCGTCCCTTCCGTTAATCAACAGCAGCATGATTTCGATCAGACAATACTTCATTCAATATAAAGGCTGCCTCTGTTTTACCTCGTGCACTACCACCCTGGCCCTACCGGAATTATAGTAGTCGAACCCGGTACCAAAGCAGAGACGACAGGCAAATCACCTCAACGATAATTCTTATAAGAGAAAATTGATATATATACGCAATCCGGACATTAGTTCGGTTTTTGCTGAAAACCAGCATTTGAAAAATGCAAGCTCAATAGCATTTTTTTACAGGGATTCAGCTACAAGGCTTTCAAACATGCAATACGAACCCTTATTTTTGCACTTCAATTTTTAAAACCAAAAAATACAATAGATGGTAGATGTAATTTTAGGGCTACAGTGGGGCGATGAGGGGAAGGGTAAAATTGTGGATTATTTCGCGAAGGATTACGATGTTATAGCCCGATTCCAGGGTGGCCCTAACGCCGGTCACACTTTATACAAGAATGGCAAAAAACTGGTGTTGCACCAAATACCTTCAGGTATTTTTCACGAAGGGAAAATCAACATTATTGGTAACGGAGTTGTATTAGATCCCATTACGCTTAAAAAAGAATGCGAGAAAGTAGCGGAATTTGGTATTGATCTGAAAAAGAATCTTTTTATCTCAGAGCGTACCAATATCATTGTACCAACGCATAGAGCCTTAGATAAAGCATCTGAGCAGGCAAAGGGCAAAAGCAAAATCGGCTCAACGCTTAAAGGCATTGGTCCGGCTTATATGGATAAAACAGGCCGGAATGCTTTGCGCGTTGGTGACTTATTGCAAGACAATTTCCAGGAGCTTTACGATCAGCTGCGTCAAAAGCACCAGGTAATGATCAATACTTATCATTTTACTGAAGACATCAGTGGCGATGAAAAAGAGTTTTTTGAAGCAGTAGCATTCTTAAAAGAGTTGAATATTGTTAACGGCGAATATTTCATCAATAAGCTTTTAAAAGAGGGTAAAAAAATACTGGCCGAAGGTGCGCAGGGAAGTATGCTCGATATTGACTTCGGCACCTTCCCGTTTGTTACTTCTTCTAATACCATCTCTGCGGGGGTTTGCAGCGGTTTGGGCATCGCACCCCAGCATATCAAAGAGGTAATTGGTATCACCAAGGCCTATTGTACCCGTGTAGGTAGCGGCCCCTTCCCTACCGAGCTGGAGAATGCGGACGGCCAAAAACTACGCGATATCGGCAATGAGTATGGAGCCACCACCGGAAGGCCCCGCCGTTGCGGATGGATTGACCTGGTAGCCTTAAACTTCGCCTGCATGATTAATGGCGTTACCAAAATCGTAATGACCAAGGCTGATGTACTAGACAGTTTTGAAGCTTTACAGGTTTGTACTGCTTATAGTAAAGAAGGAAAAGAACTTACAGAAATACCGTTGCGTTTAGACCTGGATCACTATGTGCCGGTTCTTGAAAAATTTGACGGCTGGAATACCGATATAACAAAGATAACAGACTTTACAGAGCTTCCCGAAAAGGCAAAATCCTATATAGCTTTCATTAATAACTACCTGGGAGTGAATGTGGATTTTATATCAAACGGACCTGAAAGAGATCAACTGATTGTTGTATGATTTTTGAAAAAAAATTAT
>JBQGCI010000457.1:0-2097 GCA_052038405.1 Acinetobacter pittii
CAAATCCTGGGCAGACAAGCGGATGGTAACCAGCAAAAGCAATCCTATCCAACTTCTTTTCAACAACAACATAGATAATGGTTTTTAATAAACGTCATTTTAAATAAAAGGAAGGTACTGTATATATACACTTCATGCATCTACCTATAAAAAATATCCCGGTATCGTTACCGGGATATTGCTAATTCAGTATGCTCAACTGTTTTGTGATAGTACCGGCTGATTCAAATAAAACGCAGCTATTTACCGGATCGTATACTTCCGTTCAATTTCATATCCAGCACTTTCATCCAATAGCCACCAATCACACTTCTTGCCTGGAAACCCACTTGTTTACCATCTGTAGTTTCGTGCCAGTCGCCCAGGGGCACCCGGGTAGGCGTTTCCAGCGCATACTTGTAAACAGGTTGTACCAGGGCTTTAAAATCGCTGTCATTTCCCGTAAGACAGGCGGTCCATAGGATCCAGTCGCTTTTGGTATAAGTTTTACGGCTATCTAAAGGCAAACCATATTTATTTTGGTGAGCGAGGTAAAATTTCATTTCCTTTTTAAATACTTCGTCGGGGAAAATATTAAATTGCAATACCTTATCCCAAATCACATTGTACTTTTGGCTCCAGGTTCCCTTTTTCTCAAATGCCAATGTATAGTGATCTCCGTCGGCAGCCAGTTCCATCCATTTAGGCACCATCCCAACGGCTATATTATGATACCTATTATACACATCATCTTTACCTAACATTTTAGCCAGCATGGCATAGCTTTCAATGCCCATAATAGCTTTTAACGAGAGATTGGAATTACGTGCCAGGTGGCCTGCAAAATCATCCGTGCACAACTGGTTGGCCGGATCAAAACCTTCTTTAACCAGGTAATCCGTCCAGGTAGTTAAGGTATTCCAATGCTTTTTAGCATACTCAGCATTACCTTCTGCTTTGGCGATAGCCGCTGCCAGTATCACCATGTTTCCCGATTCTTCTACCGGCATATCTTCTCCGTATACCTGCCCGTTAGCTAATGGATAAGTACCCAGATCATGCGCTGCAAAGGGCTTTTTCCATTTGCCACTTTCGCTGTAGTAAAAAATACCGTTCATCATGCCCTTTTCCAGGTCGGGATTGTATACCAGGAACAAAGGCGCTGAAGGGTAAGTAAGATCTACTGTATTGATACAACCATTACTGTAATTTTCTTTGGAGAGCCAAAGCATTTCCCCCTGCGGGCTTTGTACCAGTTTGTGAGCAGCAATAGTTTGCCTGTAGCTGATCTCGCAGAGTTTGGCGTAATCTTCACCGCCCGCTTTCAACGCATCGTTATAAATGGTTTTATCCAGGGCATTGCATTTGGCAATGGTAGCCGCATAATCTGCATTAGCTGCCTGCAGTTGCGCATCGATCGTGGTATTGTTGTTCCTGTTCCACCAGGGGCGCAGGTTTTTTCCAAAATATTGAATGGCCCAGATATCATCGTAAGCTAATAACACTTTAGAACTTGCCGACTTAGCCGTATTCAACTGAAGAACGGTACTGAGCTGCAATTGCTTACCTTTCTGCTCAACTGCAGCGGGCGCTTTAGTAACCTTACTGAAAACATGTAATGACTGCTCATCTGAACCGGCAATAAACTGCTGCGCTGTACCTGACTGTGGAACCGCCACATGTACATAGCCCCAGTCAATACGAAGATCATCGCCTTTTTTTGCCAATACCGGCTGAGCAACAGTTCCCGCTTTCAACACCGATAAGCCACCCGAGCTATACTTCTTTGCAGCTACTTCCTGAGCAGGCGTATTTACAGAGAGATTGGTTGATGTGTTAAATAACACTTCCACATTTCTGGCACGTCCGTCTTTAGATGTAGCAGTGAACGTTACATAAGATACGGGTCTGGCCATCAACTCCACATCTGTTAGAATAATGGGAGATGCAAAGCTAACTTTCAGATCAACCGGGCCGCAGGTGAAATCGTAAATAGTCTGCGTAGCTTTAACGTCTACATTTTTTTGAGCAGCGTTCCATACATTTTTGGTTGCAACGGTTTTTTCTTCCTTTACCAATCCGAAATCGAGATGGCGACCACCGGCTGAATTTTTAATA
>JBQGCI010000458.1:0-6330 GCA_052038405.1 Acinetobacter pittii
GCATTCACCCTGGGGGAAAGCTTTCAATGCCTCGCAAAGGCTGGCTATTGAAGCTGATGCTACCTGGCAGCAGGAGGCAGATGATGCAGGTAGAAAGGGGCTGGAGGTGGCCCGGAGTATTGCCTTACTCTCTTACAGAACCGATATGGCTTACAATAAAACGCAATCGGAAGCCAACGATGATCTGATAGAAGGATTTAAAAGTGAAAGCTATCAGCGATACCAGGGTTCCAAACTTTCGGCCAGATTTAACGCGTTTAGTTACTATGCCTTAACCAAAAGCATGGACTCTCATAACCTGGGCCGAGGCAGAGGGGGCGTGATAGCTGCTTTAAACCGTATCAAAGCTAAAACCCTTGCATTGAGTATGGAGGGGGATATCCTGTTCCCTCCCTATGAGCAGGAATTTATCGCCAGTCATATACCGGAAGCACATGTGAAATTGATCTTGTCTGATTATGGTCATGATGGATTCTTACTGGAATTTGAACAACTTACTGAGGCGATCAGTCATTTTTTAGAGCAGGCGCAGGTGATGAGTAATGAGTAAGTGCATAATTTAAAATTTACAACTATAATATAATGAGCAAACATAGACAATTGGTGATAGGGATGTTCGGCTTTGGTGTGGTAGGAGAAGGTTTATATAAGGTACTGAAGCAAACGCCTTCTTTAAGCGCTTCAATTAAGAAAGTATGTATTAAAAATCCGGGTAAAAAAAGAAATGCGCCGGATGAACTTTTTACCACAGATAAAAATGAGCTGCTGGAAGATAAAGAGATCAATGTGATAGTGGAAGTGATCGACGACTCCGTTGCAGCTTTTGAAATTGTAAAAACTGCCTTGAAAAATAAGAAAGAGGTGGTGAGCTCCAGCAAAAAAATGATTGCTGAGCATCTTCAGGAATTGCTGGATATACAACAAAAAACAGGGAGGTCTTTTTTGTATGAGTCGTCGGCATGTGCTTCTATACCTGCCATCCGCAACCTGGAAGAATATTATGATAACGATTTGTTGCATAGCATACGTGCTATCGTAAATGGAAGTACCAATTTTATTCTTACCAAGATGTTTGATGAGAATCTGGGCTTTAAAGAAGCCTTGTTATTAGCGCAACAATTAGGATTTGCAGAGAGCAATCCTACCCTGGACGTAGAAGGATTTGATGCGCTGAATAAATGGGCTATTTTCCTTTGCCATGCATATGGTATTGTTACAACACCCGACCAGATTTTATTCACCGGAATTCAGAATATTCACAAGTCAGACGCAGCGGTGGCTAAAGCGCGCGGACAACAGATCCGTTTGGTCGCTCAGGCTAAAAAACTAACCGATGGTGGGGTGGGAGCGTTTGTATTACCCCAGTTTGTTGCAGCCGATAATCCTCTTTCATTTGTAAAGAACGAGTATAATGGCGTGGTTATTGAAAGTGGCTTTGCCGATCAGCAGTTTTTTTATGGGAAAGGGGCTGGCAGCTTCCCTACAGCTTCTGCTGTTTTGAGCGATCTGTCGGCACTGCGCTATGGGTATAAATACGAATATAAAAAGCTATACCATCATGAACCTAATCAATTAAACGATGATATCTACCTGAAGATTTATGTGAGTTTCAGCGATGTTAAAAACGTTCCTACTGAAGATTTTGAATGGATTGAACAATGGCATGCGCAGGAAGACAGGAAGTATTTGTCGGGGGTAATAGCATTGCAAAAGTTAAAGAACAGCAGCTGGTGGAAAGAGAACGGCACTTCTTTGATTCTGGAGCCGGATCCTATTCTGGAGAGCGTTGAAGAGCGGAAACTGAGAAAGAAAAGCCTGGAACTGGCAGGACTGGTATAAAAAGGGTATCTGTTTTATTTGTTTTAATGCCATGTGTCCAAGCATGGCATTTTTTTATTACCGTTTGTACAGGCTGGTAGCCGTACATCATCGAAATGGTATCAAAGCATTTAAGTAGGGAGCGGGGAAGCCGTTTGTTCAGGCGGCTGTGTAAACAATTGCATTAAAAATAAAAAGCTTCATACTATTTTTGCCGCCATGAGCGTACCCGGAATATCCTTTAATAATACAGAATTTGCTTTTCAATATAAGTCAGATAAAGAGCTGAAGCAGGCCCGTACCTTGTTTGGTTTGATGGGTAATCCTATTCTGGTAAAATTGGGTACGGTATTCACTCCCTGGGCTATCAAAGCTAAATTGCCTGTTAAAGGATTAATACGCAGAACGATCTTTAGACAATTTGCCGGTGGCGAAACACTGCAGCAAACAGCCGCGGTGGCACAGGCTTTGGGTAAGTATAACGTGGACGTTATATTGGACTACGGTGTAGAAGGCGGCGAAGGGAGCGATGCAGCATATGACCAGGCTGCTACCGAGTTTATCAGGGTAATCGATTATGCGGCCACACAGCCCAACATACCTTTTATGAGCGTGAAGGTTACCGGTCTTACCCGCTTTGCTTTGCTGGAAAAATTAGATGAGCTCATGCACCGCAAACACGGCTCACTTATTAAGAAATACCTGGGCGCTTTGGAAGAATTAAGTGTTGAAGAGCGCGAAGAATGGCACCAGGTTCGTTTAAGAATGATGCGGATTTGTGAAAAGGCCGCAGAAAGTAATATAGGTATGTTGGTAGACGCCGAAGAAACATGGATTCAGGGTCCGGTGGATGCATTGGTGATGTTGATGATGGATTCTTTTAACAAGGATCGCGTGGTGATTTACAATACGGTACAGCATTACCGGCACGACCGCTTACAGTTTTTAAAGGACTGTATCGATGCGGCAAAAGAGCGCCACTTTATATTGGGTGTGAAATTGGTACGTGGCGCCTACATGGAAAAAGAAAGAAAACGTGCCGAAGAAAAAGGGTATCCGTCTCCCATTCAACCCGATAAAGCCAGCAGTGACCGGGATTTTAATGCCGGTGTTGCGCTGTGTATAGAAAATATAGCGGAAGTAAGTCTCCTGGTGGCGTCGCACAATGAACACAGCAATATGCTGGCCGTAGAAAAACTCAGGCAATTGGATATACCATTCAACCATGCTCACATAAACTTCAGCCAGCTATATGGTATGAGTGATAATATTACCTTTAACCTCGCCAAAGCGGGTTGTAACGTAAGCAAGTATCTTCCCTTTGGACCAATTGAAGATGTGATTCCGTATCTCATGCGCCGGGCACAGGAGAATACTTCTGTTAAGGGGCAAACCGGTCGTGAGCTGGGTTTGATTCAAAAAGAACTGAAACGTCGCCGGCAGTATTAAACCCTTCTTTTATCTGCTTTCCAGTTAATAATACTTTCCTTGATCGTTTTAGGCGAAAGGTTTTCCTTAAGGGTCTTTACCACCAGCGGCACTAATTCATCATCTGATGCAAAACGCAGGGCCGCAATTTGCCCGAAAGATAATTTTGCTTCTATCGGTTCAAAATCCTTTCCAGTGAGCATCGAATATTTGTGGCGCATTTCAAGGCGAACCAGGCGGTTTTGCAGGGTTAATGCATAATGCTGTCGCAACATAAATGAAAGCCAGATAATAAGTACTAAGATCAGCGTTATAAAAATCCAGATGAATTGCAGGTCGCCTGCCGCTTTGATGGCCTTGTATCCCGCCAGTAAAGTAAGTATCAATGCAACCGGGTAAAACACAAAATGGTGTGCGGGATAATATCTTATGTGATTTTTGTAATTCTGAATTTTCATTGTGAATATTTTCTAGCTTACTGCAAAGGTATACAACTTGTTACAGCAATAATAATGTATGTTATTGCCATGAAAAGCGTCAACATATCCATCAAAAGCTGAGTACTAGAATAGTGCAAGTTTCAGGCCCGTTTTAATTGACAGGTTTCGCACATCCTGCACTACTGATTTTTATGGAAACAATTATTGCCTATCTTGCACTATGCAACAGTATTTAAATTTACTTCAACATATACTCGACACCGGTACGCAAAAAACAGATCGTACCGGTACAGGAACCATCAGTACTTTCGGATATCAGCTTCGTTTCGACCTGCAAAAGGGATTTCCCCTGGTAACAACTAAAAAGGTGCACCTAAAAAGCATTATACATGAACTACTTTGGTTTTTAAAGGGCGACACCAATATCGCTTATTTAAAAGAACATGGTGTACGTATTTGGGACGAATGGGCCAACGAAGAAGGGGCTCTGGGACCGGTGTATGGTAAACAATGGCGGAGTTGGGAGGGAAAGGATGGACAAGTAATCGACCAGATTGCCGACCTGATCCACCAGATCAAAAAGACGCCAGATAGTCGCCGGCTGATTGTTAGTGCCTGGAATGTGGGGGAATTGCCCGAAATGGCCTTAATGCCCTGCCATACTTTGTTCCAGTTTTATGTGGCTAATGGTAAATTAAGCTGCCAGCTGTACCAGCGTAGTGCTGATGTGTTCCTGGGCGTACCATTCAATATAGCGTCTTACGCTTTGCTAACCCTGATGGTGGCACAGGTTTGCGACTTGGAGCCGGGAGACTTTATACACACTTTTGGTGACGTTCATATTTACAATAATCATATCGAACAGGTAAACTTACAATTGAGTCGTGAACCCTATCCGTTACCGGTAATGAAGATCAATCCTGCTGTAAAAGATATTTTTGGTTTTCAGTACGACGATTTTAAATTGGAAAATTACCAAAGCCATCCGGCTATAAAGGCGCCTGTAGCCGTATAGCCGAACTTGGTTTTAGTACCGGGTGCCCGGCATCCCGGATCTGGTATCCGGGGTTTATCATTCATTTACTATTTTAAATTTAATATTGATATTTGTCATTATGAATATTTCATTAGTAGTGGCCGCATCTAATAACAATGTAATCGGTAAAGACAACCGGCTGGTATGGAGCTTACCCAGCGATATGAAGCATTTTAAAAATGTTACCTGGGGCATGCCGGTAGTAATGGGACGTAAAACTTTTGAAAGCTTCAAGAGACCTTTACCCGGCAGAAAAAATATTGTGTTAAGTAATCAAAAAGGATTAAAGATCGACGGTGCCATTGTTTTAAATAGTGTGAAAGATGTGGCTTTTATGGTTAAAGAGGCCGATGTCAAAGAGCTGATGGTGATAGGCGGCGGCGAAATATATAAAATGTATTATCCCAAAGCCAATAGGATCTATATGACGCGGGTAGATACAGTGATCGAGGGAGATACTTATTTCCCGGTCATTGAAGAAAAGGAATGGAAGCTGGTAAGCAGTATTGAAAATAAGGCTGATGATAAGCATGCCTTTGATTACACTTTTGAAGTATGGGAGCGGAAGTGATGAATAGTAATATACGTAAACCTCTGGCCTCAAATCTTAAATTTTAAATTTTGGTTTATTCTCCTTTACAAGCTGCCGCAAAGTATTTTAAGTATTATGTTCACGCTGCCAACAGTAAGGGGCATGGTATGCATTCTCCTTTTGTATATGAGTTTATTACGAAGGTGATGAATGATTTTACAAAGTATGAAGCGTATGATAAAGTAGAGCAGCTCAGAAAGCAATTGCGCTCCGATTCCACAGAATTGTTGATCGAAGAGATGGGCGCCGGCTCATCAGCTACATCTTCCAATAAACGAACGATCAGTTCTATTGCGAAAAATGCCGTAAAACCCAAAAAGTTCGGACAATTATTATACCGGATGGCACAATTTTACCAGCCACAAACGATACTTGAGCTGGGAACATCCTTGGGTATTACCAGCAGCTACCTGGCTTTAGGCAATCCTTCGGCAAAAGTAATTACGATGGAAGGCGCATCCAGTGTAGCTGATAAGGCACAGGAGCATTTCAGGCAGCTGGAGATTCGGAATATCGAATTGATTCGGGGAAACTTTGACGCTACACTGAATGATGTATTAAGCGCAAATCAACGTATCGATCTGGCATTTATCGATGGCAATCACAGACAGGAGCCTACGGAGCGGTATTTTCGGCAACTGCTGCCACATGTGCACAACGATACGCTCCTGATATTCGACGATATACATTGGAGCAAAGAAATGGAGGAGGCCTGGAAAAGCATCGTTCAACATGAAGCCGTGTCCTGCGATATAGACCTGTTTTATATCGGCATCGTTAGTTTCAGGAAAGAGTTTAAAGAAAGGCAAAGTTTCAGCGTGCGGGTGTCATAAACGGACAACTTCATGCTATCTCTTGTCAACTATTGAAGCCCGGTAAAAAGAATTTTTTTATTGAGCTTTGTTTACCTTTGCCGGGTGCAATTACCTTCCGCTTTAATAGAGTCTTTACAGGGCCTGCCGGGCTTTAATGAACCGTTATTTGTTGCTACACACAATGCCGGTACCGCTCTTACT
>JBQGCI010000459.1:0-4126 GCA_052038405.1 Acinetobacter pittii
AGGGTGCCGGAGTAGTGTATACCGACCTGGCTTTTCTTGACGGCATTAAAATACCTTGCGAAATCTGCCAGGGCCGGCGTTTTAAGGATGCTGTATTGGCCTATACCGTCGATGGTAAATCGATAGCCGATGTGCTGGACATGACTATACGAGAAGCATCCGGTTTCTTTCAGCAAAGAGAAATACAAAAAAAGGTAAAGGCACTGTTGGATGTAGGTTTGGAATACCTGAGTCTTGGTCAGCCACTAAGCACTTTGTCGGGTGGAGAATGCCAACGCATAAAGCTGGCCAGTGAGCTGCATAAGAAAGGAAGCATTTATGTGATGGATGAACCCACCACTGGCCTGCATATGTCAGACATTGAACACCTGTTAGCGATTATGAACCGTTTGGTAAACGCAGGTAATACCGTAATTGTTATTGAACATAATGTAAGTGTGATCAGAAATGCAGATTGGATCATTGATATGGGGCCTGAAGGGGGGCATAAGGGCGGACGGGTAATTTTTGAAGGAACCCCTGTTGCGTTGTTAAAGGCTGATGAATCTTTAACCAGTCAGTATATCCGGAGATCAGATTAGGACCAACGCATCTAAAATATTTAAGCGGAATGACTGAGGTTGTTATATTTTTTCTATTCATAAACCTGCCCTGTCCTGCCCATGCCTGCTCCATTCAGGCAATCGATAGTTAAAAGGATGCATCCTTTCTGTGGCGGGCGGCATCGTTACCCCGTATTTTGTAGGAAAATGTTTATTTTAATATGACGGCTCTGTAATAGCCGCTTAAAACGTTCATGCGGAGCCGGAGCATGGTCTTTATATATTTTGCTCTCAACACATAGCTCATCGGAGCAACAATCTGTATACTTTAAAGCAGCGTATATATGTGCGGGTTACTCATCCTTAAAACAAAAATTAGATGCGTTGCCCTCATGATCAGATGTGCCATCAGGAAGATTTCAGTAAAACTGTTTTCCGGTGCTTTCTGCCCCAATTGATCATCGATTGAATGATCTCGCCAAAGGTCCGGCAGTATTCAGTAGGCTCATATGCTACGAGGACCGGCGTGTCGGGGTACACGGTTCTTTTCACCAGCTTGTTCAGTTCCATGTCTTTTAATTCTTTCGATAGCATACGCGTGGTAATGCCCGGTATGCTGCGCTCTATTTCACGAAAACGCCTGTTGCCATTGCACAGCGAATTATTAACAGGTATGCGCCATTTACCCCCTATAAAATACAGGGTGTCTTGCAGCGCTTTTAATTCTTCTTGCTGGTTCCGGGTAATTGCCATAATAGTAAATATTGGTATACTCTGTTATACTGGTTACAAAAGTATATCATTAGCTGATAGCTTTGTAAAAAACATACAATGAATAATGTATTAAAAAACAAAGTTGCAGTAATTACAGGTGGTAACAGTGGTATCGGCCTGGCAGCTGCTAAAGAACTGGTTGCCCGGGAGGCAACCGTATTGATTACCGGAAGACGAAAAGAGGCGACCGAAAAAGCAGCCGCTGAAACAGGCTCCATTCCCTTTGTGGCCGATCAGGCTAGTTTGGAGGATACCGGAAAATTGAAGGCAGAACTGGAGAAGCGATTTGGCAAAATTGATATTCTGTTTATTAACGCGGGCATCACTGGTGGCTTTGCATCGATAGCAGACGTTTCTGTTGAAAATTTTGATTCAGTGATGAATATCAATTTCAGAGGGGCCTATTTTACATTAAGCAAGTTAATTCCCCTGTTGAATGACGGCGCTTCGGTAGTGATCCTATCTTCCATTGTAGCAGCTACTTACCAACCCAACAGTTCGGTTTACCAGGCCAGCAAAGCGGCGCTTAACTCCATAGCCAAAACGGCAGCAGCGGAACTGGCGTCCCGGAATATCCGGGTGAATATTATCAGCCCTGGCCCTCACACAACAGAAGTGATGAAAAAAGCCGGATTGGATGCAGCGACCCTGGAGCAGATCAATGAACAGCTGGTAAACCAGATCCCGTTGAAAAAAATGGGAGACCCTGCAGACATAGCAAAGCTGGTTGCTTATCTCTCCGGACCTGAAGCAGGTTTTATTACCGGTTCAGAAATTGTTGTAGATGGCGGCATGACGCTATAACTAATAGGATCTGCGGAAGCAGAGCGATCAACCAGCGGATGTGCCGGAAAAGATCTTTAAATGATTTTTACAGGCTTGTGGTGCTCGTCAATGGCTACTAATGTAAAAGAGCCGGTAACAACCTTCTCCCTGCCCGCCTCCAGCATTTTTTCGAGAAATATATCAACACGAATACGCAGGCTTGTTGTACCTACCTGCTCTACACTTCCTACCAGTTCAATTAAAGATGCAGCGGGAATAGGGCGGATAAACGCTACCTGCTCACTGCTTTTAATAACAAAGCTTTTCCTGGCAAACCGGGTGGCTGTCATAAAAGCAGTTTCCGTCATCATCAGCAATATCTTTCCACCAAACATCGTATTATGATGGTTGGTACTATCGGGGAACACGGTTTTAAATACATGGGTTTCGGCCTGTGCTAACTTTTCTTGAGGGGTCATACTAAATGGATTGCCCTGCAAAATAGCCATTTTACAGCGTTAGTCGGGTACAGTGAACAGCGGTGACGTTTTAGGGAAGGCACGGATGTATAGGTTTTGACAAAACCAAACATTAGAGGCATAGCTCTATAAATACCGGCAGGAGATGCTTTAATCTCCTTGCCGGTTCAATTTTATGCGACGGGGCAACCTTATTTACTTACGTTGCTGCTTACAATCTTAGCCAGGTCAAACATAGATACCTGTGTTTTGCCGCCAAATAACGCCTTCAATTTATCATCGGCATTGATCATACGTTTATTAACGGTATCCTGCAGGCCTTGTTTTTTGATATAGGCCCATACTTTTTTAATAATATCGGGTCTTGATGCGGGTTTGTTACCTATTACTGCAGCCAAAACTGAACTGGGTGTTAGTGGCACTAATAAGGCAGGATTGATTTTTCTTTTCTTTTTAGCTGCCGCTTTTTTAGGAGCTGCTTTTTTCGGCGCTGCCTTAGGAGCCGCCTTTTTGGCCGGAGCTGTTTTTTTGGGAGCTGCCGCAGGTTTTGCCGCTGCCTGTTTTTTTGCTGGAGCCGCTTTCTTAGGGGCTGCTTTTGCCGGAGCGGACTTTTTAGCTGCCGCCTTCTTCACGGCTGCTTTTTTTGTTGCCATATCAGAGTTTTATGTTGAATTATAAATGGGTTAACCTACTAAAGTTATGAAGAAATTAAATGCACCAACATAATGTTGAAATAATATTTTAAAAACCCACCATTTTAATTTCACCGGGCATCCATTTCTTTTTCCTGCTCCTTCTGCTGAACGGTTTTTGTGCCGGTTTCTACTTCTATTTCTTTGGTGGTAACCGCATAATCATTGGGGTGGATATCGGCTCCGTATGCTACAGCATAAGCTTTGGTAAACTCAGCGCCGAGGTACAGGATAATCGACGAATAATAAATCCATACAATCAATACGACCAGGGACCCCGCTGCACCGTAAGTGCTACCCACCTGGGTTTGCGAAATATAGATTGAAATACCAAATTTGCCCAGCATGAATAAAACGGCCGTAACCAACGCGCCCGCTATCACATCGCGCCAGCGGATCCTGGCGTCTGGCAGCACTTTAAAAATAACTGCGAAGATAGTAGCGCTGATAACCAGGGTTAATACCAGATTAATGATGTAGAATACTACCACGGTTATATCCGGATATCTTGCCTGCAGTGCGTTGCTGATACCTTCAACAATCCCCGATAAGGTCAATGATACCAGTAGTAAGAAGCCCAGGCTTACTATAACGGAGAAGGACAGGAACCGGTTCTGTAACATTTTCAGCCAGCCTTTTTTCGGTTTGGCCTTCAGTCCCCAGATAGAATTAATAGAATCCTGGATTTCACCGAAGACCGTTGTGGCACCTATCAGCAATGTGATGCCGCCAATAATCGCAGCAATCCTGCTTTTTCCGGCCAGCGAGGCATTTTTTATAATTTCCTGGAGCTGGATAGCAGTGTCTTCACCTACGAAACTTTTTAACACCCCAAACACTTTGCCTTCAATAGCCTCGCGCTTAAAAAACACAC
>JBQGCI010000460.1:0-5093 GCA_052038405.1 Acinetobacter pittii
GTGGCGGTTTTGTATTTGGGGGGGGGGGGCGGGGAGTAGCCGGAGAATCGATAGCGAGGTTACTGATTTTCCCGATCCGCTTTCGCCCACTAATGCAACGATCTCGCCCTGCTTTACGTCGAAAGAAATATGCTGAAGTGCTTTATTGGTTTTATCATCCGTAACGAAGCTAACGGAGAGGTTTTGTATGGATAACAGTGATGTGGCCATTTATTTAACTACCTCCAGTACCTTTATATTCAATTTTTTCGCGGGAGTAGGGTAGTAAGCCATGCATACCATACAGCGGTTGGGACGGTCGTTGTCCAGCTCAAAATAAAACTCATCTCCTACTTTTAGTCCTTCGGGCAGATCGCAGGGATTTTTAATGCCGAAAGCATTGGTATAAATGCTGTCGGTTTGAGGGTTGGTCCAGCTGGCTTCTACCAGCGATGTGTCTCTATTTCCTTCTATCAGGCTGAAAGTGTAGTTGGAACATAGGCCTGAAACTTCAAACCGGGCTTTCATTTTGCCGCTGTTGTTACTTACGGGTGCGGTTTTGTTATTACAGGAACTTATGGATAGGAACAGTAAGGATCCGATTAAAAAGGTTTTCATATATGATTTTTGTTTGATGCAGCATAAATCGTGCGGAGATTTACGGTATCACCTTGATGTTTAATTTTTTTGAGGGTGCACCCAATATACCGATAGTACATACCTGGCAATTGTTCCGCGGTTGGTTTTTTAGAATCCGGAAGCGGAACGATTCACCCGCTTTTAGCCGGGTGGGAAACGCACAATAGTTTTGCACCACAAAGGCGTTGGAGTAGGTCTGCCCTTCATGTTCCCAGCTATTGTCAACCAGGTCGGGGTTGATGTCTCCCTTCGTAATAACACAGGCATAAAATCTTGCGCAACTGGTATTACGCTTTACCTGGGCTGTATACATATCGCCGCCGATATAATCGCTGTCCTTATCGCACCTGAATGCGCAAAGAGTAATGAATAACAGGAGCAAGGCCACAAAAGCTTTGTAATACATATAAAATGATTGTTTTATTACAACGCATAAATCCGGCAGCCCGCAACAATAAGCTCTCAAAATCTCAAATGCCTGATGGTTTGCCGGTTTTCTATCAGTTGGCGCAGCGATTGTATACCAATTTTTAAATGTTTTTCTACATAGTCGGCGGTAACCTTCTTATCGCTTTCTTCGGTTTTAACACCTTCCGGTATCATCGGAGAATCACTTACGAGTAACAAAGCTCCTGTGGGTATTTTGTTATAGAAACCTACGCTGAAAATAGTGGCGGTTTCCATATCAATGGCATAAGCCCGTATTTTTTGAAGATATTCTTTAAAGGGCTCATCATGTTCCCAAACGCGCCGGTTGGTGGTATAAACCGTTCCCGTCCAGTAATCGGTATTGGCTTCCCTGATGGTGGTACTCACTGCTTTTTGAAGGGCGAAAGCCGGCAGCGCCGGTACTTCAGGTGGAAAATAATCGCCGGAAGTGCCTTCACCGCGTATGGCTGCTATCGGGAGCATGAGGTCTCCTACCTTATTACGCTTTTTTAATCCGCCACACTTGCCTAAAAATAGTACCGCTTCGGGCTTAACTGCAGCAAGTAAATCCATTACTGTAGCCGCAGTAGGACTACCCATTCCAAAATTAATGATGGTGATATCCTCAGCCGTTGCGCATTGCATGGGCTTTCCTTCGCCAACAATGGGAACATCATTCCATTCGGCGAACATTTTTACATAGTTGCTGAAATTGGTTAACAGTACATATTTTCCAAAATTCTTAAGGCTTTCTCCTGTATAGCGCGGCAGCCAGTTTTCTACAATTTCCTGTTTTGTCTTCATATATATTGCTTTAGCTAAATTAAACTTTTATTTTTGGACTGATGATTTTAATAGAGTATCCTCCGCCCGATTTCAGAATTGAGCTCAGAAACGACCAGCCTTTTATTTTCGATGCAATCCGCCGGAAATGGTTATTGCTCCAGGACGAGGAGTGGGTAAGGCAGAACTTTGTTCAATACCTGTTGCAGGTAATGCGCTATCCTAAATCTTTGATTGCGCTGGAAAAAGAGATATATCTGGGCGATCTGAAAAAGCGCTTCGACATATTAGTTTATGATTATAACCATCAACCATGGATGTTGGTTGAATGTAAAAGAGAAAAAGTGCCGATTTCTGAAAATACGGTGCACCAGGTATTGCGCTATAATATATCCATGCCTGCCGAATATTTAATAGTAACCAATGGTAATCAGAATTATGGCTGGCAAAAAAAAGACGGTCGGCTGCTTTCTATTTCATCACTTCCTGAATTTATCACTCACCACTAAATCTTTGCTGCCCGCTACATAAGTATAAAACCCTTCTCCGGTTTTTACGCCTAATTTATGAGCGGACACCATATTTACCAGGAGCGGACAGGGGGCATATTTGGGATGCCCCAAACCCTGATGGAGCACTTGCAAAATGGAAAGACATACATCCAATCCGATAAAGTCTGCCAACTGCAACGGACCCATAGGGTGTGCCATACCCAGTTTCATGATAGTGTCTATAGCTTCTACGCCTGCCACGCCTTCGTGTAATGTGTATATAGCTTCATTGATCATGGGCATTAAGATACGGTTGGCTACAAAGCCGGGATAGTCATTAGCCAAAGCCGGCGTTTTTCCCAGTTGTTTACTGAGCTCAACAATGGTGCCTGTTACAAAAGTGCTGGTTGCATAACCATTGATCACCTCCACTAATGGCATTACGGGAACAGGATTCATAAAGTGCATACCAATTACCTGCTGAGGCCTTTGGGTAACCGATGCTATTTTCGTGATAGAAATGGAAGAGGTATTGCTGGCCAGTATGCAATCGGGCGGCGCAGTTTCATCTGCCTCTTTAAATAGCTGTAGCTTGACGGCTTCGTTTTCAGTGGCTGCTTCCACCACCAGTTGCGCGGTAGCTACGCCGTCTCGGATACCAGTTTCTGTTTGTATATGCTGAAGGATGACTTTTTTTTGTTCTTCGTTGATCAACGCTTTGGCGATCTGTCGATCGATATTTTTTGAAATGGTACTCATGGCTTTTTGTAACCGCTCTTCAGAAACATCAATTAATGTTACATGGAAATGGTGCTGGGCAAATACATGGGCAATACCATTTCCCATAGTGCCGGCGCCAATAACAGAAACCTTTTTAATCATACGGGTGAATTTGTTATTGGAAGATAATAAAAAAGTATCGAAGACGTTAATCCGCAAATGACGCTCCGCATGAAAAACGGCCTCTAAAAATGCCAATAGCGACTGACTGCCACAGACCTTTGGGTTAGTCGGAATAACAAGTCTTGGCAGGTTCATTAAAACCAGCAGGTGTTCCCCCGTACGGGTCATCCCCGCAGCTTTAGTAAGAACAACCGCTTTTATCTTAAGTTTGCAATATGATAAGTGGTAAAAAGATCAGTTATACTATTTTGGCCTTAGTGCTGGCAGGGGCGTTCCTGTTTTTTAAAGATCAGCCGCAAGCCGGCGATACCAGTGTTTTTAGCGATAGTACCGCTCAACGGATTGATTCGTTAACCCGTGAAGAGGTGGTAGTGCCTTATGTAAAAAAGCATCAGCGCTTGCCGGCTTACTACATTAAAAAGAGCGAAGCCAGAGATAGAGGCTGGGAAGCGGTTGCAGGTAATTTGTGCGATGTTTTGCCGGGCAGGGCAATAGGAGGTGATGCATTCTCCAACAGGGAGGGTAGTTTGCCTTCGGCTGATAAAAGAAAATGGTTTGAGGCAGATTTAAATTATACATGTGGCCGACGTAACGCAGATCGCTTACTGTATTCGAGCGATGGATTGATATATGTTACACATGATCATTATAAAACATTTCAACAAAAATGAAGCAGGTAAAATTTGATTTCGAAAGGATAGGCACTGCAGATGATTTTTACCTGGTCGCCGGGAGGGAGTTAGGCCTGCCCGAACATTTTGGAAAAAACCTTGATGCCCTGTGGGATAGTTTAACGGGAGATATGGCTTTGCCTTTGCATGTGCAGTTCATCCATCTTTCGATGACGCAACTGGAAACATTTGAAAAGATAATCAGTTTATTTGAAGAAGCAGCTGAAGAACTGGGGGACAATTTTACATTTGAATATTACCTGAAGCCGATGTATTAGCGTGTGAACCCTTGTTGATCATTATTGATCTCCAGCCAATAGCCGTCAGGATCCTGCAGCCACAACTGTTGAATGCCATCCGGCCGGGTGGTTACCGCCCGCTTTTTGCCGCCTGCATCTTCCCAGGTGAGTCGGTTCTTTTTAAGCTTTTCAATAAAAGCTTCCAGCGATGGAACGCTAAAGCAAATATGGTGATTTTTATAGTACTCCTTTTTAGCTTCGGCACCCAATATCAGATGAAGCGACGTATGTGGTCCTGTTTTCAGCCATACGTGTTTTCCTATTTTAAAGGGTTCTTCTATTTGTGGTAAGCCGATAACGTTTTTATAAAAATCAGCAGCCTTTTTTAAGTCCGTAACGTACAGGGCCTGGTGGTTTAATATGGCCGCTGCTTTTGCACTGTCCTGGGCCTGGGCCTTAGTAATGCCTGTAAATAAAATAGCGACGCATAGCCCTATTTTCAAAAGGTTGGTAGAGGATGTCATGCTATTTCTTTTTGAAGAGTTCGTCTTTGGTGACAATCTTTACCTTGTCGCCGTCTTTAAGTGTTTGACTTACCATATTATAAGGGCCGGTTACAATCATGTCACCGGGTTGAATACCGCTGGTTACTTCTATGTAGTTGATGTCCTGTATACCGGTTTTTACCACTCTTTTTTTCACAACGCCATCTTTCATAACCATAAACACTACCTCCTGCATGTCGTTGTCTTCAGCTTCCATGGCGTCTGTGGTATTGGCTTTTGCATTTTCCTGTTTAGCTTCGGCGAGGCTCTTATCGCTGTCTTTAATACGCGCATTTACGGAAGCAATAGGCACTGCAATCACATGGTTCTTTTGCTTGGTTTTAATGTCGGCGCGCGCGTTCATCCCGGGCCTGAAAGGAAAGCGGCTTTTTCCTGAAGGGTCAATAAGGTCCT
>JBQGCI010000461.1:0-2121 GCA_052038405.1 Acinetobacter pittii
GCGGTATCATTGCCGTTGCCTGCCGCAACTACCTTCGAATGCCTGAACTCATAAGTACGCAGGTAAATGTCAATATTCGTGGAAGTGATAGGTTCACTGGCAAATCCTGTAAGATAGCGGTAGGCAGTGATAAAGTTGCTATGATTGGTCTCATATAAATCAAATAAAAAAGAAACCTCCGGAGAGTTGGCCGGGAGGTATTGCTTGCTTTTCAGGTTTTTGATCAACTTCGAAACGGATTCCCATCTGTGGGCAGGATGCTGATTGTCAGCCAGGGTTTCAATACTTTCCAGCAATAACCCAATATGGCTTTGTAATTCCTTAAACTCACCGGGGAAAGATGGCTTTAATTGAAGAAGTTGCTTCCAGGCTTCGTATGCATCATAAAAGTAATTCCGGGCGCGGATCACCCCCTTTAGTTCCTGGTCAATGGAACAATAGGGTATTTCCAGCCGTACGCTTAATGCTTCAAGCTCCTGGGCATTTTCTTTTTCAGCAATCTTTTGTTTAAATTCTTTTTTCGTTAACATGGTGTGCATTTAATGGTTGACCCGGTTTAAAGAAGGTAGGCAAAGTTATTTACTGTAGCCATTAAACAGTCAGTTTTCGGGCATACTTTATCAGGACCTTTGATCCGGCATGACTATGACGGTTTTCCATCACCTGTTTGCGGTATTGCGGGATTACGGGATAAGTGTGAACTTACGAAAGAATTTAACTGTAAATACGCCATCAAACAAAACCCAACACCTGCAAAACTACCAACGTGACGCCATGGCCCGGAAATATCACATCAGTAAATCTACTAATCTAAAAATATATGAAAAAGCTCCTGCTGCTATCTGCTGTTGTCACTATAATTTTGTTATGCCGTTGTGGCAATAGCGGCCCTAAAACTCCTGAAGTCCCGGTTCCTCCTGCTAATACCAATTCTAAAATAGATACTCCGATTATTGCACCTACCAGGAAGCAATTACTGGAGCAGAAGATGAATCAACTTGGCCAAGAAAACATCGAAAACCTGGATTCAGCAATGGCGATGGACATCCTCTCTGAAGTTATAGACCTCCTGGATGCGATAGCTGAAGAAAGCGGCTGGAAAGAGGTGGAGATGGATTATGAAAAACTGGTAACCACACTTAGACAATCGGGGCGGGGGAAAACGGCTTTGACCAATAAAGAGTCGGAAATTCAGCCCCTGATGTTAAAAATTCAAAAAGGGCACATCGAAGAGCAGGAAGCAACAGCAAATCTGAAGATGCTTGGCGCAAGTAATCGCTGGGAAAAAATCCGAAAGTCCTTTTCAAATAAATTGAATCGGGGAGCAGTTAAGGGATATAAAGCCGATCAGGAAAATATATTCAAACAGGTGCTGGAAGACTGGGAGCTTTATAAAGAAATGCATAAGGTACCTGTGTATCGCGCTAAAACTGATGATCTGGAAGAGCTTTTCTTCATGTTTTCAAAGGACAATGCGTTGGCAAAAGCCGCCTGGGGCTTTATCTTGCAGGAAATGGATTGGGATGCTGCGGCAACATATTACAGCCAATTTCCCCATGACCCTCCGGCTACTGGTCAGCCCTATTTTTTCTTGAAATATTATTATTATAAAACCGGTCATCGTGAAACGGCTGATGCACTCTACGATGATAAAACAAACGAGTCAGTTGACATAATCTGTCGTGAACATTAGTGTTACTAGAAGCCTTTGATAAATGGGCTGGAGAACTATCGGACTTTTAATTTTTCGTTAAATAGAAGGGGGATTTCCCCCGGATTTCAAGACCCGGGACGATGTACCTTCCACATTAGAGACGGGAAGTGGTATTGAATTCAATACGGCTGCATCTAAATAAAACAGATACCATAAACTGAGACCGGCCGGGGGAGCATCACCCTTACGATAACAAAACATCATTAATCAAATAGTAAATCTCACACCATGAAGATATTCGACTTTCATTTCCATTTGTTATTCAAGCATTACCTCTATTATAAACAGGAATTGCCCATGGGTGAGAATCTACGGGTCAAGGGTATCGTCAAACTCCTAAATGATATTTTTGGTGGCCCGTTTACCAGTCAGTCTTCCCCGGCAATTGTCGCGGGTAGTTCCTTACA
>JBQGCI010000462.1:0-1514 GCA_052038405.1 Acinetobacter pittii
CTCCCTGCCGTTCGATTATTTCTTCGAGGAAGCGCAATTGGGCCGCATTGATTTTTTGCTTTGCTTCTTCTTGCGAAAACCACTCCCATCGGTCAATTTCGGGAATCTGTATGTGTTGGCCCGAGCGGGGTGGCCATTCCAGGCTGAAGAGGTTGCTGGTGCAGTCATTTGCTGCTATATCTCCCTGCACTGCCCAGGCATGTACCCATTTCCCGCTTTTTTGCCGGATGGGTGTAAGTGAGATGAAGTCGCCATCGATCTCTTTACCGGTTTCTTCTTTAAATTCTATGCGTGCCCGCTGCAGTGCATCTTCGTGATTTTCTATTTCGCCTTTCGGTATCGACCACGCTCCGGCGTCTTTATGCTTCCAGAAAGGGCCACCCGGATGTACCAGGAAGAAGTAGTATTCATCTTTTTCTATTTTAAACAATAGTATGCCTGCACTGACTTTCATGTGATATCAGTTTTTGATCCTGTCTTTAAGGTACAACAATTTTTGATCCATACGAACCACAGCTTTTTTCATAAAAGAAGGGGCATTCAGGCGATATCCTATAGTAATATGACCTGTAGTTCTATTGTCTTCTGTAATTACAGTAGTGCGTTGCTGGCGGAAAGCCGTTTCAATCGTGCGAAGGTATATGGCTAAAAAAAGACGTCGCCCATTGTATCCCAGGCCTATACTTCCATCCAGCCGGACTGCGAGGTTGTTTTGATGAGCTCTTGTTGTTTGATCAATGGTTTTGTTTTCGATAAGGGCATGTGCAAGGCCAGCCTGCAGGCTCATTCCTGCGGAAGCATAAAAAGATTGTCGATAAACAAAAGTGTAGTAATAGGCCGGCCCGGCTAATAATTCCAGGTGTTTAGATTTTTGCCTCACAGAGCCTGTGGTAAATGGCGATCGGTCATCACTGATATAGTAGCGGTAATTAAAAACAGGAATAAAGCTGCCCGCGCTTTTTATGAAGGGGCTTATGATAGTCCCCTGCAATACTTGTTAAAGCGTTGCCCGCTATATAAAAAGTAATGGATGTATTCCGGGAAAGCTCCGGATAATCAATGCGGGAATGACTGCTGTCAGTGTTTCCGGCGTTATCAACCAGGGTCGTCATAATAACCGTTTGGTAGTTTGCTGATATTGCAGGTAGGTTTCGCCCAACTGTTCCTTTAAAAAAGCCTCTTCCAGTCTTATTTGCACCTGGATGATCCAGTAAGTGCCGAGCGCCGTGAAAAAGCTCAACACATTGGGTAGTATCGCAAATAAGCCCCAGGCTGTTACGATCATACCCAGGAAAACAGGATTACGGCTGATCGAAAAAACACCATGCGTTACCAGGGCTGTTTTATGTTGAGCATCGATACCGATCCGCCAGCCGTTACCCATTTGTAATTGAGCTATAAATATCCAGACCAGTGATAGATGGATGAGCAGGATGCCCGCAATGCGAAGGGGATTGGTTTGTAAATAAGTGACAGGCGCCAGCCATCGATAGGTCGCTTCACCGGGCGCATAG
>JBQGCI010000463.1:0-15041 GCA_052038405.1 Acinetobacter pittii
GGTTGATGATTTTAGTTGTAGCAGCATCACCCGGCAGAGTTCATTTTTAACCCGACAACAGGCAAAGAAGCAAATCTATTTGAAGCTGGCCGGGCAGCTGAAAACGAACCAGTCTTTAAGAAATACTTTAACCGACGTTAATAAGCGAAAAGCCTTTGAAGCAATGCTGAAGGCAATGATGGGAGATCTTAAAAAATAAAAACATAGTATAATGGCAATATCCGGATCATTACAACTGGGGGCTGCGGGGGAAGGCGGACCCGCATGGCGAATCATTAATATGACCTACGAGTTTTTCCAGTCTGTTGACCGCTTCGGACAGCCCAATGGTTCGCCGGACGGCGGTTTTATTAATTTGACTGTAGAATCATCTACTTCAGATGTTACGGTAATCCAATGGATGCTGTCCCATGAAAGAATGACAGACGGAGGTGCTTATTTTTTTGACAGGCATGGGCGGCAGGTACGTTCTGTAGAGTTTAAAGGCGCTTACTGCATTTATTTCAAAGAGATCTTCGATGCATTTAATGACTCCTTTATGAAGATAGATTTCAGGATTTCCTGCAGGGAGATCACGATCGATGGCGGAGGCGCTGAAGCCACGTTAGTGAAAACATGGACGGGTGCTTCCGGGGGCGGCGGGTCGTCGTCATCATCATCTTCTTCCTCTTCATCCTCTTCCTCTCCGGGGATCAGCTCCTTTAACCCCAACGATTAAATACAGATGCAGGTATGACGGATGCAACTGGTACATATAGTGAAATTACCGAAGACGGAAAGCTGGTGTATGATGAATTTGTACAGCTATCCGGAGACGCGGGCAGCGAATGGCTGGAGGATATATTAGAGGGATACACCAGCCTGGTTTCATCGAATAAGGCCCGTAAAGATATATTCCTGCAGGACAAAGAATATGAGAGCGACCGGCAGGCGCTTTGGTATTCGTTGGAAATATTACAGGAATTACTGGTGGTCTGCGAAAAACCAGACGACATGCCCCGGTATTGTTTGGACAAGGCGGATGAGCAGCAAATGGTATTAGAAAAGAATTTACTCAAAGTTCTACAAGCCATTAAAGAAGTGGAAGCCTCTTACCGGGGGCTGACACTTTTTTTTGAGAATGCAGAGAACGAGCAGCTCAGTAATATTTCGTTTATCAACTGTGATATCGGCCAGTTGAGTGATTGGAGTGTGTCCCGCTTTTTTGATCATATCGCTGAAGAGCTGAAGATGAATTTTGACCGCATTGATCTGCGCAATAATTACAGCCTGCTGCTGTTACCCGGCTACCTGGGGGGTAATACGGTTGTTGAAAAATGGGCCAGGTTGGCCTGTGATAACAAGGTGATGATCATTACTGATTTTGAAAACCTGGATGAAGCCGATGACGTGATGGAGATTTTTGAAGCAAGCGGCCTGGCAGGAGGCGAACCTCATAAAGCCAGCGTTCTGATATGTTGTAACTGGTTAGTGGGACGTGGTAAACAGGATGCGGTTCTGGAAGAAGACGATTTGTTCATTCCTCCCTCTCTGGCTTTAGGTGGAAAGATCTATAAAGGCTTGTTAAGCCAGGTGGCAGCAGGAAAAAAGTTTGGCGTGATCAATGGTGTGGATGGTGTGAGATTCCCGTTGAAAAAAAGTGAAGTTTCCGTACTGGAGAAAATGAACCTCGTGCCTATGTTCAGTGAATACGGAAAGGTAATGGCGTTTTCTGCTAAAACACTTTTTAATGGAGCTAACCTGGGGTTGCAGATATATTCGGTTGTTAGAGTTTTCGATCATGTAGCGAAAGTGCTGATGGACTTTTTGAACAGGAGGGCTTTTGAAAATTTTAATGCAAATATCCGCAAAGAGCTGATGGGGCAGGTAGTTAAGTTCCTGGATGGCGTTTCGGGGAATGGGAAGCTGATAGAAGACTTTAGCATCAGGCGTTTTGAACAGGACGCTGAGCAGAAAGATAAGATACACCTTGATATTCATTTAAAACCTTATTTCCCTGCCAAGAACTTTATGCTCAAAATGGAAGGCAGGAAAGGCGAAGATGGAAACAGCTGGGAGACCAGTTATGACCAGCAATAATACTCAATGCAAAACAAGACAAACATGAAGCTAATACGATGGACCTGCTTGATAGTTATTTTTAGTTCATCAGCGTGGAAGAGCAATGCCCAGAATATCAATGGCGAACGCATCCTGGTAGGACGGGAAAGTATTACCGTTATTAACTTTCCCGATAGAGTATTAAATATTAACTTTTCTGACGATGGTGCCTATGACTATTATATACCCAAGCGCAGAGAGGAAAAATCTATCTCTTTACAGTTTAATAAAGAACAGGCGACAGGACCTAATACCGGTTTATTGGTGAACGAAGGTGGCAGAAGTCACATGTTTCGCATCTTCTTCGATTCAACCTATAATATTAACGACGACAGCCGCCCCCCGTTATGGTACGATCACTCTAATATGAAAGAGCTCAAAGCCTTTGTGCAGAAACAAAAAGAGTTGCAGTTGGCGGGCAGTGATGCAGCCGGCATCGCGAAACAAGATAAAGAACAGGAAGCCGATCGGAAAAAAGAAATAGAGGCCCGAAAGGCGGAAGCGGCATTGGCGCAGAAAAAAACAGGTGAGGAAGCAGCAGAGAAGGCAAGAGAGGCTGAGAAGCTGAGAAAGAGCGAAGCGGTAAAAGAACAGGAAGAAGCGGTGCTGATTGCTAAAACAAAAAAGGAAGCGGAAGATAAGGAGAAGCAGTTGCAACTGGCGCTGCAAAAAGAACAGGCCGAAAAAAAGGCAAAGGAATTAAGGGAGAAAAAAGAGGCGGAAGAACTGGCAAAAAAGCAAGCGGCTGAACAACAGCGGCTAAAAGAACTGAAGGCGAAAGATGATGCCGAAGCTTTGGCAAAGGCCGAAAAAATCGCCGAAGCGCAAAAAAGATCGCGTGAACAGGAGCTGGCTAAAAAGCAGGCGGCAGACGAAGCGCTGCATAAGAAGGCAGCCGAAGCATTCGCACGTAAGGAAGCTGAGAAAAAGGTTGTACAGGAAAAACTGGCACAGCTGGAGGCAGACCGGGGAAAAAGGGAAGCTGAAAGACCGTATTCAGAAACGGGGCTTTGGCAGCGGTATGGTAAAAAAGGTATCGATGTGTATAACATACCTGCGGGCCAGATGGCTATGGTAAATGCAGACTTCTTTATTGTAGCAGACACCCTTCGTAACCATAGAATTGCAGATTCGCTGATTAAAAGCGATGCATCTGACCAGCTTAATATTGCCGCCGATAAAATTGTAAACGGAGGTGTGAAAATGACCCTTGAAAATATTGCTTTCAAAGATGTACATACTTATTATAAGATTAAAATAGAGAATGCAACCAATGAAGATTTTTTGCTGGGCCGCACTTATATGTACTGGTACGACAAAAACCAGAATGCCAAAATGATCATTAAAGGAAGCTATCTGACCTATATCAGTTTTTACCCTATTATACGTCCTCAAACCAGTCAGTACATTGTATTCGCCACCCGGTCGCCCAATGTGGTGGAAGATGAGAGCCTGGTGTTATTTATTGACGAACGACGCAAGGAAAAAGGCAGTGCCAGTATTGTGGTACCCGGTAAGTATTATATAAGTGAGCTGGCCAAGGTACAGAGCCCTGTTAAAGCGGCGGGCAGCGACCAACCGGCTGAAATGAAGGCGGAAGGAGCCGATACCAAATCCTCTAAACGTAACAGGAAGAAAAAATGATGACCGGACAGTTCTTTTTAACCCAATGAAGAAAAAGATCATCGCATATTGCTTTTTGTTAACAGTGGGCTCGGTAACGTGCGTACAGGCGCAGCATATCATTACATTTTGTGGCGAGGCTGTACCGATGAACCAGCAGTTCATCCAGGACAAACTGATAAATGTGATAAAAAAGCAGGTGAACGTGGTAAACCTGCCCTCGCTGAGGCAACGGGCCAATAGTTATTTTCCTTTGGTAGAGAAATATCTTAAAGCCTATGGTCTTCATCCCGATCTTAAGTATCTCCCCATCGTGGAAAGCGGTTTTTTGACCAGGGCTGAATCGGGCGTAGGCGCCAGGGGTATATGGCAGATCATGCCCGCTACAGCAAGAGGCTATGGTATGCAGGTAGGCGAAAATATAGACGAAAGAGAAAATTTTGACAAAGCCACAAGGGTAGCCTGCCAGCTGATCCGGGATAATTATACCGGTCTTCGTAAAATGGCTGGAGCGGTTAACTGGCCGCTCGCTATAGCTGCCTATAATTTTGGCATCGGCAACATTCTCAATGCTATGAAAGCACAGGGAAATAACTACTTTACGATGAAGTTAAATCCTGAAACCGGTTTATATGTTTACAAGATCATTGCTGTAAAAGAGTTATTTGAATATCCCGAGTTGTACAACTCAAAATTCGGGTACAACGTGTTCAGTGCTAAAACGGGGCCTCGTACAAAGCCTAAACAGGCCGATTTGGATGTGGTCAACGATCCGGATATCCTGGGCGCTATTGAAAAGGAACTGGAAAAGAATAAAGACAAAAAAACACCGGAAGTTAAAGAGGAACAGTATGTGTTAGCCCACATCAATGGTAAGGTGAAGAATTTTCAGGATGGTGATATGATAACGATCGTGTTGGACGAAGATCTCCAAACCTCCAACTATGGCTTGTCTTTTAAAGGCTATTCTTTTGGTGTACAGGGATGGATTATCGATGACCGGGTATTTTTTAAACTGGGATATGACCACGATGTCACGCTGCTCGATCTGGATAAACAGAAGGGTGTTTTACTTACTGACCTGTTAGCAAAAAAACGGATAGATGTATTGCTGAGAAATTTGGTTTATCAGAAGTGAGAACCTGCTGGAGTGCCATGAAACGTGTCTGCAAAGTTCACTACAACGGTATCGGGATTACATTTTTCTTCTTATTCTGCCTCAGCTTCTCGGGAATGGTGTCCAGAATCGATCGTTTTAAGGAATCGATCAGCCGCTTTTTTACAAAATTGCCATGCACTACCAGGCTTACTTCACGCATAGGTGCCGGACTTTTAAAATTCCTTACGGCTCTTAATTCATTTTTAGGCATTTGAAAAGTAACCAGCTCCGGAATGATGGTAATTCCATCATTTACATCCACCATGCGTTTGAGCGTTTCAATACTGCCTGCTTCATATTCAAAATTGAAAAACTCGCTGCTTTGCTTTTTTAGCTCGCATAAAGAAAGTATTTGCGACCGGAAACAATGACTTTCTTCCAGCAACCATAGTTTGCTTACGTCAATATCTTTTTGTAAGAGATATTGTTTTTGATATAGCCGGTTATTTTTAGAGGTATATACCATGAGCTCCTCGTAAAACAGCACTTGCTCTGAAATGCCGTTTTCTTTAATGGGTGTAACCAATATACCCACATCTATGCTTCCCTGTTTAAGCATATCAATAAGAATGTTCGTCGTTTGCTCTTGTACCAATAGCTTTACCCCCGGATAGTTTTTTGTAAAAGAAGGTACAAATAAGGGGAGGAGATAAGGCGCAAGCGTGGGGATGATGCCGATCCGGAGTTGCCCCTTCATTTTACCCTTTTGCGATTCTATCAGCGATGATAATTCATGTGCTGCATTAATAACATTTCGGGCATGTTCAATGATTTCAATACCTGCAGGTGTGGCCACAATAGGCTGCTTACGACGATCAAATATTTTTATTTCAAATTCCTCTTCGAGCTTTTGGATCTGCATACTCAGTGTAGGCTGCGTTACAAAACAGGCATCTGCTGCCTTTAAAAAGTTTTGGTGCTGGTGCACCGCCAGTAGATATTCCAGCTGTTGAAGGGTCATTCTTTGAAATAATTATTATCTATTAGATATACAAAAGTATTGACTTTTCTTATAATTAGGAGGGGTGCTCATTAGATATATTATTTCCGGAACCGATGCGGTCCCTGGCTTTCGTACAGGAGAATGAGAACGGAATTGCAAGCAGGTTTTAACCATAACTTTTTGCTCGCCGCGATGTTATATAGTTATTAGCGTTTCGTCATTGTATAAAAGGAATTGATGTATTCGTAGGAACCTTTTATGCCAAAATCCACTATCATTGCATAGAGTTGAATATTTCTAATTATAATTTAATATCTCCGGCTGTCTCAGGGAATTTAAAAAATGTAGCTTTGTTAATATATGGGCAGGGAAATACTTGAAACTAAAAGAAAAGCTTTAAAGATCAATTTAGATGGTCCGGTGTACGGCACTTTTGCGGAAATCGGAGCGGGGCAGGAGGTAGCCAGGAATTTTTTTACCGCAGGTGCTGCTTCCGGTACGGTTGCTAAAACCATGTCGGCCTATGATATGGCATTCAGTAACGCTATTTATGGTATCGAAGAAAATGGCCGCTATGTAAGCCGTTCGCGTGTGAAGCAGATGTTGTCGCACGAATATGATCTGCTAACCGAGCGCCTGCACGGGGAAAAATACGATGGTAAAACTTTTTTTGCTTTTGCTGATACGGTAACCACCCTCAACTTTGCCCGCAATAACGAGCCGCATGGCTGGTTGGGACTTCGCTTCCAGGTTACGCCGGGGGGAGAACACAATGATATCATTTTCCACGTTAGGTTATTGGATAATGATACCAGTTTACAACAGAATGTATTAGGCATATTAGGTGTAAACCTGGTGTACGGGGCATTCTATTATAATCATGATATACAGCTGATGGTAGAGTCGCTGGTAGACAATCTTTCTTTTGGTTCTGTAGAAATAGATATGATCAGCCTGCGCGGACCTGTATTTAAAAATACCAACGACAGGCTGGTTAACCTGTACTTAATTGCCAAAGGATTTTCCGGTGCTGCCGTTTTTGATCCCAATGGTAATGTAACGCAGGCAAAAGATCTGCTGTACAAAAAGGATATCATGATCCTTCGTACCAAATTCCTGCAGAAATCCAAGCCCAACTTCGATCTTTTTAATAAAGCCATTGAGCAGTTCAAGCGTTCTCAGAACGTACAGGATGATAACCTGGTAGTGCTTATAGAAGTGCTGATGAGTAACCTGCTGGAAGACGACGATCCGCATAATGACAACGATGTAGAAATTTTTGCCAGGCGGGCGGAGGAGCTTTGTGCCACCGGCAACAATGTAATTGTTTCTAACTTTAAGCGTAATAATAAACTGGCTCAATACCTGGCGCTTTGCAAGCCGCGTAACGTGGGCATTTCTACCAACATATCCAACCTGCGTACTATTTTCAACGCGAAAAATTATAGTGATTCTTACACACAGGAACTGCTGACTTATGTGAGCGATCTCTTTAGCCGCAACGTTAAACTGTATGCGTATCCTTATTTAAATAAGAAGACCAACGAGGTGGTGACCTTGAAAAATATGCCGGTCTCCGTTGAGGCAAAACCCTTGTTTGAATTTCTGGTAGTAAACCATTACATAAAGGATATTGAAGGTTATGATGTGAAGGATGTTAAGGGGGTTTAGAAGCAGCTGCACGCTACCGGTTTCCTTCGTAATAAATGCCGCATGAAAGTGCCCCCGTATTATGTAAAATCGTAGCGGAAAAAATACTTTTTTTAAAATGACAAAAAAATTAGTATTTTGCACTAAAATAATTAGTCATGTCAGTAGCCAACAGGAATTTAAAGTATTTAAGAAAGCTTCGGGGATGGACGCAGGATGAATTTTCGACTAAATTAAATATCAAACGGTCATTACTGGGCGCCTATGAAGAAGAACGTGCAGAGCCGCGTATCGATGTATTGGAAGTGGTCTGTGATATGTTTAAATTAACATTGGATGAATTATTAAGGAAAGACCTGAGTGTGGAATCCGGTTCTGACAATTACCTGGCGAAAAGACGGGCCCTCAAACTGGCTCCTGTAATTACACATATACCTTTTGTACCTGTAAAAGCTGCGGCAGGCTACCTGGCCGGTTATGCTGATCACGAATTTGTGGATGAATTGAACACCTTTACACTCCCAATGGTTAGTGGTGGCAATTACCGGGCTTTTGAGATCCTGGGTGATTCCATGCTGCCGACACCCAGTGGTTCTGTAATTGTAGGCGAGAAGGTAGATGAACTCGAATCACTGAGAAATAATACAGCTTGTATACTGGTGTCTCGCAATGACGGTATTGTTTACAAGCGGGTTCAAAAGAATACAAAAGCAAAGAATAAGATCACATTGGTGAGCGACAATCCTACTTTTCAACCCTATACCATCAATTCTGATGAGGTGCTCGAAATGTGGCAGGCGCAGTACGTGATCTCTAAAACCAATGTGGCTCAGAATTGGGATGTGGGGCAATTGGTCAATATTGTAGCCAACCTGCAGCAACAGGTAGATGGTATGAAAAAGAAAATCAATTGAAAACAGTTGAATAAATGGGTATCGGGGGCCGGAAGGTCCCTTTTTCGTGCTTGTGTTTTTGCAATAACCGTTTATACCATTATTGTGCTTATTTTGTAATTACAGGCGGGTGTTTATATAAAAACCAATAATTTAGCCCTTATTAGGTTTGCTTTTATTGCATGAGAAAATGTAACCGGCCATTGCGGCCATTAAAAAATAACGTCGTAAATGAATAGATATTTTGGTTTGTTGGCTGCCGCCGCTGTAGCAGGTGCAGCTCATGCCCAAACTACGCAGCTTACAGCAGATGATTACCGCAGGGCGGAACAGTTCCTGGGATACCATACCTCAACAGGGGTAGATTGGACAAGTCCTTATCCCAACTGGCTCGAGGATGACCGGTTCTGGTACCGGAGCGGAAATAAAATGTTATTAGTAGATCCCAAAGCAAAAGCAAAAAAGGAAACTATGGCATATGAAAGTATGCCTTCAACGGGTACGTCCCCGCGTAGAAGACGCACCGCCAATGAGGTGGTTTCGCCCGATGGTAAAAGGGCCGTATTTATTAAAGACTGGAATCTCTGGGTGAAAGATCTGGACACTCAAAAAGAAACCCAGCTGACTACCGATGGCGTGAAGGACTACGGTTATGCTACTGATAACGCGGGTTGGAAGCATAGTGATGCCGCCATTGTAAGCTGGTCTCCCGATTCTAAAAAAATTGCCACTTTTCAGCAGGACCAGCGACAGGTAAATGATATGTACCTGGTGACTACAAATGTGGGAGCGCCGCGGCTGGAGCAATGGAAGTATCCCTTGCCCGGGGATAAGTATATCCCTACGATAAGAAGGGTGGTTATTGATGTAGAAAGCTCCCGGGTAGTAGCGCTGAACATCCCTCCCGATCCGCATCGCGCCACGATGAGTGATGATATCTCCAGTAGCGGAAGCTTCGACGATATCGACTGGTCAGGGGATGCCCAGGAGGTCGCTTTTGTTTCTTCATCGAGAGATCATAAAAGTGCTAAAGTGCGTATTGCTAATACAGCAACGGGCGACGTGCGGGAAGTATTTGAAGAAACTGTAAAAACACAATTTGAGTCGGGCAGGGGAGCCATCAACTGGAAGTATCTTGCTAAAACAAACGAGATTATCTGGTATTCGGAGCGGGATAACTGGGGGCATTTGTATTTGTACGACAGCAAGACCGGCAATTTAAAACACCAGATCACCAAAGGTGATTGGTTAGTTGGGAAGGTGCTGCGGGTTGATGAAAAGACACGTACCATTTATTTCACCGGTCACGGTCGTGAAAAAGGTAACCCGTATTTTGCTTATTTCTATAAAATAGGATTCGACGGAAAGGGATTGACTTTGTTAACACCTGAGACCGGAAATCACAGTGTTTATTTGTCACCATCTGGTGATTATTTTGTTGATATTTATTCTCAGCCCGATGTGCCGCCTGTAGCTGATTTCAGGAGTACTGAAGGCTCGTTGATTACTCACCTGGAGAAGGCCGACGTATCCCGTTTAAAGGCAAAAGGATGGAAGGCCCCCACGCCTGTATCGGTAAAAGCCGCAGATGGCGAAACCGATATTTACGGATTAGTTTTTACCCCCACTAAAACGGATCCGTTGAAGAAGTACCCGGTTATCGATTATATCTATCCGGGGCCACAGGGTGGAAGTGTAGGAAGCTGGAGTTTTACACCGTCGCGGGGTGATAACCAGGCGCTGGCCGAACTGGGTTTTATTGTAGTCGTAATGGAAGGTACCAGCAATCCATACCGTTCCAAAAGCTTCCACGACAGGAGCTACGGCAATATGGCTGAAAACACTTTGCCCGACCAGATAGCAGCGATCAGGCAGTTGTCAGAAATGTACCCCATCGATACCTCCAGGGTAGGTATATGGGGACATAGCGGCGGCGGCTTTGCTACAGCGGCAGCTTTGCTGCGTTATCCCGATTTCTTTAAGGTTGGCATAGCAGAATCGGGCAATCACGATAACCGAAATTACGAAGATGATTGGGGTGAACGTTATAATGGTTTGGTTGAGAACAGTGACTACGCAGCGCAGGCCAACCAGGCTTATGCAAAAAACCTGAAAGGAAAGCTCATGCTGGTACATGGCATGATGGATGATAACGTACCTCCTTACAATACGTTGTTAGTGGTAGAAGCGTTACAGAAAGCAAACAAAGATTTTGACCTGGTGGTCTTCCCCAATGCCCGACACGGGTTTGGTGAATATTCCAGCTACATGATGCGCCGGCGCTGGGATTATTTTGTAAAGCATTTATTAGGTGCCGAGCCACCCAAAGAGTATTTAATGGGTGCAAAATAGGTTTTCGTAAGCTCCGTGTGAAGCCCGCTGGTTGATATTACCCCGGCGGGATTTACTTGTGTAACCGGCTAAGCGTTTCTCTTGAAACACCGAGGTAGTGGGCAATCATGGTTTTGGAAACGCGTTGAAAAAGTGCGGGATATTGCTCCAGTAATAACTCATACTTTTCTTTTGCTGAATTCTTCATCAAAGACAATACTCTTTTCTGTAGCGCAACAAATCCTCCAAAGGCCTTGGTCCCATGAAAGCGATACATGGCAGGAACAGCCTCGCACATGCGTTGTTTGTTTTCCAGGCTTAACTCTAAAACCAGGCAAGGTTCCAATGCCTGCACGCAAAGCTCACCTTTCGATTGAAGCCTGTAAGCGGGATAGTCCGATATCCACCAGTTCTCCATCGCAAACTGGATAATATGTTCCCGCTCCATATCGTCATGCATAAAAGCTTTTAGCAGACCTTTTAGTACCAGGTATTCAGCAATGACCCTCCTGCCGCTTTTAATCAAGTAGTCTTTCCGCTGTATTTCTATAAGCTTGAAATAGGGAATGATCAGTTCAAATTCCTCATGGGTGAGAGGAATAACTTCCTCTATATGTTTACGCAAAAAAGCAGCATACTCCATTTTGTAAAAATACGAAACGGCGTATACTGCCCGTAATTTTGTTGCACTTGTTCATACCATTGAAATCAAACCAATCCGAACAGTCTGCCATGTACATTGAGCTTTATTTGGGCTATGTTCCGCCATCGGCAGATGCCAGTGCTCCCTGGAACAATACTGTCTCTCTATGGTGGGAAATAAGCGGCTTATAAAATTGATCAGATCCGCGCCAGCGTAAATCATTGTTCTCATCCTTAGTTGCAAAGCGCCTTAATGATGGCTTCTCCCACGCCTTTTGCCGATTGCGGGTTTTGCCCTGTAATAAGTCTTTTATCTTCGGTTACATGAACCTGCCAGGGCGCAGATTTTTCATAAATGCCTCCACGTTGCTTTAGCTGGTCTTCCAAAAGAAAGGGTACCACATGGGTGAGTTTTACCTGTCCTTCCTCTTCATTGCTAAAGCCATTTACTTTTTTACCCTTCACCAGGTAGCTGCTATCACTCAATTGTATATTCAAAATACCGGCGGGACCATGACATACCGCCGCAACAATACCATCTTTTTCATAAATGGTTGCCGCTATTTTGTTGAGCGCGTCATTAGTTGGTAAGTCCCACATAGCGCCATGTCCACCGGCATAATAAACAGCAGCGTAATCGCCGGGCTTCACTTCCGATGGATGCATACTATGGGTTATCTTTTTATGATAAACGGCGTCTTCCCAGAATTTTTTATTAACGGGATCGTTTAAATCAAAGCCATCTACCGGTGGATTACCACCTTTCGGGCTAACAAAATCAATGTCATAGCCGGCTTCGGTAATTACTTCCCATGGATGAGAAACTTCTCCGAGGTAGTAACCTGTTTTTTCCCCGGTGCTGCCTTTGGTATCATGGCTGGTTACTACAAATAATATTTTCTTTTTCATTGTTTGTGTTTTTGTATTGGATGGATTGGACTTAACTGAACTGCAACCAATAGCAAGACTGATTGCCAGCAGGGCGCCAACTACAAAATGTAGTTTATTGTTTATTGAGAAAATGTTTAGCATAATTCAGGCTTTGCCCCAGTTTTTATTAATGGTAAAGATGGAATGGTTTCGGAAAGATGGAAGGTATAACGCTCGAAATAATCCTGTATCCGCTCAGACGTAGCATTTTTTTCCAGGTCATGAAAATGAAAGCCATCCAGTTGTTTCATGCCAGTAAAGGCATTCATCCGGTGAAAGCCAAACATAACCCCTTCATCCACGCTTTTTTGGTGGAAGAACTCGCCTGGCAGGGTAAATGCGGTTTCCGGTGCATTCCAGGTAGTGGTTAACATATAATGGCGCCCATGCAGCGAACCACCTGTCCCATAATTGATTTCAGGGCTTTCTCTTTTCCTGCCGTCGCTGTAATAGATGCCTTTACGATGGCCGGCGGTAAAAACCGTATCCAGGTATTCCTTGAATTGGTGGGGCAGGCCAAACCACCATACAGGCGTATGATAGATGACAACATCTGCCCACACAAATTTGCTTACTTCATCATCGACATCGTAAGGTTCGTTAATATCAGTCGTTTGTATTTCAAAGCCGCTGTCAGGTGTGAAGAAACTTTTATCCCATTGCACCAACGTTTGGTTGAATTTTCCACCTGAATGTGCAAAATGTTGTCCGCCGTTGATGATAAATATCTTTGTCATGCTGTGTTTTTTTATCAAGAGCAAAGTTCTTTAATTAACAACAGCGCCACCTGTGAGGTAGGTCACAAGTTTTATTTACTTCACCGGCTCTCTTAAAATAGTTCTCCGCTTTTCAGGTGCGGTCTTCCTGAAATCAGAAAGATAAATTTCGTGGTGTAAGCCGTTTTTAGCGAATTGGTGGATATCCATAAAAGCAGACATAACTTTTAAAGACTCCGGCTCTGTTGAAAACGGGCCAACATGCAGCATCTGTACACATTTTCCCTCCTCTAAAGTATGCCATTCAATTTCAGTGGCTTTTGGTATTCCTTTTTGATGGGCCACAATTAATTTGGCTGCTTCCATGTTTTCAGCAGTGACAAAATCCGGCATGCGTATCAGCAACCTGTATTCCCATTCGCTGCGCGGCACTTCTACGGCAGTGCTATACATCGTTTGCCCCATGAACCGGGTTTCATCAAACCACCATTGGCCCTCCAGTTTAGATACCACAAAATCATTACCCTCTGCTTTGCAGGCGAATTTGATGGTGTACGCTGTTGAATACATCGCTTCGATAGTCCTGGCAAAAGCTTCGCCTGAAGGATCTCCCTTGCCGCATAAAGCAATAAAAGAAGCTTTTTCTATGTCAATAATTTCAGGCTGTGTTTTAGCAGTAAAATAAGTTTTGTATTTTTTCGTAAGATCCAGTTTTTCCATATCGGGTGGTAATTAATTGATGATGATTGATGAGGCCAGGGAGTTTTCACGTCCGACTGCCCATAAAGTTTAAGGCTTCTTAAAAGCCCATCTATAGTGCGTTTGAGGCAGCGACGGTGATTGATACCTGCTGTCTGGCATCGGGCATACATTTAATTTAAAAATGAGCACTATTTCTGGTAGCAATAAGTCCTCTTTTGTAAAGGTTAATGGCTTTTTGGATAATCGCCTTGATGCTATCAACAGGAAGATCTTTGTGGGCATCCAGCAGCATTATTTTCATCCTCGAACGGTCTTCCTGTAATAAAAATGGCTCGTCAAAATGCGTTCCCTCTACAAGGCCTATATAGGGCCGTTGATATTTTTTATGTATCCACAAATAACAAAACATCCTGCCATTATAGCAAAAGAAAGGCATCCCATACTTCCAGGCCGGGGCTATATCTTTATCCTGGCTGAGGATAAAATGGTGCAAAGCAAGGAAGCAGCTTTTTACAGGCTCTTCCAATTGGTCGTAATAGCTTTCTGAGGCCTTCATAGTAGTGCTACAAAAATATCCACTTCTGCGTTCTCAGGGTGGGTTGCCTTTTCGCCATACACTTCAAAATCCGCTGTGAAAGCCCTGTTCAACGGAGTGTTCCATATGTTGATCCATTCATTGTATACGATGCCTTGTGCTAAATTACCTTTTGCAGTAAAACGGTTGTAATTGCCTTCGGTAAATGTTTTGCCGGTCATGCCGTCAGGGATGCTGTCAAGATGGTAAACCCTGCAGCCCAGAAGGGTAGTGTAAGGACGGGTATGATCTTTTTCGTAATCGGTATAGATGCAATAAAGATCATTATTGATCTTACCTGGGATTTGGGTTGTTATCTGCTCTGCCATAAACCTGCCCCAAAGTGCCGGAATATCCTGCATGGACTGCCCGTTTTCGTTAGTGGTGCGTACTGATATACCTATAACGTGGAAGGTTGGAATCGTTTGAATGTTCATCTTATTTTTTGTATAACACAAAACTAAAACCAGCCTGTGACAGCCCTATGTCAGCAGGATTTTAGTATAGAAAAAATTTGGTGATATATTCAGTTCCCTTTCAAATTTCTTTTCAACTCCCGGCCTCTTTCCTTTTCCAGTTTATCAATTAATTCTTTTTTCAATCTTTTAGGCAGTTTTATCCAGTATACGTTCATTAATGCCCCCTGTAAGGCATAAAGATAGTGCGATACAGGGGGCGTTTTTTGGGATTGGTTTGCCAATCGGATATAAGCTTTTACCGGAGTTAATATGGCAAGTGCAGTCAGCGAATGTATCCCTATCTCATTAAGCTTCTTTGC
>JBQGCI010000464.1:0-5820 GCA_052038405.1 Acinetobacter pittii
CTGCAGGTTACCTGCTTTACAAGCCTACTAATGATCCCTATCAGAATTTTTACAGGCTTTTTATTGACCGTTGGAATGATGAGGTGCTTTTTGCAAGAAATATGGGACGTTTTAACCGGCTCGAATATGCTTCGGGTGCTAAAGGAATGGGCGGTTGGAGCGGATACTGTCCCACACAGGAATTGGTAGATGCGTTTCAGATGGCCAACGGCACAACACCTATCACAGGCTATAATACGGATGGCAGCCCCATTATCAATGCGGCTTCCGGGTACCAGGAAACGGGCTATGCGGCCACCGCAGGTGCCAACTATCCTGCCGGGGTGAGAAATATGTATGTAAACCGGGAACCCCGTTTTTATGTAAGCATCAACTTTAACGGCCAAAGGTGGAGAGGCAGACAGTTAGAACTCCACAACTCCGGCCGTGACGGACGTGCAGTGGGAAATGGCCAGGATTACCCGGTTACAGGATACTTGCTTCGTAAATTTGCCGATGAACAGATCAACCTTACCCAGGGAGGCACTTTTACCAATAAAACCTGGATATACTTCCGTATGGCTGAGGTATACCTGAACTATGCAGAAGCGCTCAATGAGGCCCAGGGCCCAACCGCAGATGTATATACGAATGTGAACAAAGTGAGAGAACGGGCTGGATTGCCAGTATTACCTGCAGGCTTGTCGAAAGATCAGATGAGAGAACGCATCAGGCATGAACGTCGCATTGAACTGGCTTTTGAAACACAGCGTTACTTTGACTGCAATCGCTGGAAAATTGCTCCCGAAACCAGCAATAAAACTTTTTACAGGTTAAGTTATGACAAAGGAACTTCTATCCAGGATGATGCTTTTTATCAGCGTGTAGTTCTAAAAAGAAGGATCTTCGAAGCTCCCAAACATTATTTATGGCCCATTCCTCAAACCGAAATAGACAGGGCATTATGGGTGATTCAAAATCCCGGATGGTAGTCCCGATGTATATAAATTACTTGAATGATTCACTATGATAAAAAAGAAACTGGAGCATAATGCTTTTCGGTGGCGGTTCTACGGCGCTATCGTAGCGTGGGGGATATTGTTAAGCTGCTCAAAAGCTAAATCTCAGAGAGAGAAACCTGCGCCTGAACCTCCTAAACAGGTAACCGGATACCAGAACCCTGTATTTACGCCTATTCTGGCAGATCCTACCGTGATCAAAGACCCTGGTTCTGATTACTACTATGCTTACGGAACAGAAGATTTCTGGCATACTGATAATAAAAACCACCTGGTAGCAGTTGTTCGGTCCAGGGACCTGATCAACTGGACTTATGTAAGCGATGCCTTCACTGCCAAGCCGGCCTGGAAATCTGAAGGAGGTATCTGGGCTCCGGATATAGCCATTGTAAACGGCAGGTACCATCTGTATTATTCCTATTCAACCTGGGGCGATACCAATCCCGGAATAGGACTCGCTGTTTCTTCTTATCCGGCAGGTCCGTTTATTGATGCCGGTAAGTTATTTCTCTCTTCCGAGATAGGCGTTCCCAACTCTATCGATCCTTTTTATTATGAGGAGGGCGCAAAGAAATACCTGTTTTGGGGAAGTTACAGTACGGCTGCAACCCAGGGTACCTATGGAATAGAACTGACGGAAGATGGCAGGCGGGTAAAAGAGCCGGCTCAAAAAGTAAAAATAGCTGCAGGCGATTTTGAAGCGGTAAACCTTTTTAAGAAAGACGGATACTATTATTTTTTCGGATCTAAAAATAATTGCTGCGATGGTGCAGCCAGTGTTTACCAGGTTCGGGTGGGCCGTTCGCAAAACCTGATGGGTCCGTATATCGACAAAACCGGCAAGAACCTAACCGAAAGAGACGCAGGAACCCTGGTGCTGCAGCGAAATTCAAAGTTTTCAGGGCCCGGGCATAATGCGCGCCTGATGACAGATAAAAAGAATCAGGATTGGATGCTCTATCATGCAATGGATGTTAATCGTGCCATGATTAATACAGTAAACCAACGGGCATTGATGCTTGATAAAGTAAACTGGAGTGCGGATGGATGGCCGATCGTTAACGATGGAACACCATCAACTGGAAAAATGCAGAAGCCTGAGTTATAGACATCTTTCAAAATAGGAGGGCCTTGAATTGTAAATATGGTACAAAAAGTGTAATTTTTGAAACAAGTTTTAGCTGTTTAGTAACATGCAGCTATTAAGTTTGCCATATTGGAATGCATTGCCATCTGTTTACAAAAAAATAATTATGCGAATTCTATTTTCATGCCTGGCAGCCGTTGCTTTATCAGTGGGAGCAAGTGCTCAAAATACCTGGAAAATGGTACCGGGTAAACCTCAAACGCCGTGGGTGGCAGACGTAAACCCTGCTAAGCCTTTACCTGAATATCCCAGGCCGCAGTTAAAAAGAGCCAATTGGCAAAACTGGAATGGCTTGTGGAAGTATGCGATCACTGCCGCGTCCGAGCAAAATATTCCCTCATCGTTCCAGGGAGACATTCTGGTTCCGTACCCGGTAGAATCTGCCTTATCGGGGGTGGGAAAAACGGTAGGCAAAGACCAGGCGCTTTGGTATCAAACCCATATCCCCCTCTCTAAACCTTCGGGTAATAACCAGGTTATATTGAATTTCGGTGCAGTAGACTGGCAGTGCGATGTGTTTGTAAACGGGAAGAAAGTAGGAAGGCATGAAGGCGGCTTTGATCCGTTTTCTTTCAATATTACCGGCTACCTGGTCAAAGGAAAACAGCAGGCCATAGCATTACGGGTGTGGGATCCTACCGATGATGGCCCTCAGCCAAGAGGTAAGCAGGTGAAAAAGCCCGAAGGCATCTGGTACACCCCCGTAACCGGTATATGGCAAACGGTTTGGACAGAAGTACTGCCAGCTGCCCATATCGCCTCTACCAAACATACACCCGATGTGGATGGCAGCCAACTTCGTGTATCTGCGCAGGTTGAAAGCGCCCAGGCGGGAGATATTGTAAAATTTGTTGCTTTGGATGGTACACAGCCGGTAGGAGAAGTGACCGTTCCTTCAGGTGTTGATGCTGATATTAAAATTGAAAATGCAAAGCTGTGGTCGCCTGCGTCTCCCTATTTGTATAACCTGAAAGTGTATTTATACAGGGGGGGTAAACAAATTGATTATGCCGAAAGCTATTTCGCTATGCGCAAGTCGTCCCTTGTAAAAGATGCGGCAGGCATTAACCGTATGGCTTTGAACAATAAGATCATGTTTCAATATGGCCCGCTGGACCAGGGATGGTGGCCTGATGGTTTGTTTACAGCTCCCACCAATAAAGCCCTTTTGTTTGACATCGTTAAAACAAAAGAAATGGGCTTTAATATGATTCGCAAGCACATTAAGCTGGAGCCGGCCCGTTGGTATTACTATTGCGATAGCGTTGGTATCCTGGTTTGGCAGGATATGCCGAGCGGGGATCTGGGGGGGAATCATTGGGATATGCGTTCCGGTCAGGTGTCGGGATTTAACAGGGACAAGCAACGTACCGCCGAATCGGAAGGGTATTACAGGAAAGAATGGAAAGCGATTATGGACGCCGCACACAACTTCCCTTCTATAGTTTCCTGGGTGCCTTTTAATGAAGCATGGGGACAATTTAAGACCAAAGAAATAACCGAATGGACCATGCAATATGATCCATCACGGTTGGTAAACAGCGCCAGCGGAGGCAACTTTTTCTATACCGGCCATATATTGGATATTCACCATTATCCCGATCCGCAGATGCCAGATCCGGAAGTGTTTGGGAAAAGTGGACAGGCACTGGTATTGGGTGAATTCGGCGGTTTTGGTTTACCGCTGGATGGACATACCTGGCAGGATAAAAACAACTGGGGCTACCAGAGCTTTAAAAATAAAGAAGAGCTGCTGCAGCGTTACACCAGGTCTATGAATGACTTGAAGAAATTAATTCCACTGGGCTTGTCTGCCGCTGTATATACACAAACTACTGATGTAGAAGTTGAAACCAACGGCATTTTAACTTATGATCGCAAGGTAATGAAGATGCCTGAGCAAACACTGAAGCAGTTGCACCAGCAATTGTATGATGTTACCGTTAAATAGTAGTCAATACTAATTGTCAGTCAATGAACCTATATAGATCAATTGTAGCAGGAGGCGCACTTTTCTTATGCCTGGCCGGTGGATTACGGGCTGCAGCGCAGGATAAAATTACAGAAGTGCAAAAGCCTGATAACAGCTACACGAACCGGTTTTATATATCTAATAGAAAGCCTTTGCAACAGCTATATTTTATCAAGTTGCCTGTTGGATCTATACAGCCGAAAGGATGGTTGCAAAAATACCTGGAGCTGCAACGTGACGGTCTTACCGGCCAGCTCGGAGAGATCAGTGCCTGGCTGGCAAAAAAAAATAACGCCTGGTTGAGTGCAGACGGTAAGGGCGATCATGGTTGGGAAGAAGTGCCCTATTGGTTGAAAGGCTATGCCAACCTGGGTTATGTGTTGAAGGATAAAAAGATCATTGATGAGTCCCGGGTTTGGCTGGAAGCCGCATTGAAAAGCCAGCGGGCCGATGGTTATTTTGGTCCGATGATCCTGAGAAACGGGAAGCCGGATATATGGGGAAATATGATCATGCTCTGGTGCCTGCAGTCATATTATGAGTACAGCAACGATCAGAGGGTATTGCCTTTTATGGAAAACTATTTCCGCTGGCAATATAATTTACCGGATAGTATGCTGTTGAAGGACTATTGGGAGAATAGCCGCGGGGGAGATAATATGCTGAGTGTATACTGGTTGTACAACCGTACTACAGGTGATAAAAAATGGTTACTGGATCTGGCTGCAAAATTGCATCGCAATACAGCCAACTGGAAACAAAAAGACAATTTGCCTAACTGGCACAATGTAAATATTGCACAAGGTTTCCGGGAGCCTGCTACCTATTACCTGCAAACAGGCCGGCGGGAAGATTGGGACGCTACTTATAACGTCTTCAACCTGATACGGAAACGCTTCGGCAATGTGCCGGGCGGTATGTTTGGAGCGGATGAAAATGCCCGTGAAGGCCATGTAGATCCGCGCCAGGGCGTGGAAACCTGCGGCATGGTAGAGCAAATGGCTTCCAATGAAATATTGCTGGGTATTACCGGCGATCCCTTCTGGGCCGATCATACAGAGAATGTTGCATTTAATACGTATCCTGCTGCTGTGATGCCCGATTTTAAAGCGCTACGTTATATCACCAGTCCTAATATGTCTGTTAGCGACAGTAAAAATCATCATCCGGGTATTGATAACAACGGTCCCTTTGTAATGATGAATCCCTTTAGCTCGCGCTGTTGCCAGCATAATCATGCACAGGGTTGGCCTTACTATGCCGAACATGTTTTTATGGCAACTCCTGATAATGGTCTTGCCGTGATGTTATATAGTGAAGCAGTAGTAAAAGCCAAAGTGGGCAATGGAACCGAAGTGAGTATGGCTTCAAAAGGACATTACCCCTTTGACGACACAATGGCTTTTACCGTAACCATGCCCGGGAGCACGAGTTTCCCTTTTTACCTGAGAATACCTGAATGGTGTACCGGTGCGCAGGTAAAGATCAATGGCGTGGTGGTAACGAAAAATCCATCGCCGTCGTCTTACATAAGAATCGAACGGCTTTGGAAGAGTGGTGATAAAATAGAACTGGCTTTACCTATGACGTTGAAGGTTGATACCTGGACTTCCAATAAGAATAGCATCAGCGTTAATCGCGGGCCTTTAACTTATTCGCTTAAAATTAAGGAAGCATATAAGAAAATGGACAGCAGGAAATCT
>JBQGCI010000465.1:0-5290 GCA_052038405.1 Acinetobacter pittii
AATTGGAGATATATTACAGTTTGCTGCTCTTGCTTACCTGTTTTGTGCTTTGCTGTACAAGCATTGCTCCCGTATTGCTATACTTGTCTTTATTATAGGTCTGGTGTGGTGGATCTCTCCCTATACATGGAATGTCAGCAAACTTCCAAACGTCTCAGTTTTTTACTTACTTACAGGCATACCTCCCAAAGTATTTTTTCCATTTTTCCCCTGGATCTTTTTTCCCGTGCTGGGTTTGGTGTTTGGACGTGTGCTACAATTATATAGCTCCGTCCAATTTACAAGGGCTATCATTTTAACCGGCATTCTAATGATCACTTTAGGGAAACTCATATCTACCCGGGAACCGTTAGAGTGGAATGCTAACTTCTACAGGCAGGGAAGAGGAGGGACATTGTTACATGGCGGAATTGCACTTTTATGGACAGCTTTGTTTATAGGCATTGCCCAACTTAAAACCTCCAACCTGTTCTTTCGGCTATTGAATTTTGCAAGCAGGCATATTACGATCATATATGTGCTGCAGTGGATTATTATTATGTGGATGTTCCGGCTTTTTGGCTATAATAGCCTTACACTGGTCTCCTCTTTATTTGCACTTCTCGTTACCAGTATATTAAGTTTCGCTCTTTCCTGGTTGTTCACCCAAACGCCTTCATTAAAAAAACAGTTATGAAACCTGATACGAATATCTACGATATTGCCGGAATTGGTATAGGGCCCTTCAACCTGGGTCTTGCTGCATTGACAGCGCCTGTAAAAAATCTGAATACGATTTTTTTTGAGCAAAAATCTGAATTTAACTGGCACCAGGGGATGTTGATTCCGGGAAGCACTTTGCAGGTTTCTTACCTGGCAGATTTGGTTACCCTGGCTGATCCATCCAGTAAATTCTCCTACCTTAATTTTCTTCGATCGCATAACCGGCTGATTCAGTTCGGTGTGCACGAACAAAGTTATATTACCCGTAGCGAGTACAACCGGTATTGCAAATGGGTGTGCGGAAAACTGGATAACTTGGTATTTGGCTGCACGGTTGATCATGTGCATTACGATGAACAACAGGATGTATTTATTATTTCCTGTTATAACAGCAACAGCAACACGATGCAAACTGTTAAAACCCGGAAACTGGTAGTTGGCATCGGCTCACAACCCTGCCTGCCGTGTAATTCTAAAGATTATTTGTGCGAAAAAGTGCTGCATGCCGCTGATTATATGTATAGGCGACCGGAAATAATAAGGTCAAAAAATGTGGTGCTCATTGGCTCTGGTCAGAGCGCGGCAGAAATATTTTACGACTTGTTGAATGAATTGGATACTGCGGAAACGGTGCTGCACTGGTATACCAGATCCGATCGATTTTATGCAATGGAACACAGCAAGCTGAATTATGAGATGACCTCACCTGACTACATAGATTTCTTTTATGGATTGGAGAAGGATGCAAAAAGACGGTTGCTTAAAAGCCAGGCTACATTATACAAGGGCATTAATCATCAACTAATCAATGCCATCTATGACCGGCTGTATAGCTTATTCACCGAGGGGCACGACCAGCACATAAAGATACAGGCACATGCTGAGTTAAAATCGATCAGCAAAGGTAAGGATGCATTATATAAGTTAGAGTTTTACCATAATGCTATGCATAAAAACTTTGCAACTAAGGCAGCTTCTGTCATACTCGCAACAGGTTATAACAGCAGAATGCCCGATTTTTTGGACTCATTGGAAAATAGAATCCAGCGTAATGCAGACGGCTCATTGCGCATCAAGCGAAATTATTCACTGGATGATGACAACCGGGTTTTTATCCAGAACGCAGAGCTGCATACTCATGGATTTAATGCCCCGGACCTGGGGCTCGGCGCATACAGAAACGCTGTGATTATTAATACGATTTTAGGTGAAGACTATTATCCGGTTGATTTTGGGACCAGTTTTCAAAATTTTGGCTGTGCCGTGTAGGTATTAAGCAGTGACATAATTATATATGCTTCTACCTGATTTGGTTAATAGTCTTCCTAATCTTTTTATGTATGATTCAGCAAGATATTAGTAACCCACGAGACAGCGGGGTTAAAATGGACAGTGTTTTTCATAGGTTAGCAAAAGGCCTGCCCTTTCCAGGGTGGGCCTTTATGTTTTACTGTGACTAATCTTGTTATTTGTTATTTACAGACTATGGTGTACCAGCTATATTTCACAGATGATCTATTGTTCTTTGTAAGGAAGCAGTATAAAACACGGAGGGCTATAATAATGATGAGGCTTCAAAAACACGGAAGGCTATAGTGGTGCCGCTCCGCTTTATAGCTGCGATGCTTTGGGCAGCTTCTTTTTACCGATCGTAAAGACCCGCGAAAGATTAAATCCAAACCTTATTTCACCCCGTCCCCAGCTGTTGGAGGTGTTGGTGAGAAAGGCTTTTTCGTTCATGCCCGTGGCATTTGAAAAATGGAGCTGGAATACGTGTCCCCCTGTTTCGATATCAAAGCCAACAGAAAGCGGGTTACTGTAAACATCTTTATCAAGCCCCGAAATAACATAATGATAATCTGCCACAAAAGCCACCCGTTTGGAGAGCTTTAAACGGGAGCCGATGCCCAGGGCATAAGTATCATTGAAACCGGTGGCAGCAACTGCATTTCTGTGTACATAGGTAGGAGCCAGCTGCAGGCTGAACAGATCGCTGAACTTACGCCCGATAATTACCTGGCTATAATAACCCATCCGGTGTTTGGTGTCCCTGAGCATGGCATCTTCGGCCAGCCTTGCTGTAGTAATGGTACTGCCTGCTACCAATACAACAGATACCGGTATATTTTTTTTTCCTTTGGATTGCTGCAGCGCGCCGTATTTGATAAAGCCGTCCAGCTCTTTAGCCAGGGTGCTGCGCCCCACACCTATGGTTAAGTTTTTGGTAATGCCATAGTCAAATCCCAGCCTCATACTGGCCTGGTCCAATCCGAACAGCTCGCTGATGCCATCTTTAATAATTCCAAACCGGTGCAGGATCCGTACGTCCAGCACGTTTTTGCCAATAAACTCTATGGAGTGCCCATTGATAACGCGGCTGGATTTAAAAGCGCCTGTAACGGGTTCAGACCTTTCGTTGCCGGAGTCCACCAGCGATAAAAGATCGTCCTGTGCCGAAATGTTCTGCGTAAAGCATACTATTAACAGCAAGGTTAACAGGCCTCCCGTTCGTTTCTTATTGTTGGTTGTATTATTTTTCTTCATCGCTATTTATTAAGGGGTGTATAATTGCAAGTCACTGATATGTTCACTACCGGCGATACTTTGTCCCTGACTACGCCGGGCACAGAGATTTTGAAATCGCTGGTATTAACGCTGAACCGCGATACGGCCTGCACCGACTGTGCGCTTACCTTGAAAATTCCTTTAACCGTAGTTTCTTTTTTTACGCCATGCATCTCCAAAATGCCTTTGACGGTGACTGTATAAGTACCCGGCTTGTTAAAACTAACGGGCTCCACAAGGGTTCCCTTAAAAACAGCTTTGGGATATTTGCTGCTTTCCATATAGTTTTCATTAAAGTGCTCCTGCATCAACGCTCTCCTGAATTCAAAGCCCCTGATCAGCACGGCAAATTCTATTTTGCCGGTAGCCGCATCCATGACACTGGTGGCCGATTTATTTATGGCATCAATATCTTCGAGCGAAGTACCGGCGCTAAAGCTGATGATACCCGTTTTGGTAAAATACTTTTGGGCAAAAGCCGGGTAAGCAGTGAATAGGATCACTGTGAATAAGGTTATTATTTTTGTCATGCTCTGTTTTTTAAATTATTCTACAATACTGCATTTGTTGAGCACTATGTCTGTTAGCATGCCTGTACACACGCCTTTAATTTTTATAGTAGTGCCGGTTTTCAGGCTTTTCAGCGCAGCGCTTTCTGTATTATAAAAGCTGCAGGTGACAGCAGCCATCGGGTCGCCTGTTTCGAGGAAAACAGCAGGGCTTTCGCCATTAAGTTCTACGTTACTGATCGTTCCCTCAACAATAATTACCTGATCGAGGTATTTGGCATTGGCTGTCGATTCATTTTGATTAAAATCAGCCAGCAAAGCCGGCGCCGTTGTTTCGTAATGAGCGGCAGCCTTCCTGATATCGGGCGGCTTTTTGTAGTAATAATAAAGCGCGAAGCCGGCCGCCGTAATTACCACCAGCAACAGCAATGTCCATGCGGGTTTCCGTTTCATAATAAGGGTATTGATGATTAATTATTTTTGGATTCAACCCGGTTTAAGGGGAGTTTTAAAAGTCCAATTGTTTAATCTGTATATTTTCCACCAGCTGCTATCCAGGAAGTGATTTTATCTTTATCAACCTGCGACAGTTGCATACCATTTGGAGGCATGAAACTCGGAGTTCCATCGACCGCTCTTGCTTTAATGCGGGCAGCTTTATTCACCACAATTGCATCATCTGCCAAGTTGAGGCCGCCAGCGGGATTGGTGGCACTATGACAACTTAGGCAGTTGTTGGTGATTACACTTTTCACCGCGGTGAAAAGTGCACCAGCCTTAGTTGGAGTAGGAGGTTCTTCTTTTTGGGGAAGGTTTTCTTTATCGGCGCTGCAGGATACTAAACAGATTATCGGCACCAAAATAAATAACGGGTGTATAACAGGTAATTTTAATTTCATAATGCTTGGTTTTTTTGAGTGAGTAATTATGTACTTGATCAGGAAAACTATTTTGTTTAAAAGGTTTCTAATTATCGACAGGCTATCAAAACCTGAATGTACTTTTCGGTACTCCGGATAATTTGGCACTTCTTAAAACTTCTCCTGTATCCAAAGATTTTTCTACTACAGCAACTTTAACATCAGTGCACGAAATTCCTTCCCATATACCATTTACTGTCAGTATTCTCCCTGTCTTTATACCGCGCATCGTTGCCTTGTATTTCAAATTAATAAGGTATCTGCCCACAGTGGCAGTGGCCGTAACACTTGTTCGGGGGGCAATGTTTATTGGGAAATTATAGGTTTGAGCGTCTTCAACAGACTCATTTTTCCCGTATGTAACTGAGTGGCTTAAGGTGGTATTGGTGTTGATGGTAAGGTTTACATTTGCCACAGGAACCCCAACTTTAAATGATGCAGATGCGCCAAAACTTATTTGGCCGCCAGTTTGTTGAGAAAAAGAAGAAGTTTCTGTCGCTCTCTGTGAAAATGATGTTGACATGCTCTGCTGAACAGATGTATTATTGCTATAGAACCACTGTGTTACAAAATCTGGTCGCTGAGAAATGGTAG
>JBQGCI010000466.1:0-12680 GCA_052038405.1 Acinetobacter pittii
GGTTCGATTTTTTGAGCATTGCTAACAATCACAGCGGCGATTTTGGAGACGAAGGCATTTTACAAACCAAAAAAGCGTTGGAAGAACAGGGAATTGCATTTTCCGGTCTTAAAAATGATTGTGAAATAGCCTTGCTGAAAAAAGAAAGCGTAACCCTGGCTTTTATAGGAGTGGGCCACGGTGGCCGTCACGTTTACATCAACGACTACAGGAAAATAAGTACAGTTATAAGGAAAGCCAAAGAACTCGCCGAAATTGTAGTTATTTTTTTTCACGGCGGGGCAGAAGGCGCCCATGCTGAGGCCGTATTAAGAAAACAGGAAACCAGCTTTAATGAAAGCCGCGGTAATGTGTATGAAATGGCGCACTATTGTATTGACGAGGGGGCAGACCTGGTAATCGGAAGCGGGCCGCATGTTACCAGGGGTATGGAAATTTATAAAGATAAACTGATCGCTTATAGCCTGGGCAATTTTGCCACCTATGGTAGTATGTCTTTGCATGGTCCGATGGGATATGCACCATTATTAAAGATTTACCTCAATCACAGGGGAAACTTTGTGAAAGGCTTGGTTATACCCATCATTCAGAAACCTGGAAACCCGCTATACCCGGCAGCCGATGCGGCCAGGCAGGCGATAACCAGACTGCAGTTTTTAAGTGCACGGGATTTCCCTTATAGCTTGTTAAACATCCGTAATGATGGATTTTTAACCATTAAAAATTTTTGAAGGTTGTCGATTTCTCCCTAATTTCGCAGAAGAAATGACCCGAAGGCTTGTGATCATCTCTGCTAATTATTGATTTTCATTTCAATAAGCGTTCACCAAAAAACAATTTTCAATTATTTTTTTGTTAATCAGCATGCTAAAGCCGGTATTTGATTAATTAAGATTACCCTTATGTATGATATTTTACAATTGAACGACATGCTCGTTCCGGAACTGTTGGATATTGCCGAGCAGTTAAATATTCCTGATGCGAAGAAATTGGATAAGCAAACCCTTATTTACCAAATTTTAGATAACCAGGCTATAGCGGGCTCTAAAACCACCGCTACAGAAGCTAAGCCCAAAAGAAAACGTATTGTAAAAGCCACCACTTCTATCGGAACGGAAGAAGCATTTGTTGAGGATGACGGGACAGAGGACAAAGAAGAAAAACCTAAAAATGCTACTGCTGAAAAAGCTAAACCTGCCCGCCAGGCAGCCGGGGCTCCGGCTAAAAAAGCTAAACCTGCCCGCCAGGCAGCCGGGACTGGGGCTCCTGCTAAAAAGTCAAAGAGCGCTTCTTCTGAAAAGAAAACAGCTACCAAAAGAGATGAACCTGCAGCAACAGGAGATCTTTTTGACGAAGACAAAGGCGTTGAGGATTATTTAGCAGATTCAGGAGAGAATAAAGAAGAGTTTGGCCTCGATCCGGCTACGGCTTCTTTTATCGAGCAGGCCTTTAAAGCCACAGAGAAATTTGCCAATCCCGTGCCGGTTGTGATAGAAGAACCTGTTGTTAAAAGCTTTACACCAAGAAAAGAAAAAGAAACGGCTTTCAACGTAGAGTTTGATGGCGTTATTTTAAGCGAAGGTGTTTTGGAAATGATGCCTGATGGTTATGGGTTTTTAAGATCATCAGACTACAATTACCTTTCGAGCCCCGATGATGTATATGTATCTCCTTCACAAATAAAATTATTTGGTTTAAAAACCGGTGATACCGTGCACGGCGCTGTACGTCCTCCACGCGAAGGCGAAAAGTACTTTGCGCTTTTAAAGGTGGATACGATCAATGGTAAGAGCCCCGAAGAAGTACGCGATCGTGTGCCATTCGACTATTTAACACCTTTATTCCCATACGAGAAGCTGAACCTGTTTACCCGTCCGTCTGACCTGTCCACACGTATCATCGACTTATTCACACCGATCGGTAAAGGTCAGCGTGGTTTGATCGTTGCACAACCTAAAACCGGTAAAACGATGTTGTTGAAAGCAGTAGCCAACGCTATTGCAGAAAACCATCCTGAATGTTACCTGATGGTGGTATTGGTAGACGAACGCCCGGAAGAGGTAACGGATATGGAAAGAAGCGTAAAAGCAGAAGTAATTGCTTCTACTTTTGATGAGCCCGCAGAAAAGCACGTAAAAGTATCTACAGTAGCCCTGCAAAAAGCAAAAAGGCTCGTTGAATGCGGACATGATGTAATTATCCTTCTAGACTCTATTACACGTTTGGCCCGTGCGCACAATACCGTATCGCCCGCTTCAGGTAAAGTATTAAGTGGTGGTGTGGAAGCCAATGCGATGCAAAAACCTAAACAGTTTTTTGGCGCCGCCCGTAAAATTGAAAACGGCGGTTCATTGACCATACTGGCTACTGCTTTGATCGATACCGGCAGTAAAATGGATGAGGTGATCTTTGAAGAATTTAAAGGTACCGGTAACATGGAGCTTCAGCTGGACAGAAGATTGGCTAATAAGCGTATCTATCCTGCAATTGATCTGACCGCTTCGTCTACACGACGTGACGACCTGTTATTAGACAGAGAGGTGCTGCAAAGAATGAATTTACTGCGCGTTTACCTGGCTGAGATGAAAACAGAAGAGGCCATGTCGGAATTACTGAAGCGTATGAAGGGGACAAAGAGCAACGAAGAATTTTTGGCGAGTATGAACTCTTAATTATAAATACATTTATAGTTAAAGCCCGGTACCGTCAAGTACCGGGCTTTTTTAATGCAGCAGGAGGATGATAATGAAAGCAAGGAAATTTTTTAATTTATATATAAGCGCGTACAGGGGTTTATCCACACCTGCCTGGATGCTGGCGCTGGTAATGCTGATCAACAGAACGGGTGCCATGGTGTTACCCTTCATGGCCATTTATATGCGCGATCACCTGCATTTTTCTTTGGAAGAAGCTGGTATCGTTTTGAGCTTTTTCGGATTAGGTTCTTTGCTGGGAAATATTGCGGGCGGGTGGCTGACTGATAAAGTCGGTAGTTTCAAAGTTCAATGCCTGAGCCTGTTCCTGGCAGCGCCGCTATATCTACTAATCGGAGAATTTTATACCGTAGCGACGTTGTCTGCAGGTATTTTTACTTTGTCTTTTATTGCCGATCTTTTCAGGCCTGCAAATTCTGCGGCTATTACCAGTTATGCCAAACCCGAGAACTTAACACGTGCTTTTTCCTTAAACAGGATGGCCATTAATCTGGGCTTCTCTTTTGGCCCTTTTTTGGGTGGCGTGTTAGCGGCCATTTCTTATGATTTTTTATTCTGGGGTAATGCCATTGGCTGCTTTACCGCAGCGATACTTTTCTATTCCTATTTCAATAATCGAAAAGGTAAAAAGGTTAAATCCGTTGTAAGTGTAACATCCGTTGAACATCATAAAAAGCAGGCTTCGGCTTACCGGGATAAACCTTACCTGTTTTTTGCATTTATATGTATGCTCTACTTCATTCCTTTTTGCCAGTTGCTCAACGCCATGCCTTTGTTCTTTGATGAAAAGGCCGGTATGAGTAAAGAAGCTATTGGTACCTTAATGGGTTATAGCGGTTTTATTATTGTACTTACAGAAATGATGATAGTAAGCATGGTTCAAAAACGTTTTTCTATATACAACAGTATCATACTGGGCACCTTATTTATTATTCCCGGTTTCATCATTTATTTGCTTACTACAGAAATGTGGGCCTTGTATCTTGCCATTTCTTTGATCAGTTTATCTGAAATATTAGTACTTCCTTTTACTGCTACTGTAGGAGCTTTACGTGCAGGTGTCCATAACAAAGGATCCTATATGGCACTGAATTCACTTGGGTTTTCAATGGCCTTTATTATAACGCCTTTTCTTTCAACGAAAATAATTGAAGCGTATGGCTATTATTATCTGTGGTTGACAGATCTACTGTTTATTGTTGCAGCCCTTGCAGGTTTTATCATTATAAAAAAGATGATGCCTTTGAAGGAATATCGTATTAGTGCAGATAACAATAAAGAGCAGATGCTGGAAGAAGCATGCTAAATAGCAAAACCCGCGGCAATCGCGGGTTTACTTTATTGATGTGAGTGTTAAGAATACTTAATCCTGATCACGTTAAAGGAATATCCCTTTACAACTATTGCCTGTTTTTTACCCGAAGTTTTGATGCTAGTTGCTTTTGGCGTTACAGCATCCGGGTCTGCTATGGTATTGATCTTATCTAGGTCATCATTCTGTAAAACGGTATGAACCGCTGTACCCCCCAGCTTTTTAACACCTTCAAAATCCAGCGTGATTTTTTGTTCTCCGGGCAGCGCGTTTACAATTTTTACAATGATCTCTTTTGATGCAGCATCGATTGCGGCAGTTGCGTATAAACTGTCTCTGCCATCGATAATTTTATTATCTCTATGAATCGGAATTACGGTTGTTCCTTTATTTATAGAATAAAGTTTTTGTACCTGGTAACTGGGTGAGCCCACTATTTTAAGATTATTCAGCCATATCAGATCAGGCGCCCATTGCCAGCCATCATAATGTGCAAATAACGGAGCATACGAGGCCATTTGTACTACTTCAGCATTACGTTCCAAACCCGTTAAGAATGCTGCTTCAGATAACGCAGCCAGCCAGTTACTTTTTACAGCGCCATTGGTATTCGGTACATGTGATGCATATTCGCCGGCAAAAACCTTCGATCCGTTTCGCGGATAATTATCGTAGCGGTTAATATTGCTGAAAAAGAATTGGGGAGGCCGGTAATAATGCTCGTCTATAAAATCTGTATTCAGTTCCCTCAGTTTTGTATTCAACAAATTAAACCGTTCTCCCTCGGGGTCAGTACCTGAACTGGCAATCAGTTTAATTTCGGGATATTTATCTTTTAAGGCTTTTTGAAAAACTTTAAACCGCTCCAGGTACTGGGGACCCCAGTTTTCGTTACCCACACCCAACATCTTTAAATGGAATGGTTCGGGATGACCCATGCTGGCACGCAGCTTTCCCCATTTAGTAGTTACAGCGCCATTGGCAAATTCTATTAAATCCAGTGCATCATCTACATAAGGCTGCAGCTGGTCCATTGGCACTACTTCACCTGAGTTAAACTGACAGGCCATACCGCAGTTCAGGATGGGTAAAGGTTCAGCTCCGATGTCAGCACACAACTGGAAGTATTCGAAAAAGCCCAGGCCAAAGGTCTGAAAATAATCGGGTGCCGGCCGATGTGCGAATTCATTGTTCCAGCGGTTAATGCTTAGTTGCCTTTCTTCCAGAGGACCTACCGTTTTCTTCCACTGGTATCTTTGGTCCAGATCATAACCCTCTACTATACAGCCACCGGGGAATCTTATAAAACCCGGCTTCATATCAGCCAGCATCTGTACCATATCGGCTCTCATTCCGCCGGGTCGGTTCTTCCAGGTGTCTCCGGGAAAAAGAGAGATCATATCCAGATCAATAATACCATTGCCTTCAAAAACCAGCCGCATGGAACCTTTTTCTTCGGTTTGTGTGGCAGAAAAACTGGCGGCGATTTTGGACCATTCTTTCTTATCTCCCGGCAGTATTTCCGTACTACCGATAATTTCTTTACCGGCATTCAATATTTCCACATGCAGTTTTACCTTGCCCGATATCATTCTGTATAAAACGGAAAAATCATAACGCAGCCCGCTTTTAATACCCATACCCCGAAAACCTTCATTGGTCAGAGAAAGCGTTCCCTTGTTGCGGTTGTTTACTGTTATTCTTACAAACCGCGGATTGGAGTTGTAGACACCTGTGCGATTTTGAATTAACACAGCTCCTTCTTCTACGGGTTGCTGATCTACCTTCCAACCCATTAATGGCTTGGTAAATTCGAATGACCGGTTTTTAACCAGTTCGGCATAAATACCTCCATCTGCACCGAAATTAATGTCCTCAAAAAAAACACCCCACATGGTGGGTTGAATAGCAGCAATCGGTTGGTTAACCGAAACCACGAATGTTTTGTCCTGAGCTTTTGTGCACAGCCCTATGGCCATTGCCCATAGCAATAAAAGATTTCTCCGCATAGCGATTGTTTATTTTGTCTGATGATGTATATCTATATCTTTATTAATATTGCACGCAATTCGATAACAAGCCAATCAAATTTAATTGTTTTTATGACAAATAAAATCATTTATTTTTGTACTTTTTATTGTTAGTTTCATTTTCTTTACACACTTCAATCCACTCAGGCTTTGACTAAGGAGAAAAAATATCAGCATATAACAAAGTTTACCGTAGCTGTAGACTGTATTGTTTTTGGCTTTGATGGTACAAGGCTGAAGATATTATTGGTGAAACGTGGCCTGGAGCCCGAGAAAGGTAAGTGGAGTTTGATGGGGGGGTTTGTAAATGATAATGAGAGTGCTGAAATTGCAGCCAACCGCATTTTAAAAAGTCTTACCGGCCTGGAAGGGATTTACCTGGAGCAGTATCAGACATTTTCGTCGCCCGACAGAGACCCGGTACAAAGAACTATATCCGTTGCTTATTTTGCGCTGATAGATATTAATAAGTATAAAGAGTCTATCAATACAGATTTTGAAGCGCAGTGGTTTCCTATTAAGGAGTTCCCCAATCTGATCTTCGACCATAATGATATGGTGCATCTGGCTCAGAAGAAGCTACAATACAAGGCCGCGTCGCATACTATTTTATTTGAACTATTGCCGGAGAAATTTACGCTTCCTTTATTGCAGAGTTTATTTGAAGATGTTTTTGATACCAGTTTCGACAAAGGCAATTTCAGTCGCAAAATGTTATCCACTAAATTACTGATCAAGCAAAAAGAGAAAGACAAGAGCAATTCTAAAAAAGGTGCTTTCTATTACAAACTTGATAAAAAGCATTACCAGGAAAATCTGCATAAAATTTTAAAGCTGATCCCCAATCCGAACCAGCTTTTATAGTGTTATGAAAAAAGGAAGCGAATTTGCTTCCTTTTTTCATAAAATAGTTTGCACTAACTCCCGGGTTGCTTCTGTTGGGTATCTGTTGCAGCCGTTTCTTTATTACCGAAAATGTCATCCATCCATTTTTCAGCGCCCGGAAAATGTTCTTTTATTGCATCCGTTCCTTTGGTAGTGAGTTCGGAAAAATAGTCCCTTGCCTGCCCGGCTGTTTTTACGGCATCGTCTTTTAAGCTATTCGCCTTCTCCTTTAAATTAGCGATCAGCTTTTCCTTTTCTTCATCACTCATGCTGGCGTACTTACCAGCAGCCAGTCCTGCCAGCGCGCCGAGTATAAAAGTAGCAATGTGTTTATTGTTTACCATGGTAGTTTTTTAGTTTGTTTAAAGTTAGCTAAAATTTCCGGCTAATTTTCAGGATACACCAGCTTCATTTCATCCACCAGGTGCCCGGCCCCTGCAAACTTGTCCACAATAAACAGCACATATCTTATATCTACCATAATGTTCCGGCAAATAGAAGGATCATAATTTACATCACTCATAGTACCTTCCCATACCCTGTCAAAATTTAAGCCCACCAGATTCCCATGCGCATCCAGCGCCGGACTGCCACTATTACCTCCGGTAGTATGGTTGGAAGCTATAAAACAAACGGGCATCTTTCCGTTCGCTCCGTATTTTCCATAATCCCTTTTCCGGTATAACTCGCGCAACTTTTCTGGCACATCAAACTCGTAGTCTCCAGGCTTATATTTTTCCATCAGCCCATCCATGTAGGTATAGTATTCATATTTTTTTCCGGTGGGAGAGGAGTAACCGTTAACATTTCCAAAAGCTACTCTTAATGTGCTATTCGCATCGGGGTAAAATGTTTTATCAGAAAACACTTCCATCTGTGCTTTCATATACAACCGTTGTAATTGATTGATGGAGGCCTGGATCTTATTCAGTTCAGGGGCCACTTCATTATCATACAAATTAGAAATGGATAGAACCAGTTGGGCGCCTTCATCAGTAGTCAATGCCTCAAATAATTTTCCGGGATCGGTATGTAACAGATCTCTTATTTCCTGCTGATCAGCGAAAATACTTTTGCCGTATAAATCATTGGCCCAGGCTTTATAATCTTTATACTTTGCAAATTCCTGTTTGGCCCTCGGCGCAATATATTGGGATGGCTGCTCCAGGTACAATTGCATCATAGCAGCAAATAGGTCCTTATCCACTACCAAATTCATTTCCTTTAAATAATTGTCCATCCATTTTATTTCGGCTATCAATGCTTCAGCATATTCAGGTTTGTCTTTTTTAGAATTTAGTGCCCGTATTCTTTGTACTACAGCAAACAATTCTATCTTGCTGGTCGTTTCAAGGTAATAATCGCGCGTCAGCGCGAAATTTTTTATTTTTTTATAGGCATCATTAAGCTGGCTGAGCACAGTACCGTAATTAGCTTTTAGTGCCGGGTTATTAGTCAACAGCCTGGTGTATTCGGCTTCATACTTATTTTTTTTGCCTACCGCATCAGTATTCGTTAGTCCTAAAACCTCTCCCTGCCATTTTTTCCAGGCATTACTAATACTTGCATACTTAGAGGCATACTGAATTTTAATAGCTTCATCTGAACGCATATATTTATCAATTACCGAAAGCGCTTTATCTCTTATTAAAATTTTAGCGGGATCATTTACGGTCATAATCTGGTTCACCGCTTCGCTAGGTAAATATTCAGTGGTGCGACCAGGAAAACCAAAAACCATGGTGAAATCTCCTTCCTTCATACCGTTCATGGCAATAGATAAGGATTTTTTTGGTTTATAAGGCACATTATCGGATGAATAGGGTGCCGGGTTATTGTCTTTACCCGCGTAGATCCTGAACATACTGAAATCACCGGTATGCCGGGGCCACATCCAGTTGTCTGTATCTTTTCCAAAATTTCCTATTGACGATGGCGGTGCACCAACGAGACGTACATCATTATACGTTTCTGTTATAAACAGGTAATATTTATTACCTTCAAAAAAAGGACGGATAAAGGCTCCCTGGTAAGCTTCCTTTTTTACCTCCTTCAATCGTTGATTGGCATTTCTGTCTACTAGCGACTGGCGCATGTTTTCAGCCAGTGAAGTATTTACATTCTTTAACACAGCAGCTGTTACATCTTCAATTCTTACTATAAAAGTTACAAACAAACCTGCATTGGGTAACTCTTCTGCATTGGACTTTGCCCAGAATCCATCTCTTATAAAATTATGATCGAGTGTAGAATGATTTTGAATAGCGTCAAATCCGCAGTGGTGATTGGTTAAAACCAAGCCCTGATCGGAAATGACTTCACCGGTACAAAAACCTCCGAAACTTACAATGGCATCTTTAAGGCTGCTTTTATTCACATTATATATATCACTGGCGTCCATTTTCATACCCAGCGATTTCATTCGTTTTTCATTTAATGCATCCAGCAGCTGCGGGAGCCACATTCCTTCATCTGCTTTTGCCAGGAGAGAGAATAAAATAACAGAAAAGATAAAAACCAGCTTCTTCATACCAAATTTTTGAAAATTTATCCTGTTTATTAACAGGAGGGTTGTTTGAAACAACCGGGTTACGGATAAAATAAAAGATGCCTACAAGCAACATGTATAAACCAGCCATTTTTGGGAAACAATCATCCTTGTAAAGCCCTGTTTATAACACTATTTCTCCCCAAAGATATGTGAATAGACCTTCAAAAATGTGGATATCCCCCTGTGAAACGTTTATATGAAATGTGATTATTAGGTCGTAAAAAGTGATCAGACCATGACGGTTGGTGAAAAAGTTAGTTTCACTAAAATTATACCTCAGATATTAACACAACGTAAAATTAAAATGAACTCATTTTTTGTTAAGAACGCATAATCCACATTTTTGTGTATAACGAACCCAAAATGAGGGCAGGCAACAAATGCCTATGTTAATTACTATTGATTTCCTGTGGAAAACAATAAACTTCTAATTTTGTAATAAATGTGAATTACGAGTTATCCACTAATTCACACTGGTAATAATAATAAGTTTTCTTTTTAAAATAATATATATAATTATTATTAGAACAAAAGAAGGGCGGCAAAAATTCTTTCAAAAAATTTGAAGTTGCAACGTATCATTGCACCGGATTTAAAATTTACAGCATGGAAGCAGGAGTATTGGAAAGCGCAAAACAGGAAGTGGAAGCCAAGGGCTTTTTGGATATTGATGTGGATCCTACCCTGGATCTTTTCGAAGAGATCAACAAGTTGAAGAAAGAAAAGAATGCAGTTATCCTGGCTCACTATTACCAGGAGCCGGACATCCAGGATATAGCCGATTATATCGGGGATAGCCTGGGCCTGGCGCAGGAAGCTGAGAAGACGGATGCTGATATGATCGTTTTTGCAGGTGTTCATTTTATGGCAGAAACTGCGAAGATTTTAAATCCAACGAAGAAAGTGGTGATACCTGATTTTAAAGCTGGATGTTCATTGAGCGACAGCTGTCCGCCACCCTTGTTTCAAAAGTTCAAAGAGCAACATCCGGATCATGTAGTGGTGAGTTATATTAACTGCAGTGCGGGCATTAAAGCGCTTAGTGATGTGATTGTAACCAGCAGTAATGCACGCATTATTGTGGATAGTTTTCCGAAAGATCAGAAGATCATTTTTGCACCAGACAAAAACCTGGGAGCGTATATTAACAAGGTAACCGGACGTGATATGTTGTTGTGGAACGGCGCTTGTATGGTACACGAAATTTTCAGCCTGGAGCATATCACCAAGCTGAAAATGCAGCATCCCAATGCTAAGTTCATAGCGCATCCCGAATGTGAAGAGCATATATTGAAAATAGCGGACTTTGTAGGATCTACAACAGGATTGCTCAAATATACCATGGAGAATGAAGCTACAGAATTTATCGTAGCCACAGAAACAGGTATTTTACACCAGATGGAGAAATCAAGCCCCGATAAGAAATTTATACCAGCTCCTCCCGATAATGGTTGTGCCTGCAATGATTGTCCGCACATGAAGCGCAATACCCTGGAGAAAATCTATCTGTGTATGAAATATGAAATGCCCGATATCATTATGGATGAAACATTGAGGCTGGCAGCTAAAAAGCCTATCGATCGGATGTTGGAGATCAGCAAGCAGGCAGGTTTATAAAAAAGATAAATTTATAAAGGAAAGAGGGAGTATTTTATAGTACTCCCTTTTTTGCTTTTATAACTCTTATTTTATAAAGTAATTACCCGTCTTTCTTTACTGCTCAGTAATGCGGCATCAATAACACGCATTGTTAATACAGCATCCGCGGCTGGTACCGGGTTGGGTTTGCCATTAGCCACTGCCTGGTATACATCTTCATAATACTGCATATAGTTACCCATTTCAGATCGTGTTTCTTTACGTACGGTTTCCCCGTTAATAGTAGTATGCAACAAACCGTCAAATCCTTCTGGTGTGGGTATCCAGGGTTCAAGAGAAGGTATAGTATCTTCCAGCAGTTTTACTTCCTGCAGGTCTGAACGTTGCTGCATAAAAGTTCCGTTTGCTCCGTTGATGATATAAGCATAATAAGATTCTCTTGCAAACACAGTTCCTTTTATTCTTACACGGAAGGGGCGTGGATAGTATAATAATACTTCAAAGTAGTCATTGGCGATCATGTTGTCGCGCATGGCAAATACATCGGCAAATACAGCCTCAGGAAACCCAAATAATTGTATAGCCTGGTCGATGATATGTGCACCCAGATCGTGCAGGTTGCCTGCTCCCGGTTTATCGCCTTCTTTATGATCCTTGCCGCTATGGCCTGTGCGGTAGCGGTCAAATCTCATTTCTGCTTCCTTTAGTTCTCCTAATAAGTTCTGCTGCACAACATTTTTTATGGCGCGGTAATCACCATCGTAGCGCCGGTTCTGGTAAACGATCAATAACAAATTTTTTTCCTTTGCCAATTCATCCAGTTCTTTGGCTTCTGCAGCGTTCACAGTGAAGGGCTTTTCCACCACAATATGCTTGCCCGCATTCAAAGCGGCTTTGGCATATTCAAAATGAGTTTGTACGGGTGTATTTACAACAATCAACTCTAAGGTTTCGTCTGCTATCAATTCTTCAAAAGATCTGTAGAGCTTAGAGTCTGGATATTTTATTCTGGATTCTTCTTTATGTCTTTCTACAATGGCGCTGAGTTCCAGATAAGGGTGTGCCTGTATAAACGGGGCATGGAACAATTTTCCGCTCATGCCATAAGATGCGATACCTGTTTTAATAATACGTGACATAATTAATAGAGTTGATTTAAGGGTTGATGTTGTATGTTATCGCTGTTGGGCCCTGAACCATCTTTCGGGTATTTCGTTGCTGCCGGCTGCCAGGTAATCCTTGTAGCTGCAGGGTATATAGGTTTTATCGGGTAACTGCATCCACCACCGTCTTGTTTTTTTACTTTGTAAAAACGTAGATTCAATTTCGGCAAAAGCCATTTGATATTCGTTAAAATGTTCCAGCTGATCAAAAGAAGCTTCTTTTAGTCTGCGGTAACGGCCATCAATAGTATACCATATCATATGGCTGATTTGTTTGGCAGTCAGCTCATCGCGGTCTTGCTGTGGATTATAGCCATAAATTCCTATAGACTGCATGTTCGTACTCATGCCGGCATACTGCATTAGTATACATGCTTCTTCTCCGTTAAAACCATTGGGTGTAAGCTGGTTGGAAGGAGCATAGGC
>JBQGCI010000467.1:0-16757 GCA_052038405.1 Acinetobacter pittii
TAAAGTTTATCGTATCGCCTGTCGAAAGATTTACGCTCCCATTGCAGACTATTTTGCATGCGGGCCTGCAGGTGACCAAAGTTAGTGTTACCTGTCCAGGTATAGTTGCTGTAATGGTTGCGCCAGATATAAGGAGCGTTCCACTGGTGCGACTGAAACTGATCCAGGGAGGCATCATACATGCTGGCTAACAGCTCAGCAGCTACTTTTTCCTTTTTATGGCCTGATATTTTTACACTCCATTTTTCTGCTGCACCCGGCAGGGTTTTATCCCTGAAGCTGCTGTATTCAATATCCAGTTGTTTGTTGGTCCAGGGCACCGTTATCATATGATCGGCCTGGAAGATGCGGTTGTTTTTCACAAACAGGTAACTATTGGAAATACCTCCACGGTCTTGTTCAGTAGCTGTGATGTCAAAGTTGCTGCTGTTTTGATCCAGTTGATGAAAAGAAAATGGCTGGACTTCCCTGTCAGTATACTGTATTAAAAAAACCTTGCTGGCGGATGTAGCGATTTGCGTTGTAGCTTTTTGTCCCGGCTCTACCGGTCGGGGAGCGATACTGTATAAGTATTGCGGATAAACCGGTTCGGGTTTTTTGGAGTCGAACAATTCAATATATTGTACATCTTTTACAGGGTTGCCATCTTTGTCTTTTGTGCTGACTTCTATCGTGTAATAGCCCGGTTGATATTTGAATGAGCTTAATGCAAAAATGCCGGTTGAGTCTGATGGTCCTGACTGCTCTGTTATCGTTGCGGCCTTAGTCCAGGTTTGGGGGTCATTTTCGTTATTATAAATATCGTTGGGAAACTGTTGTATATATTGCTCTTTGCTTAGTATAAACTGGTCCGGCTGCTCCCAGTAACGAGGCCTTAATAATCTTTGCTCAGGATTTAAACGGGTGATTGTTACCTGTATTGTTGCTTTTTGAAAAATGCCGGACATGTTCTCTGTTCTGATGAAGAGCTTGTTTAAGCTATCCGTAGCCAGTTTTGACGGTATGGATGTAGTAAGCAATAAAGATTTATACCCGGCAGATACCATTTCAGCATTACTTCTTGTTTCTCCGTTGATATCTGTAACATCGGCATAAACACGGTAGTCAAAAACAGGGTCCAGTTTAGTATCGAGCTTGGCGTCAGGAATAGCGGTAAAGCTGATGTTGAATCGGCCGTCGTTATCGGTTTTTACTTCGCCGTTTGTAATTTCCAGTGCCTCTGATCGGGGAAAATAACCTCTCCGGAACAGCCAGGGGTAGGGGAAGCGGGCTTCCCGAACCACGCGGTATTTTACTTTGGCTCCATCTATATTATTACCGGCATAAGCTTTGGCGTATCCTGTAATTTGGACCTCTTCGTTTACTTTGTAGGCATCTTTCACTTTTTCAAAATCCACGTAAAACTTAGGCCGTTTATATTCTTCCATGCGAACATTGGCAGTGCCGGCTCCGTCGCTGGTTCGCAGGTAATAAATGCCGTTAAGGCCGGTTGGTGGTAATACGAATTTCCCGTTAAATGAACCATACTCATTGGTGGCTACCTGCAGGTCTGCGACCTTTTGATTATTGGCATCCGTAAGTGTAAGTGTAGTTTTATACGTTGTTTGAATAGATGGATCGGTCATGTCTGTTCTCCGGTTAACTGCAATGCCTTTGAAGTATAGGGTCTGCCCCGGCCGGTAAATGCTCCTGTCTGTAAAAAGGAAAACTGTGGTTCTGAATTTTTTTTCATTTTGCTTGTTTAAAGCATTAAAATAATAGTAAACCTCATCTTCTATGAAAAGCCTGTCATTAGCATGTTTTATTTCAAATAACAGGTTAGACCCACCTTGTTCTTTTACGGCGGTATTACTCAATTTAAAGTATCCATTCTTGTCAGCAGTATACACTTCTGATTTTTGTTTGCCATAGGTATAGGTTTTATGGTCGTAAACTTTTTTATACACTTGCACTGAAGCATTGGATAAAGGCTGGCCAGTATTCCTGTTCAGTACAAAGAAGTCTGTATTCCGGTTTACGAAACTGATATGGGATATATAAGTAAGGCGCGCCGCCAGTATATTATTGGTGGGCGAAAAATTGTCATTTAATGACGCCACAATGAAGTATTCACCGGTAGGTAAACCATCGGCCTTAATTTCGGTAGCATGCGTTTGGAGGTCATCATTTAGCGGCAGGGGTTGTTGCCAGGTTTTCTGAGCTTTTGCTGCCAGCAATTTATCCCAATAATTATGGTCACCCCGCTCGTTATTAACGATTGCTTTTAGAGCAGGTGTGGCTGGAATGATCCGCCAATACAGCTTACTGACATTTTTGAAATTTACCAGCATCCGGAATGGCATATCGGGAAGGTTTACCCGCTCCACCTGGAAGAGGAAATAAGGCTGAACGAGATCTTTATTCAGGTTGTAGGCATTCACCCAACCTTCATTCTCATTCTTCTGATCCAGTATTTTATCGGTGAGTTCTTTGGCTTTTACCAGTTCGTAACGGTAAGTAGTGTCTCCGTTCGGATCATACTGACTGCCTCTTTGCTGGTGTATGACCGCCAGCAGGTAACGGGCCTGGTTCACCTCAGGTACATCGTTGTATTTTGAAACAAGCTGCTGAAGCGCGTTGTAATAAAGTAATTCTTTTCCTTCCAAACCCTTCGGGCCATCCGTGGCGCTGACGGTGCCAGAGGTTGTTTTTAATAACATCTTTGAGTGAACATATTGCAATCTTTCGATATCTACATCGATCAAAGCACTGGGATCGGTGTCGTTTAAATGGAATTGAATTAAATCCTGGAAGACCGTCAGTGCTTTTTGCTGTAGTGACAGCGAGTCGCTGGTCTCGAAATTTATTTTTGCGAATGTAGCAGCGGGGCCAAGAGCCTCTGGATGATTGATCTCAAAGCTATATGCCGGCCGGCTGATATCACGCTCATCATTTTTAAAATACCCAAGCGCCTGATGTGCCAGTAAATCATACAATGTAGGGCGTAAAACGCGGGCGTTACCTTTTATAATGATTGCATCATAATGAGCTAGTTTTGTTTTCTGCAGCAATTCTTTATTGTTCAGTGACTGCAGGTAAAGTGCACTGATTTTTTTATGAAAATCATCAATGGTCCAGGTAGCAACATCTTCCTTTTTGAAGTCTTCGGTATTTGTTCTGTTGTACAATTTGTACCGGTTCGTAGCAAAGTATTGCTGGTAAATGCCCGCCAGGTAGCTGTTAAGTAAGGACCTTGTCGGTTCTTTACTTGCCTGAATTTCTTTTTCGATTTCCTTAATACGTTTAACAGGATTTTCCTCCCGGTTTTCCTGTTGTAGTTGGGTCATGTAAACAATAGCCTTTACCAGTTGGGCATCCTGCTTTTCCGTTTTTGCCCTGGCATATATTTTTTTTACGGCTTCAAGAGCAGAGGCAGGCAACCCCTTGGCTATATGGCCTTCTATGGTTTTCCAGTCAGCATCATAGTTTTTTGTCTGTGCATTCGACTTCATCTGGAGTAGTACAATTAAAACTGCTAAAACAGTTGCTGTTTTTAGAATTTTCATTCGTTTATTTTTTATCGGCTGCTTGATCAGTAGCCTTGCTTTGCCCGTATTTCTGACCCCCACGATACTAAGACGTAAAAACATCACAATAGGCAACTTTTAGTCCGTTTTATTTTAACCCCTTTTATAGGGTAGTTTATATGTTAATAGTATTATGATGCGCAACTCAGTAAAACTACATAAAGAAAGGCTGTATTTTCGTAAAATAAATAACCGTGAGTAAATCGGTGAAGGGTTGGCCAGCCGACGTATCTTAGCTGATATGGTTTACTCCCGAAAACTTAGCAGCATGAAATTAGTTATAGGCTTGTTGGGGTTTTTGTTGATAGCTACAATGGCCGATGGGCAGTATTACGATTCCGTAAGCTTCGTCAGCGCCAGCTGGAAGGCAAGAAAAGTGGATAGAAAGGTAAAGCTTTACCAATATCATTTTCAGAGCAAAAACCTTTTTAACGCTAACCAGCATATCAGCTATGTATTGGTAAAAAGAAGCAGGCGGCATCAATTTCATATTGCGGCGGAGTCGCAGAAGCTTAGAACGGTCAGTGATTTTGCTGGGGAAGTGAAGCCATTGGCTGTAGTAAATGGTAATTTTTTTGATGTAAAGAACGGGGGAGCGGTTGATTTTACTAAAGTGCGGGGGCAGGTTATTAATGGGAATCGTAACGCTGCTAATGAAAAACCCGATTTTCATCAGAAAGCTGCGGTAGTAATAGCGGCTAACGGTGTACCGGAAATCAAAAAGTGGGATGGTTTGGTGAACTGGGAAGAATGGCTGAAAGAGCCTGATGTTATGCTGAATGGTCCCTTGCTAATTTTTAACCGGCAGGATGAAACACTGGAGCCTGTTGGTTTCAACACCGCCAGGCATCCCCGCACCTGTATGGGAATTACCAAAAAAGGCCATATAATTATGCTGGTAGTAGATGGAAGAAATGCCAATTCGCAGGGAATGAATTTATTTGAGTTGACAAAAGTGATGCGTTGGCTGGGTTGCGTGAGCGCTATTAATTTTGATGGCGGAGGCTCGTCAGCCTTGTGGGTAAAGGATGAGGGTATTGTGAATTACCCAACCGACAACAGGAAATGGGATCATGAAGGGGAAAGAAAAGTGGCGAATGTTTTATATGTTAAATAGCATAAGTATGAACAAATATGGCCAGGCAGCCGTTGCTGCTGTTCAATTATTGCAAAAAGATCACCAAATGCTTCCTGCTGAAGCCTGGGAAACTGCTACATTGGAACTATTTGAGAAGGGTTCCGCCGCTCAAAAAAAGGGATGTCCTAAAAATGCATTTTTGGGATTATGCGAAGAAGGTATGATAAACGGAGTTAATGCCGGCTGCTATAGTCACCGTAAGAATTCGAAAAATAAATTGTATGCAATAAGAGCAGTGAAGTTGATGTTCCAGCATGAAGGTCTTGCAAATACTCCTTCTAAACTATGGGAACTTATTACCGTAGAGAATCCAATTCAGCATAACAGCCAGCTGGATGTAGTGTTAGCATTAAAGGATGCAAATGTTTTAAGCATTTGTTAATTAATTAAAAAGCATCTCAGGGGGCTCTCCTTTTATTACCAATCTGCCTTCTGTAGCTTTTTGAATAGCTTCCACGCTTACACCAGGTGCTCTTTCCAGTAGTACAAATCCCTCTTCGGTAATGTCCAGTACTGCTAAATCGGTGACTACTTTCTTTACACATCCCACACCCGTGAGTGGTAAAGTGCATGCTTTCAGAAGTTTCGATTGGCCGTCTTTGCTGGTGTGCTGCATAGCCACGATGATGTTTTTTGCTGCAGCTACCAGGTCCATAGCACCACCCATTCCTTTCACCATCTTGCCGGGTATTTTCCAGCTGGCAATATCGCCGGTATCGGTCACTTCAAAAGCACCAAGAACGGTGAGGTCTACATGCCCGCCTCTGATCATAGCAAAAGAAGTAGCTGAATCAAAAAAAGCGCCTCCCGGTTGTATAGTTACGGTTTGTTTACCCGCATTGATCAGGTCGGGGTCTGCATGTCCCTTTTCGGGAAAAGCGCCCATGCCTAACATGCCGTTTTCTGATTGTAATACTACTTCAATTCCTTCCGGGATATAGTTTGCAACCAGGGTAGGAATGCCGATGCCGAGATTCACATAATAGCCGTCCTGTAATTCCCTGGCTATGCGTTGTGCTATTTGTTCTTTTGTGAGGCTCATTTATTGCTAGTGGTTAATAGTAAGTAGCGGGTAGGATTATTCCGCTACATGTAGGTTATTCATCATTTTGCTAAGCATCTTAAATGTCGCTTCAAGGTATGCTTCCAGCTGGTCCAGTCTGTCCTTTTTAACGTAATCTAAAATTAACGATATTTCTAATTGCGTGTCTACTTCAACCAAAGAACTCCGGGATATCTCATAAAATCTTTTTTTCTCCCGTTTCGATACTCTTGCTGCTCCTTCTGCAATATTGCTGCAAACGGATATAGCTGCTCTTCGAATTTGACTGACTAATACATATTGCTCTTCTTTTGGATAAGTCTGAGTGTGTTGGTACACTTCTTTTACTAATTTCAGTGCAAACTGGTATACCTGCAGGTTTTTGTGTGATAATTCTAACATATTCGGGTGTTTTATAGTTTATCAAGATGTTCTCATTTTAACTTTTCCCTGCTTTGCACTAGCCATTCCCTACTAGCCACTAGCTAACTTCCCACTAGCCACTAGCGAACTCCCCACTAACTTTTCTCTGTCAGCTTCTCAATCCTTTTCTCATAATGCTTCCCCTGAAAAATCCGTTGAACAAAAATGCCGGGTGTATGGATTTGTGCGGGATCAAGTGTGCCGGCAGGTACTAATTCTTCTACTTCAGCAATGGTTATCTTTGCAGCCATGGCCATGGGTTGATTAAAGTTGTTGGCGGTGGCGCTGTATATCAGGTTGCCGTGGGTGTCGCCCTTCCAGGCTTTAATGATGGCGAAGTCGCCGGTAATAGCATGCTCTAATAAATGAGGCTTACCGTTGAACTCCCTGATCTCCTTGCCTTTCGCTACCTCCGTTCCAAAGCCCGCAGGCACATAAAAGGCCGGAATGCCCGCTCCACCGGCCCTGCAGCGCTCAGCCAGGGTGCCTTGTGGTATCAGCTCTACTTCAAGTTCTCCTGCCAATAGCTGTCTTTCAAACTCTGCATTTTCGCCTACGTATGAAGAGATCATTTTCCTGATCTGCCTTTTTTGCAGGAGCAGGCCAAGGCCAAAATCATCTACGCCCGCATTATTACTGATGCAGGTAAGCTCCTTAACACCGCTATGTACTAAGGCTGTAATACTGTTTTCAGGTATGCCGCAAAGGCCGAAACCACCCAATAAAAGGGTCATGCCATCGGTGATACCTTCAATAGCCTCAGCCGCGTCGGATACTACTTTATTCATAGATATTTTTATGATTTATTTTTGATGGTTTTCATCACTGCCGAATGCTCCGTACCGCGAAGCAATATCTCTGATCAATGCGTCATCCAGGCGATGTACGATATGCTCTTCTTCCAAATAGGATAGCAGGTCTAATGTGTTGAGGTTGCCCAATAGCTCGTAGCCAGTCATGGGGCAACCGCCGATGCCATTTATTACTCCGTCATAACTTCGGCAGCCTGCTTTCCAGGCAGCATCAATTTTTTCCCGCCAGTTATGATGTTGGGTATGTATATGCAGCCCGATTTCTATACCGGTATATAAGGGCATAAGGCTTTCGAAGATTTGCCGGATGGAGGTTGCAGTTGCCAGTCCGATGGTATCTGAAAGGGTAATAGTTCGGACGCCGTTATTAGCAAGCTTCTCGACGCATTCCTTTACCAGCGTTATATTCCAGTCATCTCCATACGGATTGCCGAAAGCCATACTTACAAAAACGCGGTAGGCTTTTTGTTGATTGCCGCAAATTTTTCCAATGTTAACAGCCGTTTCATCCGCCTTTGCAATTGATGAATTGATATTTCGTTCCAGAAAAGTGTTGCTGATAGAGTAGGGGAAACCTATTATGTCCAGTTTTGCAGAAGCACAGGCTTCTTCGGCTCCTCGGGTATTTCCAACAATAGCCAGCAGTTGCGTATTGGATTGGGACTTGTCTATCAATTGAAGTACCTCGTCGCTATGCGCCATTTGGGGGACAGCTTGCGGCGATACGAAGCTGCCAAAATCTATTACATCAAATCCGGCTAACATCAGTTCATTGATATAGGCGGCCCTCTTCTCAACCGGGATGGTAAATGGCAAACCTTGTTGCGCATCCCGCGGGCTCTCTGTTATTTTTATTCGTTCATGGTTCATAGATAATTATTCATATCATGAATATTTTACTGCATCGATGAACCATGAAACAGGGTCCATCAGCCTGTAACTTTTCTACTAATCAACCAGTCAGCCAATCCTCAACCTCAGCAACCGATCTGCTTGGCTATCACCATTCTTTGTATTTCAGAAGTACCTTCACCGATCTGCAATAACCGCTGGTCGCGATAAAAGCGTTCTACGTTGTATTCTTTCATCAGCCCATAACCGCCATGTACCTGCACGGCCGCGTCTGCTACTTCTTTGGCAATTTCAGAACAATATAATTTAGCCATGGCAGCTTCTTTGGTGAAAGGTTGTTCCGTATCTTTTAACCAACAGGCTTTGTATAAAAAAGTTCGCGCCAGTTCTATTTTCATGGCCATATCTGCCAGTTTAAAAGATATGGCCTGGAACTGTGCTATCGTTTTGCCGAATTGTTTGCGCTGCTGTGCGTAGGCCAGGGCCAGCTCGTATGCGCCCTGGGCGCAACCGAGTCCCATAGCGGCTATGCTGAGCCTGCCCGCATCTAATGTTTGCAGCATGATCCTGGAGCCCTGCCCGGGTTCTCCCAATACGTTTTCCCTGGGTACCCTGCAATCATCAAAAAATAACAGGGAAGTGTCGCTGGCCCTCCACATCATTTTGCCATGCATGGCCTGCTGACTAAAGCCGGGCGCATCCCTGTCAACAATGATGGTGGTGAATTCTTTTTTTTCAGCCGATTCATGTGTAACCGCCTGAACGGTAGTGCCAATATTGATGTCCACCGATCCGTTAGTAATAAAGATTTTGCTTCCGTTAATGACCCAATCGTCGCCATCCAGCTGTGCCGTAGTTTTCGACGCCCTGGAGTCACTGCCGGCTTCCGGCTCTGTAAGACCGAAACTCCACAAGGCGTTACCGGTACAAAGTTGCGGCAGGTATTTCATCTTCTGTTCTTCTGTACCGTAATTGTAAATAGGGCCAATACCTAAAGAGTTGTGGGCTGCGAGTGTAGCTGCTTGCGAACCGTCTATACGGGCTATCTCTTCTACAGCAATAATGTAAGCAAGGTAGTCCATACCTGCGCCACCATATCGTTCTGGCAGATAAATACCCAGTAATCCTAATTCACCCATTTGACGGGTGAGCTCAAAAGAGAATGATTCTTTTTCATCCAGCTCCTGTGCCAGTGGTTTGATCTTTTTTTCTGCAAACTCACGTACCATGCTCCGTAGCTGTTCATGTTCTTCATTTAAATTAAAATCCATACAGCAATTGTATTTTATTGTTTCAACAGGGTTTTTCTGTATTGGCAGTCCAATATTGATACGTATGTCCCGGATTGCCATTACTCTGATAACACAACCAGATGTATCGTGGTATCTACTTTGTCTCCTTCTTTTACCAATACTTTTTCTATGGTAGCGTCTTTTGTGCTAACAATATTATTTTCCATTTTCATCGCTTCCACCACCAGTAACGGATCACCTTTTTTCACTACATCCCCGGCTTTCACATGTAGCTTGATTACTTTGCCTGGCATGGGTGAAGTAATATTGCCGCCTTTACTTCCCGTACCGGAACTGGCCTCAAAAACTTCACTATCTACATAAGACATATCTGGGCGAACTACGGTATGTGTCATGCCATTTAAAGTGATCTCGTAGGTACTCTTTCGCTTTTCATAAATAGCGGCCAGATAAGGAATGTTATCTAATACCAATGAATAATGGATACCATTGATATGCCCGATCTCTGCCTCATGTTCCCGGTTGTTATATTTAAATTCCAGCGGTGCGGTCCGGACAAGGTCAACCGTAACGGCCTCTTCGTTAATCAATATATCCATAGTGGCGCAATGCCGCCAGTAACCAATGCTTTGCCAGACGTTCCCTGCCTGGTGCTTGTTGAGCGAAAGGCTTTTTGATAAAGCGGCAGCCAGGGGAATAAGGATATCAACCTGTTTTTTTGAATGTTGGATTTGGTCTAGGATGGGCTCCAGGTTTTGGTCAATGTATTTGGTAGATACTTTATTTTCAATATAATCGCTGTGCTGTAATAGTCCTGAAAGGAATTCAATATTGGTTTCAACACCTTTAATGGCATATTGCTGTAAGGCTGAAAGCATCGCCAGCCGGGCTTCTTCCCGGTTGGCCGCACCAACAATTACTTTGCTGATCATAGGATCAAAATCGCCGGAGATGGTATCGTCTGTTTGCAATTGCATACCATCTATTCTCAGGGTCTTGGAATTTGGCAGCGGTAAGGATGCCTCAAAAGACGGCTCCTGGTAATATTTCAAAACACCCGGAGAAGGCAGGAATTTTCGTGCGGGGTCTTCAGCATAAATGCGGCATTCAATGGCATGCCCTCTTTGTACGATATCAGCCTGTTCGAATGGTAAGGGGGCGCCATTCGCTATCATGATTTGTTGTGCTACAATATCAATGCCCGTGGTAAGTTCGGTTACCGGATGTTCTACCTGTATGCGTGTATTCATTTCCAGGAAATAGAAATTCAGCCTTTCATCTACCAGGAACTCCATGGTGCCCGCACTATAGTAACCTATAGACCTTGCCAATGCAACAGCCGCCGCACAAATCTGCTCACGTATTTCGTTTGAAAGTGTAGGCGAAGGTGCTTCTTCGATAATTTTCTGGTGCCGGCGTTGTAAAGAGCATTCTCTTTCATATAAGTGGAGCAGTTTGCCTTGCTGATCGCCCAATACCTGCACCTCAATATGTCTCGGTTGTGCAATGTATTTTTCAATGTAAACCGTACTGTCGCCAAAATAATTTTTGGCTTCCCGCGCTGTAGCCTCCAGTGCTAACTGAAAATCATTTTCGTTTTCTACTACGCGCATGCCCTTACCACCACCGCCTGCTGCTGCTTTAATCAAGATAGGAAATTCAATACTGTCCTGGCTTTTCAGTAGTTCCTCGGTAGTGCCGGTAATCCCCGGTGTAACAGGTACTCCGGCATTTGTCGCACAGTCCCGGGCAGCAATTTTATTACCCATCGATCGCATGGCTTCGGCTGAAGGACCAATAAAAATAATGCCTGCTTTTGTACAGGCTTCCACAAAAGCTGCGTTTTCAGAAAGGAAACCATAGCCCGGGTGTATCGCATCAGCGCCCGTTTGCAGGGCAGCAGCAATAACCGCCTCTATGTTCAAATAGGTTTCGCTAAGCTGAGTGCCTGATAACAATATAGCCTGGCCGGCTTGTTTTACAAACGCAGACTGAGCATCTGCACTGCTGTATATAGCAACGGTGGCAATGCCCATTTTTTTTGCTGTGCTTTGTACTCTCAGGGCAATTTCGCCCCTGTTAGCGATCAGTATTTTTTTGATCATAGTCTCTGTTATTCAATCCAATCAGGTTTTCTTTTTTCCAGGAAAGCAGCCATGCCTTCCTGGCCTTCTGCGGAAGCGCGTATCTCTGCAATCATTTTGGCAGTATAATCCAATGCTTCCGTCATTGATATTTTATTAGCAACCGTGTCGATGAGGCTCTTACAATGGCGGATGGCCTGCGGACCACTGCTTAATAATAATTGCAGGGTTGCTTGCAGGTGTGCTTCTGTGGCATGTATATCGCCAAAGCAACGATTGACCAGTTTCAGGTGTTCTGCTTCACGTCCGTTTATACGTTGCCCGGTAAACATCAGCTCCCTTGCAGGATATTCGCCGATACGCTTGATAATATAAGGAGAGATGCAGGCGGGTATGATACCGATCTTTACTTCTGATAAAGAGAAGATGGTATCTGCTTCGCAGAAAGCAAAGTCGCAAGCCGCCAGCAAGCCATTGGCGCCACCCATTGTGGCCCCATGCACAATGGCCAGCGTAGGCTTGGGGCAAGTGTAAATAGTATGAAAGCAGGAAGCCAGCTGCAAACTCTCTTTGTAGTTTTGCTCGTGCCCATATTGTGCCACATCCCGCATCCAGTTTAAATCGGCGCCGGCGCAAAATACCTTACCGCGTCCACGCAGCACGATGGCTCTTGTATCGGCTCTTTCGCCTTCTTCCTTAAATGCGCTCATTAACTCAGCGATCATCACTTCGTTAAAGGCATTTCTTACATCGGGCCGGTTCAGCCAAATGGTGCTGACCTGGTAATTGCGTTCTATTTCGAGCGTTGTATAGTTCATGGGTAATAGTTCATTGTTAATAGTTCATTGTTGTATTTCTGTTATTGAGTTCCGCCAGGAACGACATAATGGTAAAAAGCGCATAAGAAATCTGTTGAGTCCCGTAGGGACGACACCTACACCAATTCTTTAAACAGGTATTTTTCATCATACCTCACATCAAATTCCTCAAGCAATTCGAGATACTCCTCATGAAATTTTTTTTTGGTGATGAACCTCCTGGTTTTCTATGTAACCTATCACAGATGATAATTGTGATTTGCTATAAGCAAATGCTCCGTAACCTTCCTGCCATTCAAATCTCCCCGGTACTAATTGGTTGTCATTAATCCATTTCGACGATCCTCCTTTTACATCCTGCATCAGATCGGAAAGAGATTGAGCTGGTCTTACACCCACCAACAGGTGCAGATGATCTTCCACGCCATTTATAATAAGCATTTTGTGTTTGTTGTTTTGAACAATGCCGGTGATGTATTTATACAGATCATTTTTCCAACGTAATTGTATAACGCCAGCCCTGTGTTTAACAGCGAATACAAAATGAACGTGTATTTGTGTATATGTGTTGGCCATGGTATCGTCCCTACAGGACTTGTTTAAATTGTTGTTTGCTTGCTACCGATTTTCCGTCCCTACGGGACTCAATTGATTATCATCTGTCAACTGTGACCCATCAACCACCAACTACATCCTGAACACCCCGTTCTTCGTTTCAGCCCATTTCCGGTTCATCGACGTAGCGATACCCAGGGCAATGATCCGGCGTGTATCAGCCGGGTCGATAATGCCATCATCCCAAAGCCGCGCCGTACTGTGATAAGCGGACCCTTCCTCTTCGTATTTTTGCAGGATCGATGTTCGTAAAGCCTCCCTGTCTGCGTCGGCCATAGCCTTTCCCTGCGTTTTTAGTTGCTCTTCTTTCACAGATACCAATACCCCCGCGGCCTGTTCACCACCCATCACCGATATTTTGGCATGCGGCCACATGAACAGAAAACGCGGATCGTAGGCCCTCCCGCACATGGCATAGTTACCGGCTCCGAATGAGCCGCCGGTCACCACCGTAAATTTTGGGACATTGGCATTAGCTACGGCATGCACCATTTTGGCACCATCGCGGGCAATGCCCTTTCTTTCATACTCCTTGCCTACAATGAAGCCGGTAATATTTTGTAAAAACAGGATAGGTGTATTTCGGGTTGCGCACAACTCTACAAAATGAGCCCCTTTTAAAGCAGACTCTCCAAACAGTACGCCGTTGTTGGCAATGATGCCTACGGGGAATCCCATAATATGAGCAAATCCTGTAACCAGGGTGGGAGCGTACTTTTCCTTGAACTCATGAAAGCGGCTGCCATCTACGATCCTGGCGATGATTTCCTTCGGATCAACCGGCTTTTTTAGATCAGTTTGAATGATGCCATATAGTTCTTTGGCCTCATAAAGCGGTTCCTCAACCGGTTTTAAATCCAATACCTGCTTGTCGGCCGCTTTGAACGTTTGTACTATATTGCGGCAAATAGCAATAGCATGCGCATCGTTTTCAGCAATATGGTCGGCCACGCCGGAAATCGATGTATGCACTTCGGCACCGCCCAGCTCTTCGGCAGACACTTCCTCGCCGGTCGCGGCCTTTACCAGGGGCGGACCACCAATAAAAATAGTTCCCTGGTTGCGTACGATAATGGTTTCATCACACATTGCCGGAACATAAGCGCCACCTGCCGTGCAAGATCCCATTACGATGGCAATCTGGGGAATACCTGAACCCGACATACGGGCCTGGTTGTAAAAAAAACGGCCAAAGTCATGTCGATCCGGAAAAACCTTGTCCTGATCGGGCAGGAAGGCACCGCCCGAATCGACCATATAAATACAGGGCAAATGATTTTCGAACGCTATTTCCTGTGCTCTCACATGCTTCTTAATGGTATACTGCATATACGTGCCGCCTTTTACAGTAGCATCGTTGGCAATGATCATTACCTCACGGCCGTGTACCAGTCCTATGCCGGTTACGATTCCTGCCGAGGGAAACTGATCTTCGTAAATGCCATTGGCTGCAAGGGGGGATAACTCCAGGAATGGTGTATTAGGGTCGAGTAACTGGTTCACACGTTCACGGGCCAACAGCTTGCCCCTTTGCTTGTGTTTTTCAATGGCTTTATGGGTCACCGGATGAATTACCGCTGCCATGCGCCTGCGCCATTGTTCCAGTATGGGAAGGAATGCCTGTTGATTAGCCGTAAAATCAGCCGATTGCGTATTGATATTAGATTGAATAGGATACAAGGTCGTTATTCTTTTATTGATCTAAATTTAAGCGAAGTAAAGGATTTTTACTTAAACACTAACAGTTGTTAGTTTATTTTGTTTGTTGTTTTTTTTAAAACGGCGAGCTTATAGATGGGTAATAGAAAGTAGCTGTGCTTTCCGGCGTTTTTTCGAATAGGCAATGGCAATAAAAATGAAGAGATTGCTGTAAAATGCCTGGCTAAAAATAATTTTTGCTTTAGGTCAACAAAACAGATGTGGCGTTGTTAGTGTACCAGAAGCGGGCTATTTGTATTAATTTTGCCTGCCCGTTGGGTCAGGCGGGCGAAAATTTTCAATTGAAAATGAAAAAAATTCATATTATTTTATTGGTTTTAACTGCCGGAGCCATAGCGGTTTTAGTTAGCTTTTTACAAACCACTACTACTTATGATACGGTTGCTATTGCAAAATCCAAACCGGGAAAATTTGTACACCTGATGGCTAAATGGGATAAGTCGGAACCTATGGAGTATGATGCTATTAAAAATCCTAACTATTTAACTTTTACCGCTGTAGACACATTGGGCGATAAAGTGAAAGTAATTTATCATAGTCCTAAACCTGAGAATTTCGAGTTGAGCGAAAGACTGGTAATGAAGGGGAAATACGAGGAAGGCCAGTTTGTTTGCCAGAGCATTCAAACCAAGTGTCCGAGTAAATACAAGGACCAGGATCCTTCCCAACATCCGGGCAATAAAAAGGATTCAAGCTATAATAATACCGTAGCCCGGGTTTCTACAGTTAAACAGTAATATTTATTTATGGAATACGCAGGCGAGCATTTGTTGCCCGGTCAGGTTGGACATTTATTTATTTTAGTTTCTTTGATTGCTTCACTTACAGCCGCGTTCGCGTATTTCAAGGCGGTACAGGCGACTCCTGATGCAAAAGCCGGCTGGCTTAAATTAGGACGAATTGCTTTCCTGACTGAAGTCATATCGGTAGTGATCATCTTTGCCGCTCTCTTGCACATCCTTTATCATCATTTATTTGAGTATAAATATGCCTGGCAGCATACCAGTCTTTCTTTAGAGTTTAAGTACATTATGAGTGCTTTCTGGGAAGGGCAGGAGGGAAGCACCTTGTTATGGGCGTTCTGGCATTGCGTGCTGGGTGTAATTATTATCAGGCGGGAAAAACAATGGGAAGCTCCGGTAATGTCGGTAGTAAGCTTTGCCCAGTTCTTTTTAGCTACCATGGTAATTGGTATTTACATCTTTGATGTGAAGATCGGTTCCAATCCGTTTATTTTATTGAGAGATTCCGGTGTATTGAACGAAGCGCCCGGAATGCATATTAATTTTGACCTTTCTCAACCGCTGCGTCCCGACTACTTATCGATGGTGACAGACGGTAATGACCTGAACCCGTTGCTGCAAAATTACTGGATGGTAATACATCCGCCTATATTGTTCCTCGGATTTGCTTCCACATTGATACCTTTTGCTTTTGCAATGGCCGGTATCTGGACGAAAGATATCAAAGGTTGGGTGACCCGTGCTATTCCATGGACCTTATTCTCTGTAGCTTTCCTGGGGTTGGGTATTATGATGGGTGCCAAATGGGCTTACGAATCATTAAACTTTGGTGGCTATTGGGCCTGGGACCCGGTGGAGAACGCCTCGCTGGTGCCCTGGATGATCATGGTCTCCGGCTTACATACGATGCTGATATTTAAACATAGCGGCTACTCTTTAAGGTCTTCTTTCCTGTTTCTGGCGCTGTCTTTTGTTTTCATAGTATACTCCACTTTTCTTACCAAAAGCGGTGTGCTGGGTGATTCATCCGTACACGCCTTTGCCGATATTGGTATGAATGGCCAGTTGTTCCTCTTCCTGATCGTATTTGTGTGGCTACCACCTTTTTTTGCGGCGGCTACCAATCAACAAAGACTAATTATTGCGGGAGTGACTACTGTTCTTTCCCTGGCAACCTATTTCCTGGCAGAAAAAATACCTGGCTTCCCTTTATACGTAATATTAGGCGGTATAATCACTTTTATTGTATTGCTGAACAAACAGGTACCTTCTATTAAAAAAGAAGAGAGTGTATCATCAAGGGAGTTCTGGATGTTTATAGGGTCCCTGGTTTTTTTCCTGGCCGCAATGATCATCATCTTCCAGACTTCCCTACCGGTATTTAATAAGCTGTTCAATTCCAACAAGGCGCCTGGCGAAAATGACGAATTCAATTATAATAAGATACAGGTACTGATTGCATTTGTGATTGGTATTCTTACCGCGATCACACAGTACCTGAAGTATAAAGCGACCGACACCAGGTTTTTCTGGAACAAAATACTGGTGCCGACAATCATCAGTGCTTTGGTGGCCACCTTTATACTGGTGGTTGTAAAAATCAATTACGATACGCATGGTATGGGCTTCCTGATTAATATATGGCTGGCCCTGGTTGCTACGGTATATGCTACGATAGCCAACGCGGCTTAT
>JBQGCI010000468.1:0-1894 GCA_052038405.1 Acinetobacter pittii
ATTGCAGCAGGTATTATACTGATTGGCAGTTGCAGCAGCGGATTGGCTTCCAACGTAATGGTATACCTGGCAAGGGCCAACCTGGTGTTGTCGGTTATTGTTACCGCTATGGCTACTTTAGCCGCTCCGTTTTTAACGCCTTTATTGATGAAGACCTTTGCAGGCACATTAATAGAAGTGAAATTCATGGATATGATGATTGAGATCATTAAGATCGTTATTGTGCCTATTGGTGCGGCATTGTTGCATGATTACCTGAAAGGTGCTAACAGGGCAACGGTGAGGCGTGTTATTGTCGCCGCTTTCATCTGCGCTGTTTATGCATTATCGGTTCTATTATGGCTATATCCGAATAGGGCAGCAAACGGAGCATCGCATGCCGTATTACAATCTTTGGAATTGTCCGGCTTCCTGGCGGCAGCAGTGGTGGCAGGTACCTTATATCACCAGTTGTACAAAGTGTATCCAAAAGTAGATCAACTGATGCCTTTTATCTCGATGTTTGGTATTATTTACTTTACTACGGTTACGACAGCGGCAGGAAGGGATAACCTGATGAAAGTGGGTTTTTTATTATTTATCGCATCTGTTATTCATAATGCCGCAGGTTATTTCTTCGGTTACTGGTTCAGCCGGTTTTTCGGGCTCGACAAAAATTCAAGCCGTACCGTCGCTTTTGAAGTAGGACTGCAAAATGGTGGAATGGCAAGCGGCCTGGCCGGATCGATGGGGAAACTGGGTACGGTGGGCCTTGCAGCAGCGGTATTTAGTCCCTGGATGAATATCAGTGGCAGTATACTGGCTAATTACTGGAGGAAGAGGCCTGTAGAACCTCCAATTAAAAAAGAAACTGAGGTGGTATAGTACTTATGTTGGGCAATTAAACCGCCGGGATATAAGTCGCAGGGGAGTGCGCTGAGTTGGTAGCAAATATTCAATGATATCAAATTGATCCGCGTCATCTCTCACCCCTGTTCTCCACGGTGAATAAACGACATCAGAGCGAAAAAGTCGTATTACATATTGATTAGTATAGAAGTGAGTTAAGCATGATTCAAAAGATTTCAATAAAAGTGTACCGTAGTTTTTTTATAAGTATGATAAGTGCCATGGCAGTTTGGAATGCCGAGGCGCAATTGGTTGATAAGACGCCGGCTGCTGTTCCCAGCGCGCCGGCCATCTATCAAACTGAGCCTTATGAAGACCCTTTGGTAAGTGGTATTAACCGCGATCTTTCCCGGGCTACCGCTTATTCTTTCAAAAGCGTAGCAGCGGCGCTGGAAGGAGATCGTGAAAAAAGCGGCCGGTATCTTTCCCTGAACGGTAACTGGGATTTTAGTTTTGCGTTACAACCAGGTGATGAACCTAAAGATTTTTATAAACAAAAGTTATCGGGTTGGAAACAAATACCGGTTCCCTCCAACTGGGAAATGCAGGGTTATGATAAGCCGATCTATAAAAGTGCGGTCTATCCTTTTCGCCCTGTTAATCCTCCATTGGTTCCAAAGGATTATAATGGCGTAGGATGTTACCAACGCTCTTTCACGGTGCCGGCCAACTGGAAGGATAAAAATATTACGTTACATTTTGGAGGCGTAAGCTCAGCCTATAAAGTATGGGTGAACGGAAAATTCCTGGGCTATGCAGAGGACAGCTTCCTGCCTTCTGAATTTAATATCACACCGTATTTAAAAGACGGGGAGAATATTGTTTCCGTTTGGGTAATCCGCTGGAGCGACGGCAGTTTCCTTGAAGACCAGGACCAGTGGCGTTTGAGTGGTATTCATCGCGAGGTTTATCTGATGGCAGAACCTAAATTGCGCATCGCCGATTTCTTTTACCAGGCCCGTTTGGATAAAGAATATCAAGATGCCGTCTTAAGTATTCGGCCGCG
>JBQGCI010000469.1:0-17006 GCA_052038405.1 Acinetobacter pittii
ACGGAAAACAAGAAATATGTGAAACCAGCTGTTACCAGCTATCAGAAAGGATACAAATAGCCTGTATCAATTGATTCATAGGTGGTGCTCAATAGTCAGGGATAAAATAGGTGAAACGAATATCCGTTCATGCTGCCGTTAGATTATATCATGCGCCGAAGAAAAAGAAAACTCCAGGGAAAGCAGCGGCTCAAAATAGAGGGGCATACCGGTTTACACAGGTATTAGCGGCATATCTAAGGCCCGCCATAGATACCGGCAGGCGTAGGTCCGGTAAGGAGACCAGTTAGCGGCAATAAGATTCATCTTCTCCAAAAGCTCTTTTTGGCTCGTAAACTCAACATTATAGAGTTTGATGATAGCCTTTTGCAGACCCAGGTCTCCCGTAGAAAAAACGTCGGGCCTTGCCAGCGTAAACATCAGCAACATTTCAACCGTCCACTGCCCTACTCCCTTTATCTGGGTCAACAGGGACAGGACTTCTTCGTTGCTCATTTTATACAGCTTGGCATCGGTTAGCCGGTGCTCCATAAAGAAGTTGCCAACATTCTTCACGTACAATGCCTTGGCATTCGAAAGGCCGATACTTCTCAGGGTCTCGTGCGGCACCTCCAATATATCGGCAGGTTTCGGCGATTTAGATTTAAAAAGTCCCAGGAACCGGCTGAAAATAACAGCAGCTACCCTGGTGCTCAGCTGCTGGCTCATAATAGAAGCACAAAGCTGCAGGCATACATTCTTTTTAGGTTCAATGATATAAACACCCTGCGCTTTAACCAGGGCCTTCATCACTTTGTCTTTGTTGAGTTGCTTGAGGTACATGGTGCCGGATATGCGATACTGGATGATGGATACGGGCTGCTAAATGTTGGATGCGGGATAATATATGTGCCGGGTACTCACTATTCTTGTTTCTAATTAATCATCATTCAACACCCACTGTTCAGTCGATGATGGATATTAGACACCTGATCCTGGATAGAAAGACAAAGACAAACACTAACACCTTCCAGCCATTCACTATTCACCATTCGCTACTTCCCTTCCCTTACCCCTACTCATTATTGCCTATTCACCACTTATTACTCACACCTTCAGCTCTCCTAATTTCATCAACGCATATAACATACAGGTTACATGCATCGATTGTATGAATTCGTTATTCCTGAATTTTTCTTTAAATAGTTCCAGGTCCATGAGTTCCACCTGTATCTCTTCATTTTCATCCAGGTTTTGATCGGCTGTTTTTTTTCCCCCTCGTGCCAGGAACATGTGCATCCAGTTATTATTCGTAGAGGGATTGGCGCAGGTTTTTCCCAGGTATTCAAAAGTCTCAAACTCATACCCGGTCTCTTCAAGCAATTCCCTTTTAATGGCAATCTCCAGGCTATCATCGGTATCGTCTACACAACCACCCGGAATTTCCCAGCAGGTTTCACCAATGGCATGCCGGTACTGTAGTTCCATCACCACTTTATTGTCGGCTGTCAAAGCAAAGCAGGTCACCCAGGTCGGAAATTCATATACATAGTAGGGATCTACAATTTTCCCCTGCGGTGTTTTACAGGTATCTTTTCTCACTTTAAACCAGAGATCATTAAATAGCCGCTCCGATTGTAGTATCTCCCATTTTAAATCCATTGTAAATTTATTTTAGATCATAGTTGATGGTTCATTGCTCATCGTTGATAGTCTGCCGCACTTATTAACCTTTCAACTTGTTAACCTGTCAACCAATCAACCTTTCAACCAGTTAACCAACTACCAATACCCCCACCTCATTTTATCCCTTAATCCATTGATCTGCGCCACATGGTGCCTGCCATGCCAGGCGTACATTTGCAGGAGGTACCATAAGGATAATTCTTTTTGCGACGCCGGGTGAAAAACCGTTTGCTCCCAGGCGGTATCATCCAGGTCTTTTAGGGCAGCGTACCAACGCTGATGCAGGGCGAATAGTAATGTAATCGACACGTTGATGGGAATAGATGCCACATCATTTAGTTCAGCCCACAATTGCTCTTCGTAGGGCTTAATAGTTGGCGTTGCCTCCGTTAACCCCAGTTTAAACCGGATATAGGCATTCATATGACTATCGGCCACATGGTGCACCAGCTGGTTAACCGTCCAGCCCCCTTCCCGGTAAGGAGTTTGCAACTGTGCCTCATCGAGGTTTAAGATGGCTGCTTCAAGCGCATTGGGCAGGAACTGTATATCGCCCAATGCACTTTCTTTTGCTGCCGTAGAAAATTCTACGAAGGAAGCAGGTCCAATCGGATATTGGTTTTCTATTTCCAACGTACTTATTTATTAACTTTCAGTAATTCCACTTCAAACAATAAAGTGGCACCACCCGGGATATCAGCGCCGGCGCCCCTGTCTCCGTAAGCCAGGTCGGAAGGTATCCATAACCGCCAGTGACTGCCTTCCTTCATTAGGGGAATAGCAATTTGCCAGCCACGGATCAATTGGGTAAGACGGGCGGTAAAAGGCTGATTGCGCTTGAAAGAACTGTCGAATTCTTTACCACTTAACAGGGCGCCTTTATAATGCGCTGTGATAGAATCTGACAATTCAGGCTGCACACCTGTTCCTTCTTTAATTACTTCGTATTGGATACCGCCTTCCAGCTCCTGCACCCCTTCTTTACTTTTGTTTGCTGCCAGAAAATCACTGCCTTCCTGTTTTTGCTTTTCTATTTTTTCATTCATAGCGGAACGTAATTTGTGTTGTAAATTCAAATCCATAAAACATTTTTTCAAAAATAATTCATAATATAAATAAGCTCCTTAAAACCCTCTTAATAAGTAGATCAGGCCTCCCTTAAACTTTTACCCGTCAACTGTATAAATACATCTTCCAGGTTGGCTTTTTTTACTTCCCTTGGCCTTTCAAAACCGGATGCAACCAGGTGATCGATCAGGTTGTCGGGCGTTTCCAATGCTACAATTTTGCCTGCATCAATAATCGCGATCCGGTCACATAAATACTCTGCTTCGTCCATGTAATGGGTGGTGATGATTACGGTAGTACCCTGTGCCTTAATCGTTTTAATCAACTCCCACAAATTACGACGGGCCTGGGGATCCAGGCCGGTAGTAGGTTCATCCAGGAAAATAACTTTAGGCTGGTTGATAAGCGTAGTAGCCACCGAGAATCGTTGTTTCTGCCCACCGCTCAACTCCTTAAATTTAGCTTTCGCCTTTTCTTCCAGGTTTACCGAACGCAATAATTCCATTCCATCTACCTGCTGGTTATACAAACCGGCAAACAGATCGATCAGTTGCAGTAAGTTCAGGCCCGGATAGTAACTGCTGGCCTGCAATTGCACCCCGATCAATCCTTTTATAGTATTCGGACTTTCATCCAAATCATACCCTGCCACCTGTATCGAACCGCTTGTTTTTTTTCGAAGCGTCTCAATAATTTCCAGGGTGGTAGATTTACCCGCACCGTTAGGGCCCAATAAACCAAATATTTCATTTTCGAATACATCGAAAGAAATCCCTTTTACTGCTTTAAAATCTCCATAGTTTTTAATCAGGTCTCTTACAGATATCATCACATTTGCCATGGGCTAAAACTACAATTTAGTTGGCAGATGGCAGCTGAAAAATTGAGTGATTCAAAAGATGCTATATTTAGTTTTTCCGGGGCACTTATATTACACACCCTGAATATTGCCAACAATCCACGACATTTGCACTCTCTAAAAAGTATCAATGGTTAAAGTTTTTAAATTTGGCGGCGCCTCCGTAAATAGTGTGGAAAGGATCAAAAATGTTGCCGATATACTGCAACAGTACCCCAATCAACAATTGCTGGTGGTTATTTCTGCAATGGGTAAAACCACGAACGCTCTTGAAAAAGTGGCTGAAGCTTTTTACCAGCAAAAAAAAGAAGAAGCGTTACAGCTCTTCGAACAGGTAAAACAGCAACATATAAATACGGCCAAGTACCTTTTGGTAACTCATTACCTGGCCTGCGAAGCGCAGTTGAAAGACTTTTTCACCGAAGTGGAATGGCTGCTGCACGATCAGCCGGTTCGTGAATACGACTATTACTACGACCAGATCGTTTGCTCGGGCGAACTGATGTCTACTGCAATAGTGAGCCATTATTTAAATGAGGCGGGTATCCGCAATCAATGGATGGACGTAAGAGATATTATCCGTACCGATGATAATTTCAGAGACGCTAATATTGACTGGGATTTTACACAGGCGAAAGTAAACGAACAGATCCGCCCGGCTTTGGAAGGGGGCTCTTTCGTGTTAACGCAGGGGTTTGTTGGCGCTACCGACGAAAACGAAAGCACCACGCTCGGACGTGAGGGAAGTGATTACACAGCAGCCGTATTCTCTAATATGCTGGATGCTGAAAGCCAAACGATATGGAAGGATGTCGAAAGTGTCATGAATGCCGATCCCAAGGAAATTGCCAACGCAGTATCTATTCCCGAATTAAATTATACCGAAGTAATTGAAATGGCCTATTACGGAGCCCAGGTTATTCACCCTAAAACGATTAAACCCCTGCAAAACAAGAGTATCCCCTTGTTTGTGAAGTGTTTTTTGAACAAGGATTTACCAGGCACTCATATCCATAACAATATTATTAAGCAGCTCCCTCCCATTATTGTTATTAAAAGAAACCAGGTAATGGTTGAATTGAAATCAAAAGATTTTTCTTTCATAGGCGAGCATAATACCGAGTTTCTGTACGGACTTTTTGAAAAGCTCTTTATCACTCCTACGCTCACACAAAACGGGGCTATCAGCATTACCTACGCTTTTGACAACCGCGAAGAAAAGATCAGCCAGTTTGCTGCGGAGGCCTCTCAAAAATTTGATGTGCAGGTGACGCCGGGTTTAACCCTGCTAACCATCAGGCATTATGACAACGCATCCTTACAGCAATATGCCGATAACAAGCATTTCCTGGTAAGGCAGCAAACGGTTCATAATATGAGACTATTGTATCGAGAGCCTGCCTAAAGAAAGGTAGACCATATCATCTGCGTCACCCATTTGGCCGAATTTTTTCCCCACTCTTTCGCGCGTGATTTGGACAAATCAGTAAGAATAGTAAGGAATTCAGTTTCAGTTTTTCTTTTACCTTTAACCGGCTCTTTTATATCAGGACTTCCCAGTGTTACAGAAGTGGCAATCCAGCTGGTATACATACGGGGTATCGTTACCCCCAGTATCATTCCGGGCAATCCGTTTAAACTCATGGGCCCTCCGCTCACAGCAATTTCATCGGTATAGTAAGCAAAGACATATACACTGTCGAATAATATACTTTGAGCTTTGCGGCAACTGAAGCCGGCTATTACTGTAACATCGTTGGGATAAAGCTTCCACCTGATATTTTTCAGATCGCCTGTGATCAGATAATTGTCGTCAACAGCTTTCACATTGGCAAACTTACGACTGCTATAATCGGTATACCAGATATCATCTTCATTTACATTACTGAACCAACTGGATACTTTCTTAACGTCGGCGTTGCGGTCGAATGTATAGGTAGCCTTATTGTTACTAAAATTATACTTGTAGTAGTTTAGTGTAAACTGAGGCTGTGCCGCAACCAATTCTTTATAAAAGCTGTCATCGTCAACGGACAACATAGAAGACAATGATTTTTGCATATTGGTTTTTACTTCAAATTCAATAGTTCCGCTGGTAATAAACTTTTGAGCTTTTGCGGATCCTGAACTAAAGATGAATAATAGCAAAATGAATCGTTTCACCATAGTATTTTTAATTTGTAATAGAATTGCCTGTTCCGTTTTTGGTAATATTCCATACAAAGGAAACCAGCCAGAAACGTTGTAAAGTGGTTCGATAAGTTTCTGTAAAACTATATCTGCCAAAGTTCCTGTTGTAGCCCCGGTTCTGGTTTAAAATATCATATACGGATAGCCTTGCTTCGAATTGATTTTTATAAAACTTCCTGGTCACAAAACCATTCCAGATCATGTAGTTGTTATTAGCAGGAAAGCGCGGGTCTTTTTGTACATAGTTGGCGTCGATATCTGTTCTGACCTCCACCTTACCCGGTAGCTGTACATTACCCCAGACATTCAGTCCGCCGCTCCAGTACTGGGCATTGGCATTACCGCTCACGGTTGCAATGGTGTTATTATACCGAACATTGGGCGCTATGCCAATATCATATTTCTCATCCACGGTTTTATTGGCATCCATAGAAAAGCGGTAAGCATTCGTTTTAGTAATGTTCCTGGCATTGCTGCCGTTATTGGCAGAAAAGCTGCTTACAAAATCAACATTACGGTTAAAAGCATACCCCACCCCTGCTCCTAGACGGATACCCGGACCTTTCCATTTAAAGTTGTAATTAATATCGGCATTAAAGTTCGCAATGCCATTGGTGTTTACATCGTAATAACGTCGTATACCATTGGCAAATTCGCTGAATTGTGTAAATGCATTCTGGCTAAAGTTAAAGTTAGCATAAGCCCATACTCCCCGCTCTTTAAGTGTTTTAAAACTATTATAGTAAAGATCAAAATCATGAAAGAATGAAGGCTTCAGCAAAGGATTACCTACCCGTATATTTAACGGGTCGGAGTTATCAGGTATCGGTTGTAACTGATTTAAGGAAGGAGCACGCCCTGCGCCGCTGTAGTAAAAGCTCACTGTTTCGCTGGGTTTGATCTTGTAAGAGAGATTGGCCCGTGGCGCATGATTCACGAAGTTATATTTGCGCGTTGTTCCTCTGGTAAGATCACGCTGATCGAGGTTGGTGAAAGCCGCCGATGTACCTATAGAAAAGTTAAGCTTCTTTTTATTATATCTGAAGTTAATACCCGGTGCATTACTTATGGTATTAAACTGAAAATCGTTGCTTAATGAGTCAACAAACTGGTTATAGTTGCTGCTTCCGTTATTAAAAAACACATTTCGGTTGTTGTTATTTTTCGTAAGCCCAAAAGCATAATTCAATTCCAGATAAAGATCTTTTACTAAAGGTTCTGTGTAAGCAATCCTCGTATTGATATTATTGAGCATATTGTCTGAAAGCGTATTCTGGTCTAATGTATGCGTGCTATCTACTGCACCGTTACTGTAAAAATCTATATTAGAATACAGCAAGGCATTGCCTCTGGAAGTGGTGTGATTAAAGCCGCCGTTCACAGATATGGTTCTGTAGGTTTTTTTAAATTTATGCATCCATAGCAGGTTGGCGCCAATATTACTATTGTCTGTTTGATTGCGGCCCTGCCTGTTGTTTATGTTAATAAAAGAGCTGTCCACATCCCGGTTTTCGCTGTAATAACTGTATCGGGCATCCAGGTTATTAAAATTGCCCTGTGCAGTTAACTTCAGCGTATTTAATGAATCTATTTTAGTTTCAACGATCAGGTTTCCCCCCTGCTTGAGAGTAGAGCTAAAGCCGTTGTTATTATCATAGGTAAGCCAGGTAGAATCGGGAAGGAAGTTTCTGGAATATGTTCTGGTTTCACCGGGCGCGTTGACCTTCGTAATCCTGTAGCCGGCATTCATGCTTTGCTTGTCGCTATTGAATTTATTATTGTAATGGATACCTCCATTCCAGTTAGTGGGAACACCATCGCTCCGGTTATAATCTCCGCCGATAGAACTAATAGAAATACCGCCATCATCACTGGCCTGCACATCGCTACCACCCCCGTATTTACTCCGGTCATCCCAATCCAGGTTCAGCTTGCCTGTATTACTCATGATACCGTAGGCAGATATTTTCCTCTTGGCTTTAAAAGCGTTAAACATAACGGCATTATTGAACTTATCCCCATCACCCAGCTTGTTCCCGTTCTTCAGCCCGCCTCCCGCTTCAATCTTGGCAAAGTAACCTCTCTTTTTATCTTCTTTCAGCACCAGGTTCATCGTTTGCTTACTCTGCCCATCGTCGATGCCTGTGAAAGCGGCCTGATCACTTTTTCCTTTATACACCTGTACATCCTTTACGATATCGGCACGCAGGTTTTTAGTAGCAATACCCGGGTCGCTGCCGAAAAATTCCTCACCATCTACCAGGAAACGTTCTACTTTTTCTCCTAAAGCGGTTATCTGGCCATTCCGGTCTATCTGTACTCCCGGCAATTTTTTCAGTAGCTCTTCAACCATAGCCCCTTCCCGAACCTTAAAACTATCTGCTGTGTAAATGGTGGTATCCCCTTTTATCCGGATGGGCGAGCCTGTCTTTACCACTACCTCCTCCAGTAATTTACTTTTAGAGATCATGTTAATAAATACCATGTTAACAGGTTCGCCAGGCTTCATGACAATCTTTTCCGAAAAATCAGCGAAATAGGGATGGGTAACCAGCAGTATATAGCTGCCTGTATCGGGCAGGTTTAGCTGAAACTCACCCCGGGCACCGGCTCTCGTGAAGCTGGTCAACGTAGAATCCCTGCTGCTAAATACTGTTACTACTGTATTCTGAAGGCTTTTGCTTTCTGCGGAATCTACCAGATTTCCTTTTAAAACAGATGTTTGACCGTAGGTGCATACCGTCCATGCAAACAGAGTGACAAGCGTTAAGTGTAGTCTCATAAGTTATTTTGACAAGTAGTTGGTATCGTTTATGACGCACGATTGCCAAATTTCTGTAAACAATTGGAAATTATATATATTTGATAATCAATTTTTTGTTAAAACGGCGTCAGGAAACATCGATTTAGCCGTACCGTGTGGCGACCGAATGGAATTAAATAAATGCATTTGTTTTCACCCTGCCATTCTTCGCCGGTAACATCATATTTTTTAACCGTAAAATCGGAATTAACTAAAACACCTTATTGATATTATAATTGTCGTAAATTGCTCCAAACACATACCATGCTTAGTGATATCAAAATTTTGCAGGAAAAGTTTGAAAAGGATAATTTTATAGACACCACAAAACCAGTTTGGAATTACTCTATTCTGACCGAAGAAGACATCCGTAATTTTCAGAACGGTTCTAATTATACATTATATCAAAAATTTGGATCGAAAGCATTACAGGTAAACGGCATTGGCGGCATGTACTTTTGCGTATGGGCACCCAGTGCCAAATTTGTTTTTGTAACCGGCAATTTTAATAACTGGAACAAATTGTCGCATCCGCTTACACCCCGGTGGGACAACAGCGGTATCTGGGAAGGTTTTATACCCCATATTCAACAGGGTGAGTTATATAAATATCATATTGCCGGACCCAACAACCGCATAGCAGATAAAGGCGATCCCTTTGCCAATTTCTGGGAATTAAAGCCCCTTACAGCTTCCATTACCTGGGATTTACAATACGACTGGGAAGACAGCGAATGGATGCAGAAAAGAGCGGACCATAATGCCCTGAATGCCCCCTGGAGTATATATGAAGTACATTTAGCCAGCTGGAAAAGACCCGACGCCTCAGATGAACACAAATACCTGAGCTATGATGAAATCAGAGAAAGCCTGGTACCTTACGTGAAGGAAATGGGCTTTACTCACGTAGAATTTATGCCCATAGCCGAGCACCCTTTTGACGGAAGCTGGGGTTACCAGATCACCGGTTACTTTGCTCCTACTTCCCGGTTTGGAGATCCGCAGGGATTCATGCGCCTGGTAGATGCCTTCCACCAGGCAGGCATTGGCGTAATACTCGACTGGGTGCCCTCTCATTTTCCTTACGATTCGCACGGCCTGTTTATGTTCGACGGCAATCACACGTATGAGTATGCCGATATGCGAAAAGGCTTTCACCCCGACTGGAACAGTTACATTTTTAATTATAAAAGAGGCGAAGTCAAATCCTTCCTGATCAGCAATGCAAGATTTTGGTTTGATCTTTTTCACATTGATGGCATACGTGTGGATGCTGTAAGCTCTATGCTGAAGTTGAACTACTCGCGTAAAGAAGGCGAATGGGAACCCAATGAACATGGGGGCGACGGGAACCTCGAAGCGATAGAATTTATAAAAAATTTAAACGAAATGGTGTACCGCGACTTCCCGGGCGTGCAAACCATTGCAGAAGAGGCAACCGACTGGCCGGGTGTCTCCAAGCCAACTTTTACCGGGGGCCTGGGTTTTGGCATGAAATGGATGATGGGCTGGATGCACGATACGCTCGACTATTTCAAACTGGATCCCTTTCAAAGAACTTTCCATCAAAACCAGTTTACGTTCAGCATGATGTATTATTACGATGAAAACTTCATGCTTCCCATCAGCCACGACGAAGTGGTACATGGCAAAAGCCCGCTGCTATTTAAAATGCCCGGCGATCTCTGGCAGAAATTCGCTAATCTCCGGCTGTTCTTCACCTATATGTGGACACACCCCGGTGGCAAGCTCTTATTTATGGGCAGCGAATTTGGCCAAACCAGTGAATGGAATTATAAATCGGAGCTAGACTGGCATTTATTGAAATACGATAGCCACAAGGGAGCGCAACACTGTCTTAAAACACTTAACCAGGTATTAAAAGAAGAACCTGCACTTTTCAGCCGCCAGTTCGATATAGGGGGATTTGAATGGACTGACCTCAATCACCGCAATGAAGGTGTTATGGTATACAAAAGAAAAGCTGAAAGAGAAGAAGATGATTTGCTGATCATCTTAAATGCCACACCGGAAGTGCGCAACGACTGGGTAATTGAAACCTATGGTAAGAAATATACCCGGGAACTGTTCAACTCCGATCTGAAAGCTTTCGATGGAACCGGCGATGTATATAATACCGATATCAGGTGTGAGCTATTGGATGAAGCAACTAAAAAATATCATATCACGATCCATCTTCCCCCTTTGGCAGGTTTGATACTGAAATAGCCGGATACGAGGATTTTTATCAGTGGCCCTGCTGATTGTATCTGCCTGTTAAAAATACCTGAGATGAAGGGGCCAATATTAACGAAAGTTCGGTGGCCTCGCTGTAATGGGATGTATCAAAAACGGGTTGCGCATTTTTAATATCGATCGTGTTTTTGTGTTTAATGTATCTGTATATAACTATAACTGACACAACGCCTGACAGGTTTGCAGGCACGGGCATGGCTTGGTATATTTGAAAGTTATGCGGCACCTAACGAACCGACACCTAACGAAACAACAACAGAAACAATGAAGCAACCCATCATTCTTGTCTTGACTTTGCTGGCATTGACCGCTTACGGACAAGACAAATACAATTACACTCATTTCAATAAGTTGACGGAAGTTGAAGGAACGCCCTATGTTATAGCAACTGTTGAAAATTGGGGCAAAATGGACGGGCTAAAAAAAAACCACCTTTTATTTATTGACACTAAGACCGGCACTACTAATCAAGTTGACTTTCCGAACGACGGATATTTTCAAAAAATTGAGCAGATCAGAATTGACGACCTGGGAATTAACCAAATAATAGTTTCAGCCCAGACGGTAGATTTAGACGGTAAAAAGGGGATTGACTGGAACGATCCAACTCAAATATTTATTTTATCGACAGACGGGAAAGTCCGAACCCAACTTACAGACAGCAAATTATTTGTTCGAACCTGGGTGGTGAATAAGAAAACCGGAACTATTGTTATTACCGGGCATTACGACACAAATAATAATGGGAAATATGACAAGACAGACAAAAACGAAACAGGAATTTATGACTTGAAAACATTGAAACTAGTTAGCAAAATATAAATGACCGGCCGCACGGCATGTATTGCGATAGACGGGCTGAACCGCTTCATCTCAACGGAAGACGAATCCAGCATCGGGTCTTCAATTAATGTTTAGTGTTAAAAATCTACTGCCCATCGCCTATATGTGGATCATTGCGAGAAATTCACAGATGTTTCTTAACCTGCTGCCTGCAGACAGCGCAGCAGCGGCGGTAGGCAAACGCTATCCTGATCCCTAACCTGCATCAAGCCCCGGCCGTTGCACGTAATTTGATCTTGAATGCATAAACATATATTATTAATATTGACAATAAGCATTTTCTTTTGCTCCGCAAGTAGGGGACAAGAGTCGTTTCCGTTAATTGTTGACACAAGTTTTTTTAGCTGGACACCCGTTAAAAAACATAAAGTTGTAAAAGGAATTGCCATTGGTTTAACAGCGCAGCCCTGGTCAGCCTGGAACGATACCCTTTTTGTAAAAGTTGATGGACTTAATGTAGAAGTTGGACCTCTCGGAATTGTTGGAGGCTTATGGGGCATGATGTATGGACTGATCGGCGCTAAGGATAACAATGGCAATCGGACGAGTTTTTTTTCAAATTACGGCTATGACAGTTTGATTCATGGTTACCCAAAATATGGGACACACATCAATGGAATTTCGGCCAGTATAGGAGGAGTTAATGAAACTTACAACCACGGATTTTTTGTAAATGGGCTTTCGGGTTATTGTTATGAAATTGAAGGTATCCAAATTAGTGGTTTGATCAATAAAATCTGCACATTAAAGGGAGTGTCTGTTGCTGCACTGGCAAACATCGCAACAAGCGCAAAAGGAATACAGATAGGATTAATCAACAAGTGCAAAACAGGAACCGTAGTACAAATCGGACTTTTCAACAGAATCGGACAACGTGTAACGCCTTTTATCAATTTCAGGCTTAAAAAGGTAACATAACCAAGCCCAACAAATAGTTTTGCAATATAAATAACAATCAGGCAATGAGCACGGCTGCCTTCCGTCGGCAAAATAAGACTCAATAAGTCGAAGACACACATCCGGTCATGCCGGCCTGGCGGCCCTTTGCTTATAAAACAGTCATCTTGTTAAAGCCCTTTTTGATAACCGGTACCAGTTGCGGCGTAAATACCTGCGGTTGAAAAGCGATTTCTTGGGTTGCTTTATTGACGATCCACTGTGAACGCTTTTCGAGTATAAAACTTAAGCGTTGTTGCGTTGTTAGTTTAGGCAGGGTATAGAAGATAGTATGTTCCCCTTCCCTGCCATTATTTTGCCGGTAGGTGGCACTGATCTGAACCTTGTTCCGCTGTTCAAAAGCCTTAATAAAGCCAGCGCCGTCATCCTCAATGTTCCATCGGGGATCCCTGGGGCAACAAACCGAACCATAACTTTCGGTACGATATACCACCAGCATCTCTTTTGGCGTTACAGGCTTTTGAAACTCCAGTTCCGGATGCCCGTTTCCTGAAATGCGGATGCTATCTACCTTTACCTTTCCCTCCTCACGCAAAATATGATAATACAGGTTGGTGATGGCAGGCTCCAGGGCAATGCCTTTCCTGGTAGCGTCAGCGGCCAGCCTGTCATAGAATTCCCAATCGGGCACGACAACAGTCATTTCCTTAACTTCAGGGTAAAACCCCTCATACTTCGCTAACCTTTCTACCGGTACAGCTGCATTCAGAAAAAACACCAGCCCGCTCTCCGGATGCGCCGCTAAAGGAATATCAATCAAAATATCTTCACCCAAACGGGCAACATGCCTGGTTGCTATCTCCACCACGTGGTTGTACTTGTCTTTCAACCAGGGAGCCTTTGAGGGCATGTCAAGAGAGTCGGCACCTTCCGACCGCCGCGGTTCCCCGGGGCTATCGCAGGTGGTTGCCATCAAGCTCATCAACACCAGTATGCAAACAAGCGAATTACTCATGATTATGATGATTAGTATAAGTATTACTTGCTACAAACCCAAAATTACTCACTAATGAGTGAAAAATATAGCCTATCGTGTACGGATGCAGGTTCCTGGAAGATAAAAATCGCGGAACAATGCTGGGAGCTCATTCCGCAACCTTCTTATAATCCAGATAAAATCTTATTACATCCTTTCCGGAACTTTAATACCTAATAACCTCATAGCAGCGGCAATAGTATTCGCTGTTAATGTAGAAATTTTTAAGCGTAACTGCTTTTTCTCATCACTTTCGGCATTCCGTATCGAATGGGCGGCATAAAAACTATTAAACAGCTTCGCCAGGTTAAAGGCATAAATGGCCAACAGCGATGGATTAAATTCAGATGCAGCCTGCTGTACAACCACGTTGAATTGTTCCAGTAAAAACACCAGGTCCTTTTCCAGCGGCAACAGATCTCCTGCAATTGCAGACTGCTGATCGATTGTCTCACTCCTTAATACCGATTTAATACGCGCATGGGTATACTGGATGAACGGACCGGTAAAACCGTGAAAATCGATACTTTCTTCCGGGTTAAATACCATCCGTTTTTTAGGATCTACGCGTAGCAGGAAGAATTTCAAAGCGCCTAAAGCAATGGTTTCATACAGCTCCGTCAGTTCGGCTTCGGAAAATCCGCTCACCTTACCCAGCTCCTCCGTTTTGGCTGCTGCTACAGTAACCAGCTCATCCATCAAATCATCTGCATCTACTACCGTTCCTTCGCGAGTTTTCATACGCCCCGTGGGCAGTTCTACCATTCCATAACTTAAATGGTGGATCCTGTCGGCATAAGGCTTACCCAGCTTTTGTAAAATGAGCTTTAATACCTTCATGTGGTAATTCTGCTCGTCTGCAATTACATAAATGCTTTCGTCGTAAGGAAAATCTTTATACTTTTCGTCTGCCAGGCCTAAGTCCTGCGTGATGTATACCGAAGTGCCGTCTTTGCGTTGTACGATCTTTTCGTCCAGTCCGTCCGGCGTTAAATCGATCCACACGCTTCCATCTTCTTTCTGATAAAAAACACCTTTACTCAATCCCTCCTGTACAAATTCTTTACCCAGCAGGTAGGTTTGGCTTTCATAATAGTTCTTATCAAAGTCAGCGCCGATACGGTTATAGGTTTTACTAAATCCCTCGTATACCCACCCATTCATTTTTTCCCAAAGTGCTACAACGGCGGTATTGCCACGCTCCCAGTCTACCAGCATTTGCTGGGCAGCTTTCATAATAGGCGTATTCTTATCAGCTTCTTCCCTGCTCATGCCGGCTTCGATCAATCCGGCCATCTGCTCTTTATGTTTAGCGCCAAAGAGTACATAATAGTCGCCCACCAGGTGATCACCTTTTACCCCGGCCTGTTCCGGCGTTTGGCCGTTGGCAAACTGTTCCCAGGCCACCATCGACTTGCAGATATGAATACCCCTGTCGTTGGAGATGGAGCTTTTAAACACTTCATCGCCCTGCTGTTTTAAGATTTCGGAAACGCTCCAGCCCAGGAATATGTTCCTTAGATGCCCCAGGTGTAAAGGCTTATTGGTATTGGGGGAAGCATATTCCAGCATGATCTTTTGAGGGGCGTCTGTTGTTTGTTTGAAATCGGTCACCGCATATTTCGTCTCCAGATATTGCTTCCAGTAATTTTGATTGATTGATAGATTCAAAAAACCCTTGATGACATTAAAAGCCGTAATGAGCTGCGGATTATTGGAGACCAGGTATTGGCCTATCTCGGCTCCTATTTCTTCCGGCTTCTTTTTCAGCTGTTTGATAAAAGAAAAAAGCACCAAAGTGTAATCGCCTTCAAATTCGGGCTTGGTTATATTGATGGAAATTACATCCTGTCCAAAATCCTGTCCGTACAACTGGTTTAAAGCGCCCAGCACAACAGGTTTCAATTCCGCTACAATGCTCATACGATCTTTAATTTTCGTGCAAACGTACAAGATTTTTTCGGTTCGCGATTTAGAGGCACCCGACTAACCGGCGATCCGCTTCAAATCAATGGGTGAGTAACTTTTTACAGCGGACTACATTACGGTGGAAATATAACACCCAATACTTCATAAATAGCTGTAAATAGCAATATCTTCGCGGCCGATGCGTCAACATTTTTATCGGGCCAGGAATTTTATTTTACCGGTTATTGACTTTTTTTATCCGCTTTTCAAAAAGTTCATGACTCTTCAAACCTTCCGCTATCTTGCCACAGGTGCGTCTAACACGCTATTGGGGCTTATAACATTTTATGTCGCTTACCATTATATTGTGGGCAGCCAGAATGTTAACCTTGGCTTTTTTGCATTTGAATCCTATACCGTATCACTGGCCATATCGTTTACGGTAGCATTATTATGGGGATTTTTCCTGATGAAATATGTGGTATTTGATGACAGTAAGATCAAGGGCCGGGTGCAGTTTTTCAGGTATTTGCTGGTTTGTTTATTGAACCTGTTTTTGAACTGGCTGCTATTAAAACTGGCCGTTGAATTCTTACATATATATCCCACATTTGCCCAATTAGGCACCACGGTTATATTGATTATAGTTAGCTACCTGGTACAAAGAAATTTTACGTTTAAAAAAACGGTAGTGCCCGACTATGTTTCAGGGGAGGAAGAGGCAAATAATACCACACCTCTTTGAAAGTCAGTTCAACCATTATTCATTATCCTTATTAGGGCGCTGTCGGCAACCCTGTTTGCAGCAGGCCGGTGCGTTGAATTTTTCGTCAGATATACTGCTATGCTACATCCCGAAAGTTCGGGACGCCTTGTTCGCTCAAAAATGCGTAAAATCTCAACTTAAAATTTAAACCGGTTCTAAAACTGCAGATAAAAAATGGTACCCGAACCGGGTATAGACTTTACGTGAATATTTCCCTTATGTAGTAGCATGATCTGTTTACAAAGACTTAAACCGATGCCGCTTCCGCTTGATTTGGTACTAAAAAAGGGAATAAATACTTTTTCCATTACATCGGCCGTAATCCCCGCCCCGTTATCGGCAACGGTAATCATTACACGACCATCGTTATTGAGGTAACCCGAAAGTATCATTTTAGGATCGCGCACATCTTTCAAGGCATCAATAGCGTTGAGCACCAGGTTGATCAATACCTGTTCGATCAAATGCCGGTCGGCGCTCAATTTCAGTAAAGGGTCTTTTAAAAATATCGGCATGGATAGCCCGTTGTTCCAGCCTGGGACCTAATAATTGCAATACATTTTCAAACAGATCACCTGCCAGGAAAGATTGTTTACCGGAACTGCTTATTTTATTTAGCGTGCGATAGGTTGCTGCAAACTGCATCAGGCCTTCACTCCTCCGCTGTATGGTTTCAATGCCCAACTCCAGGTCTTCCTTCAAAGATGCAAAATGA
>JBQGCI010000470.1:0-4198 GCA_052038405.1 Acinetobacter pittii
TACGGGTGGCGCCTGGCTCTGCGACCATTTATGGCAGCACTATCTCTATACACAAAGCAACCAATTTCTAAAAGATATCGCTTACCCGCTGATGAGGAGTGCTGCGGAATTCTTTAGCGCCTTCCTGGTTAAAGATCCTGAAACCGGCTATTTAATCAGCACGCCGTCCAACTCGCCTGAGCATGGCGGCTTAGTGGCCGGACCAACTATGGATCACCAGATCATCCGGAATTTATTTAAGTCCGTGATAGATGCCAGTACTGTTCTGAAGGTGGATGAGACTTTCCGAAAAAAACTGGAAACGCAGTATAACCAGATTGCTTCCAATAGGATTGGCCGTCATGGCCAGTTGCAGGAGTGGATGCAGGATGTGGATGATACAACCGATAAGCATCGCCATGTGTCTCATTTATGGGCGGTGTATCCGGGCAGTGAGATTAATTGGGAGCAAACACCTGAGATGATGAAAGCTGCCAGGCAATCGTTGATATACAGAGGTGATGCAGCTACCGGCTGGAGCCTGGGTTGGAAGATCAATCTATGGGCCCGCTTTTTAGATGGCGATCATACTTATCAACTCATACAAATGTTATTAAGCCCGGTAAAGGGTGGCGCAGGAAGTTATCCCAATTTGCTGGACGCGCATCCGCCCTTCCAGATTGACGGGAACTTTGGAGGCGCTGCCGGTATCGGAGAAATGTTACTACAAAGTCATACAAAGTATATAGATATATTACCTGCATTGCCTTCGGCATTGCCCGACGGAGAAGTGAAAGGATTGAAAGCCCGTGGCGGATTCGAATTTTCTATAAAATGGAGTAAGGGGATATTGCAAACGGTTGGTGTTAAATCCCTCGCCGGCCAGCCCTTACAGCTTCGTTATAAAGATCGGGTGGTAAATATGTCAACAGAAAAAAACAGCACTTATCAATTTAATGGATCACTGCGGCAACAATAAAAACGTGTTTAAAAAATTAATTATCATTGATGTAAGCAGGAACCCGGCTTGCAGGAGCAAAACAATGGTCCCGGTTATAACAATGCTGGTGATCATTGGTAGTTTTTTATTGAGTAGCGATGCCATCGGGCAGCCTTTGGTGAAACGGATGGCAATAGACTTAAACAGTAACTGGCGTACTATTGCAGGAAACGATGAAAACCCTGTTGCGCCTGCTTTTCAAACTAAGTTTGATGATAGTAAATGGAAGCCTGTAACTGTTCCGCACAATTGGGATGATTATCATGGTTATCGCCGTTTGCTGCATGGCAATAAACATGGTGATGCATGGTACCGCAGAGCCGTTAAGTTAAAACAGTCGAAAGCCGGAAAACGGTTCTTCCTGTTTTTTGAGGGCGTTGGGTCTTATGCAACGGTTTATTTGAATGAGCAAAAGGTGGGGGAGCACGCAGGTGGCCGTACCACTTTTACCATTGACGTAACTAATTATATCAAAACAGACGGGACCGATAACCTGCTGGCTGTTCGTGCATGGCATCCTCCGTTTATTAAAGACCTTCCGTGGGTATGTGGCGGATGTAGCGATGAACGTGGGTTTAGCGAGGGATCGCAGCCCATGGGTATATTCCGACCCGTTCAACTCATTGTAACCAACGACTTACGGATTGAACCGTTTGGCGTACATGCCTGGGCAACGCTTAGTGGCAAGGCTGCGGTGTTGAACATTAATACCAGTATCAAAAATTATGGTACACAGCCAAAGTCATTTACCGTTATTCATAACCTTGTTGATAAAAAGGGTGCCATCATAAACACGGTTACGGAGAAAGGATCTCTTAAAGCGAACAGCAATTTTGAACTTTCAACAAAGAATATCGGTATTAATAAAGTAAATCTTTGGTCCGTAGAAGATCCTTATTTGTATAAGATCGTATCCATCATAAAAGCAGGAAGCAGGGAGGTTGACCGGCTGGAAACAGAGTTTGGATTCAGAACCGTTAACTGGAAAACCGCCACCAACCAGTTTTATCTCAATGGTAAACCTGTATTCATCAATGGGGTGGCCGAATATGAGCATTTAATAGGACAAAGCCATGCCTTTTCAAAGGAGCAGGTTGTTGCAAGGGTTAAGTGGATGGAAGCCGCAGGATTCAATGCTTTCCGAGACGGTCATCAGCCTCATAATCTCTTGTATGGAAAACTGTTTAACCAGAAAGGCATATTGTGGTGGACGCAATTGTCTGCGCATGTTTGGTATGATACGCCTGAATTCAAGGCTAACTTTAAGCAACTGCTTAAAGAGTGGGTTATAGAAAGGAGAAACGATCCTGCAGTAGTATTGTGGGGATTGCAAAATGAAAGTAAGATACCTGAAGCGTTTGCCAGAGAGTGTACGCAATTGATACGCGAGCTGGATCCTACATCAGCTTCACAAAGGTTAGTTACTACCTGTAATGGTGGGGAGGGTACGGACTGGGATGTGCCGCAGAACTGGACAGGCACTTATGGAGGCAACCCGGATATTTATGGTGAAGATTTGAAGAAGCAGGTACTGGTGGGGGAGTATGGTGCCTGGCGTACGCTCGATCTTCATACCGAAGGCGGATATCAACAAAACGGCCCGGTTAGTGAAGATCGGTTTACCCAATTAATGGAAAAGAAAGTACGTTTGGCGGAATCAGTGAAAGATAGCGTGGCAGGGCATTTTTTCTGGTTGCTGACTTCGCATGATAACCCGGGCAGGGTACAGGGTGGAGAAGGGTTGAGAGAGTTAGACCGGATCGGGCCGGTAAACTACAAGGGGATGCTAACGCCCTGGGAGGAGCCTACTGATATTTTCTATATGTTCCGTAGTCATTATGTTTCTGCTTCAAAAGAACCAATGGTATATATCGCATCTCACACCTGGCCGAACCGTTGGATGAAGCCCGGCTTAAAAGATTCGATCATGGTTTATTCAAATTGTGACGAGGTGGAACTCTTTAATGACCTGGGGAAAATATCTTTGGGTAAGCAAAAACACAACGGATTTGGTACGCATTTTATTTTTAATAAATCCAACATTCAATATAATGTTTTATATGCAGTAGGTTACGTAAATGGCAAATCAGTAGCCAGGGATACAATTTTCCTGGATCATCTGCCCCAAGCGCCGGGAGTAGCCGCCTTAAAACCTTCGGCAACCTCCCTGCTAAAACCCAAACCAGGATTCAACTACGTGTACCGGGTTAATAGTGGCGGTGCTGATTATGTTGACGAATGGGGAAATAAGTGGAGTGCTGACAGAGCTTTGCCATCCAATGCAGGGAATAAGTATTGGGGCTCTTCTTCCTGGACCAGGGCTTTTGAGGATATGCCGGCTTTTTTTGCCAGCCAGCGACGAACCAATGCCGCGATAAAGGGCACCAAGGATTGGGAGTTATTTCAATCATTCAGGTATGGACTCGATCAACTCTGTTACCAGTTCCCGCTACCTAATGGCAGTTATGAAATTGAATTATATTTTGTTGAACCCTGGCTAGGTGTGGGCGGAGTGATGGAAGCAGCGGCGATGCGTTTGTTCGATGTGGCCGTTAACGGTCAGACTGTAATAAAAGATTTGGATATCTGGAAGGAAGCGGGAGCGAATAAAGCATTAAAAAAGACGGTGACGGCAAAAGTATCGGACGGGATATTAAGAATATCTTTTCCCAACACAAAAGCCGGACAGGCGATTATTGCTGCTATCGCTATAGCATCCGGTGACAGGAGTATAAAAGCGGCGCCTGCTTTTGAAATGATCAGGGATCTGAAATGTGATGGGTGTGTTTACAATGCCTGGTTGGATGAAGGAGCCCCATTATTTACCAATCAGGTTACCCGCATATATAAACTGTCGCCGGCATTGTTCGGTGCTGACTGGATCCGTATGCCTCAAGCGGATCAAACAAAGCTGCAGTTTATTGCCAATGATACGATTGATGTGTATGTGGGGGGTGCAAAAGAAAAAGTGTCAACATTAAAAGATTTTGAGCGGCTAAGCGATTCGGTTATTAGCGACGAAAACGGTGGTAAAAAGTATGAGATATACCGTAAGCGTTTTGAAACAGGCAAGACCGTTATAATAGATTCAAAAAATATTGGGCTGATTGGTATTTTACCTGCTACTAACATGCAACCTGCATACGACCTGAAACCGACTACATCTTATAAGGCTGACGTAGCTGTGTTGAATAATAGTGTCCTTAAACAAGTAGTTGC
>JBQGCI010000471.1:0-1871 GCA_052038405.1 Acinetobacter pittii
ACCAGGAAACACTACTATTTTATACCTGGCTCCTGAAGGGAACACCACTTGTCCATCAACCACTTTTGCTTTTAACAAGACGTCGGGGTTGAAGCAATCGTATTTATAACCTCTTAATGCATCCGTCCAGTCTTCCGGATCCGCCATATTAGCAGAATGCCCCACCCCAACCGGTATAACCCTTTGAGGCTGTCCTTTGTTTTCCGACCTTAACTTTTCCGAAGCCACTCTTTCTTTTCCAAATATACCCGGCAAGCTACTCACCAGCCTGTCGGGTAAAATTGAACGTCTGGGCACTTCTTCTCCAATAAATACGGCAATATCCGCCACAGGCTTACCCTGTTGCAATAAAGCAGATACCCTTGCCATATAATCTACCCAGGCCTTGCTTTGATTGAACCAGGTTTGATCTCTTTGAAAAAACAAACCGATACTACCCAGCGTCATGCCCGGTTTGCGATCGATCCATGGATTATGCGTCAACACATGTATAATGGGCTTATTCATACCCATCGCAAAGTTGCGGTCGCCGACAGCTTTAATATTACCTGGGTGCTCATTCCACTCCATTCGCAGGTTGGTGAAAGATTCTGCCTGCACGATTTTCTTACCATAAATATGTGCAGCGCTGACCGCATCAAACATATCATTGGGTTTATCGTGGGTAGGACTTTTTAGCCAAAATTCACCGGTTGGGAAATCCACTGTTTTAAAATGCAGTAATCCGTCGCTTACCATAGTAGGTGCCACATTTTCGGCTGTAAAGCCCAGGCCTTTTTGATCAGCCAGTTTACGAAGGGTTACATAAAAAACATCGTTCACCAACTCAGCCAGCGTTTCCCTTACATCATGCAATATCTTTTCAGAAGTAGCAGCATCATTAACCGGGGTACCTGTCATTACCAGCAAATAAGGCATCAGATCATAGCCTCTTCTTTTTTTAAACTCAGTTGCGAAGGTTTTGTTCCAGTTCTGGCTCCCGGCCTCCCAGCTATCAATATAAAATATTTTCAGTACTTCTTTAGCCAGGCCCGGATCCGTTTTCTCGAATGCCTTCGCATACCAGTTATCGAACTGCAGTTTAATAGCAGCCGGATCAAACTTATCGCACTCCAGGCCCCTGGCAGCACCGCCGGTAGCGTTGGTATGACCGGTTGATGTATGACCAATACGGACAATCACCCACTCGCCTGAAGATGGCTTCCATTTAAGATGGCCTTCTTTATCCATTTTGGAGCTCAGGTTAACGATACTTTTAAAGGGAACTGCATCCGTTGTTGGTACCATTTGATCCGTAGTATTTTCCGCCACTCGCCAAACACTGGCATTTTTTGCCTGGTACTGGTTAATAACCGGCTCATCGCTGAGGTAGATGCCCATTATTTTTAAAGTAGGCTTCCATTTAGCAGCATCCAGGTCTTCTGACCCGGGCTCTGTTCCTTCTTTTTCAAATACGAAACGGAAATACTTTGCGGTGATTGGAGGAATAGAAAATGTATGGTCTTCATCATCATTTTGCCAGCCATGCCGGGGCGGCGTTAATTTGATCACTGTATTGAAAACTATGCCATCATTGCTGGATTGTACGATAAAGCGCTGAGCCTGGTATTGCCTGGAACCGGTATGTGTAGTTAAAGAACGAAGTGTGAATGGCTTTGGATATTTATACTGTATCCAGCAGGAACTGTCACTTCTGAATGTTTTGCTGTCATCACCCGGAAAGGCCAGGTAGGGAGCCTTCTCTCCTGTGCTGGTCGTTACTGAAGGTATGGTTACTGTTTCACTAAAAGCATTAGCTGAATTAGCCGGATAAGCATAAACTGCCACATCTTTGTAAAAGCCCTCTTTGGTTTCGGGCTGTTCCAACTGTA
>JBQGCI010000472.1:0-6050 GCA_052038405.1 Acinetobacter pittii
GAAGCGGCGTTACCTGCCAGGAAAGATCAGCCCTGGTTCCGCTATTGCGGGCAGGTAAAAGATACAGGGGCTCCTGCACGTTTTGAAACGCGTATAAAAGAAAACCAGTGGCTGGATGTGTTGGTGACCCAAATGGAGGGCGACCGGTTCATGGTTCTGCTAACCGATATCACCGAGCGGAAGCGGCATGACATGAACCAATCTTTTTCGGCTTATTGCAGTGTGGCTTTGTTAAAGGCAGCCAGCCTCAAAGATATGGTTGATGCGATCGGAGAGAATGCACGCACTTACCTCGGCGCTGCTGCCTGTACTTATATGAAAGTGGATGAAGACCAGGATACCGTGCACCTCATCGCCAGTTGGGAGCAGGTGGCGCAACCACTGCCTGCCGGCCTTCTACGGTTATCTGAGCTGGTACATCGTAATAAACTGGAGCAGTTCTCCCAGGGTATACCATTTACATTACAACAGGAGGATGCAGAGCCTGCCGCGCCTAAGCACCCCGCTTTAGGTTTAATGCGCGCCGCTTTATATGTTCCTGTGATAAAAGGGCAGCGTATTCGTTACATCTTTTGTATCTTTCATACCAGCCCTTACCAGTGGTTTAACGACCAGGTTTCTCTGGTTATTGAGCTTGCCGGCCGGGTATGGAATAAATTAGCCAGGCTGGAAGCCGAAGATAAACTGAAAGCATCGGAAGAAAATTATAAGGCTATTGTGAATCAGAGCGTGTCGGGCATTTTTAAGCTCAGCCTGGACGGGCGTATTCTATTCAGCAATGATTTTTTTTTGAAAATGCTGGGTTACAGTATGGAGGAAATGCTGCAGCTCACGGTAAGAGATATTGTGCATCCCGACGACCTGGAGCAGACCTTTAACGGGTTTAATGATATGGCTCAATCGGGGCAACCTTTCGAAGCGGAGAAACGCCTGAAAAGGAAAGACCAGTCGGTGATCTGGGTAATGAATTATGCCGCGCCCCTGTTCAATGGTCTGAAGCAGCCTGTAGCTGTACTCGTGGTTTCGGTAGATATTAGCCGGCAAAAAGCGATGGAGCAGCAAAAAGACGAATTTATCAGTATCGCCAGCCACGAATTGAAAACGCCCTTAACCAGTGTAAAGGCTTATGGCCAGCTGGTGCAGCAAACTTCAAACGAGGGCAATACAGAAGAGCTGTCCGATATGATCAGCAGGATGAACCTGCATATCGACCGTTTGGTAAACCTGGTAAGTGTTATCCTGGATACTACCAAACTCGGCCTGCAGGAGTATTTTGTTGACCTAGAAAAACTGGAGATGAACGAACTGATCGGCGAAAAAGTTAAAGAAAACCAGCTGGCTGCACCTCACTTTCGCTTTGTTGTAAAGCGCTGTGAAACAGCCTGGATCTATGGCGATAAAATATCGTTGGGGCAGGTGTTAAATAATCTTATTTCTAACGCAGTGAAATATTCTCCTCATGGCAGTACTGTTACCATTGATTGCCTGCGCTCAGAGAACGCGGTCAGGGTATGCGTAACTGATGAAGGAATGGGTATTTCAAAAAAAGACCAGGAAAGTATCTTTGACAAATATTATCGTTCCTTTGAATTGATGGAGTCAGGCAGGTCGGGCATAGGATTAGGGCTATACCTGTGTAATGAAATTATCAGGAGGCATAACGGTGAAATAGGCGTTTCAAGTACCCCGGCCAATGGCGCAACTTTTTATTTTACTATTCCGTCTATTAATTAAAGTGGAGCATGAAAAAGATTGTATTTGTAGAGGATGACATGGGGATTCTGGAAGTTGCCCGGTTTATTTTTGAAAAGGCGGGTTATTCGGTTACGCTCCATGGTTCGGCCGAAAGTTTGCTGGCCCAGCTAAACTATAAAGCAGATATTTTTATATTAGATAAGCAGTTGCCAGATATGGACGGGCTCGAACTTTGCCGCCGGCTAAAAGCCGACGTTCATACCAGCGCTATTCCCGTACTGATGCTGTCAGCAAATCCACAAATAAAGGCCCTGGCATCTGATGCGGGAGCTGATGCGGTTATGGAAAAGCCGTTTGAAATAAAAGAATTGCTTAACATGGTAGCCGCACTAACCACCCATCAAATGAGCTCCCGCTGATTGTTGCCGATATTCTACATTATGGGGAATAAAATCCCCTGCGTTCTCCCGGTTTTTTATTCGCTTGCTCGTATCGGACTTGCTTTAACAGTCTTTTGCCTGGAAACATTTTATAAGGGGTTGGAGGCATGTGTTTTGTTGCTTAATTACCATCAGGAGTGCATCGCAGCGTTAATAGTTATTTAGGAGTGCCGCGATAGCTGTTATTCAACAAAACAAAACTATATGAAGCGATTTCTTTCCAATGCAGGTATGGGCGACGCAAATGCAAAGCCGCCGGTACAAAAAGTTTGTTTCACTGCCAATAGTATTCACTACCTCGCAACCACGCATTTACCGGTTAACTTAGACGAATGGGAGTGGCATGAAGAAGTGATTGACGGTGCGCGAACTTTTGTAATTACTGATAAAAAGTTCACTGAAAAAAATGAAGGTGTTTCCTTCAGGAACTAAAATGTTATCATTACGGCTGGCCTGATTTTTTCTCCAGGTTCAACTTATTGTAAAGTGTTTTACGGTCTATATTCAGCAAGGCTGCTGCTTTTGTTTTATTGTATTGTACCCGCTTTAACACTTCCATGATCTTACGGTATTCTGCTTTTTGTGAGGCGTTCTTCAAATCATGATCGGTAGCGATATCCGATTCTGCGACTTCTGTTGCTTTCTCAACCTGTGCCGATAATGTGAGTTGATTTAATTCGCGCTCAATAAGCGATTCTGAAATAGCATGGCCGGCCGGTGTCAGCAGGCAAACACGTTTAATGAAATTTTTAAGCTCTCTGACATTACCAGGCCATGAATAATTGGCCAACATTTCAACTCCGGAAGGTGTGGGACGAAGAATTTTTTTGTCAAGATCTTTTTCTGCCATAGCAATAAACGACTCTACGAAGAGTCCCAGATCATCCTCCCGTTCTTTTAGAGGCGGTATCACTATGGTGAACTCATTCAGGCGGTGAAAAAGATCTTCGCGGAAACGTTGCTCTCTCACCAGGTCATACAGATTTTTATTGGAAGCTACAATGATGCGGGTATTCACCGGCTTTTCATTACTGCCGCCTACTTTACGGATATGTTTCTCTTGTATAGCTCTCAGCAACATAGCCTGTACATCATACGACAGGTTGCCGATTTCATCCAGGAATAAAGTACCGCCGTCGGCCATTTCAAATGCACCCGTTTTATTTTGTATAGCGCCGGTAAATGCACCTTTTTCATGACCAAATAATTCACTGGCGGCAAGCTCTTTTGACAGGCTGCCGCAATCGACGGCTATAAACGGACCGTGCGCCCTTTTGCTTTCGAGGTGTATTTGCCTGGCCAGCCGCTCTTTACCGGTACCGGTTTCACCGCAGATAATCACGCTGTAATTGGTTGGTGCAATAAGGCTTACATTGCTATAGAGCATAGCTGCTGCAGAGCTGATGCCTTTTACGTAAGAATCGTCATCGGTCTGTGAAGCGCTCCGGGAGGCATTTTCAGGCACTTCGCCCGATTCAAAAGCATACTGCATCAACTCCAGTATCTTCTCGGGAAATAGAGGCTTTTCAAGATAATAAAAAGCGCCGGCCTTCATCAGGTCAACGGCTATCTGCACACTGGCATGGCCTGTTATAAAGATAACGGAGGTTTTAGGCTGAATACGCTTGATCTTTTCAAACATTTCTTTACCACGTATATCTGTCAGGATATAATCGCAAAAAATAAGATCGAACTTTTTTTCCTGTATGAGATTCAGCGCTTCTTTACCCGACAGGCTGGTATCGGTAAGGTAGTGATGTTTCTTCAAAAAAGAGGCGAGTAAATTACACGTCGACGGGTCATCGTCTATGATGAGTATTCTTTTCATTCCGGGCGGTTTGGTACATTAGAGTAAGGGACTGTAAATAAGTCAAAAAAAACGGCTTTAGCAAGCAAAGTTTTATTAAAGCTTTTAAAAATTGGAAAATGTGGAAATTTGTGCACATATTGTAGATATTTTTACCGAATTGCCGGCTCTTTTTTGTTGGCATTATATTCTCAGTATTTTTACTAATAAAATCAAGTATGGCTCACAGAAAAGATCCCTTACTGGTGACATTATTTCATGATGTTAAAAATTGCCTCAATAATATAGCAATTGCTACTGCTTTACTGGAGGAGGACGAGATAAGCAGCGAGGACAGGCAAAGATATACTGCTGAGATCAGAAAGAACTATACCCATATCAAAACCATGTTAGGTGATTTTATGGAAGAATAGTCATCTTTTTATACCGTTTACCAGCATACGGTCCTATTATGTAGCATTACAATCCTGTGCCCGGCAGGTCTATCCGTTGTGAGGAAATATTTTCGCTGCTGTAGAGGGCGGTTCACAATCCCCAACACTGCAAATGCTTTATCCTTGAAACCCAACTTTCTATTTGGTTTATTTACAGCTAGTTACTAACCTACCCGCCGATAAGCGCTTAAGGCATGAGAATTGACTTTTAGATAACAGTGGATGCTACCAATACATTCCCTCTTCTATAATCAATTTATTAATTAAATCGGATGACCATCATCCGGCACAGTCCTCTATGAATCAAAAAATAGACTTAATCGTATTTTCTCACTTGCGCTGGTATTTTGTTTACCAGCGGCCGCAGCATCTGATCAGCCGGTTTGCTCAAATGTATCGTACCATTTACATCGAAGAGCCGATCTTTAAGAACGGCGACAACAGCTATTCACTTTGCTACGATAAGTCGGGTGTTTTGGTAATTACACCCGAAATGAACCATGAACACAGTGGTAATACCCAGCCGGTGATGGTGCAGATTCTTCAACAACTATTTCACGACCTCGGTGTGAGAAAGTATATGATCTGGTATTATACGCCGATGGCATTACCCTTTACCAGGCAGCTCGATCCAATGCTAACGGTATATGATTGTATGGATGAGCTGTCAGCCTTTAAGTTTGCACCTCCGGAATTGCTGGAACTGGAGGAAGAATTGTTGTCGACGGCAACGCTCGTCTTCACCGGTGGCCGCAGTTTATATGAACATAAACGTGCGCAATCAGCCGCTCCGGTGTATTGTTTCCCGAGTAGTATTGATAAAAGTCATTTTCATAAGGCGCGCCTGCTGCAATCAGATACCGACGATCAGCAGCAAATCCCGTTTCCGCGTTTTGGATTTTTCGGTGTTATTGATGAACGTTTCGATATTGACCTGATCGATGCGGTAGCGACACAGAAACCGGAGTGGCAATTTATATTGATTGGACCGGTGGTTAAAATAGATGATGCTACATTGCCGAGGAGAAATAATATTCATTACCTGGGTCCTAAAAAGTATGAGGACTTGCCCGCCTATATCAGTAGCTGGGATGTAGCGATACTGCCTTTTGCTGTAAACGAATCCACCCGCTTCATCAGCCCTACAAAAACACCCGAGTATCTTGCCGCAGGAAAGCCGGTAATTGCTACGCCCATACGGGATGTGATAGACCCTTACGGAACCTTGGGATTTGTAAAAATTGTGTATGATGCAGTATCTTTTATAACGTACGCAGCAGAAGAACTTGCGACCAGAGATATTCACAAGTGGCAGCGGATAGACGCTTACCTGGATACGATGTCCTGGGACAGTACCTGGAACGAAATGCACGATCTTATTATTGAATCTATGAAACAAAATAAAACCTTATCGTATGTTTGATTACCTGATTGTTGGATGTGGCTTTGCCGGAAGCGTACTGGCGGAGCGGCTGGCTTCACAGCTAAATAAAAAAGTATTGATCATTGACCGCCGGAATCATATAGCGGGAAACGCCTATGATTACTATAACGAGCATGGTATACTGGTACATAAATACGGCCCCCATATTTTTCATACCAATTCAAAAGAAGTGTATACATACCTTGGCGGATTTACAGAATGGCGGCCTTATGAACACCGTGTGTTGGCCA